>JAMIEW010000058.1:0-14087 GCA_035906575.1 bacterium
ACGCATCGCTCTGCTCCCGGTTTCGGTAGAAGCCGGTTGCATGCTGCTCGAAGCGGAGCGCCTTGGTGTCGTGGATGAGATTATCCCCGTGATCTCGGTTTTCGAAGCGAGCGGCATTACCGAAGGCGATGGTCGCATCGGCTTTGGTGGTTGGCGTGAGCTCTGCGGCGACGAGCAAGATTCAGATCTCATCGCTCAGTCCAAGGTCTTTATGGCCATTCGTTCGATGCCGCGTCACGTGCGTGAGCGGTATACGCTGAGGCCAAAGGCCGTCGAACGTGCAGAAGGCGTCTACAAGAGCCTTATGCGCGATCTGGCTGAAAAGGTGAACCTCGATGCCCTCTATGGGGGCAAAGAGGCCGTTATCGCCTCGATCAGATCAGGGCTTTTGGACACCTTTCGTCGTACGAGCAAGCGACGCGTCTACTCTTCAGTAAACGGTGAGAAGCGCACCTTGCAAAAGTCGAGCATCATCGACCATCATCGCCGCATCGTCGGAGTCCCTTGGGACTTGCGTCCAGATCTCGGCGGTGAAGTAAAAGCGTTCATTCTCTTTGCCACTAAGGCAGCCTAAAACAAACCCCCGTACCAACTCTGGTGCGGGGGCGTTTGTTTTTAACGGCCGAGGCCTACTTTCTTTTTTACTTGTTCGAGTTTTACTTTAGCGATTTCACGAGCTTTCGCTGCGCCATCCGTGAGAATTTGATTGAGCTCCGTCGGATCAGCGCGTAGTTCATGAATGCGCTTGGTGATTGGTGCGAGGTGATTCGCAACGCCTTCAGCAACCGCTTTTTTGAAATCTCCGTAACCTTTGCCGGTGAACTCTGCCTCAATTTCTTCCATCGTTTTACCGGTCATGTGATGGTGAATCACCATCAAATTTGAAATGGCAGGTTTTGTATCAGGATCATACTTTACCACGCTATCGGCATCGGTGACGGCCTTCATGATTTTCTTCGTGATCGTTTCGGCGTCATCGTCTAACAAAATGGTACCAATTTTAGATTCATCACTCTTGCTCATTTTCTTCAATGGATCCTGCAAGCTCATGATGCGAGCACCGTGTTCTTGAATGAGTGCTTTTGGTTGGATGAACGTTTGATCGTAGAACGCATCTTCATCAAAGGTCGAGTTGAAGCGTTGGGCAATATCGCGTGTGAGTTCAACATGTTGCACTTGGTCTTCGCCAACTGGCACGACCGTTGTGTCATAAAGAAGAATATCGGCCGCCATCAAAACAGGGTAGGTAAAGAGACCGACACCAGCGCCATCAGCACCTTCTTTTTGTGACTTGTCTTTAAACTGTGTCATGCGTGAGAGTTCACCCATGCGTGTAGAGCAGCTCAAGATCCACGCGAGCTCAGCATGTTCAGCGACTTCACTTTGAATAAACATGGTCGTGCGTTTTGGATCGAGGCCAACAGCAACATAGGTCGCGGCAATATCCATGGTGAGACGACGCAATTCTTTTGGATCTTGCGGCACCGTGATGGCATGAGAGTCCACAATACAAAACATCGAAGGGTATTCATGCTGCAAGGTCGCCCATTGTTTGAGGGCGCCAATGTAGTTACCCAAGGTCGGGATCGAGGTCGGTTTTACCCCCGAAAAAAGCATCTCTTTCATGCATGCAGGCTATCGCACGACAGGCGAAATGTAAATAAAACCAAACCCCCTCCTCACGACAAGTGAGGAGGGGGCAAGGGGGAGGCGTTAAACCTCGATGAGAACCGGGATAACCATTGGGCGAAGCTGGGTTTTGACGTACAAGAATTCACCCATTTCGTCACGGAGTTTGTCCTTCAAGAGCGACATATCCGTTTGGCCTTTGCTGTGTTCAGTAGCGGCTTTCACGATGGCAGCGGCCTTAGCGCGGCTTTGACCGATAAGGTCCTGCATCTCTTTCATGAAGACAAAACCGCGAGCGATAATGTCTGGCATGGCTTCGAGATTGCCGGTGCGGCCGTCAATGACGGCGACCATGATCACGACGCCGTCGCCAGCAAGATGCTGACGATCACGAAGGACGATTTGGTTGGTATTACCAACGCCGAGACCGTCAACGAACACATAGCCCGTTTCGATCTTTTTGTTGGTCATCATACCATTGCCTTGATTGTCGAATTCCATCACCTGGCCATTATCCGCGATAAAAATATTTTTCGGATTGAAACCATTGGCGATAGCGACTTTGGCGTGGTCGACCAAGAACGAGTAGTGACCCTCAATAGGGATCAAGTACTTCGGCTTAATCATGCCGTGCATTTCAACAAGATCATCTTGTTGTGCGTGGCCACCAGCATGAACGTCCATCATTTTATAGTGGACGACTTCAGCGCCTTCGCGGCAAAGAGTATCTTTCACGCGTTGTACCGAGCGTTCATTGCCAGGAATAATCGAAGACGAGAAGACGACAGTATCGCCAGCAACCAAGTTCACCGTAGGGTGTTCGTGGTTGGCGATGCGCATAAGCGCGGCGCGTTCTTCGCCTTGAGCACCGGTACAAATAACCGCCGTTTTTTCGCGAGGATATTTGTCGAGGTCACGAGCATCGATCAAGGTCGTCTTGCCGACGTCCATATAACCGAGCTGTTGGGCAATCATCACGTTCGACTTCATCGAGAAGCCTTCGATAGCAACCTTGCGGCCGCTGCGTTCACAGGCTTTGATAATCTGTTGAACACGCGCAATCATCGAAGCAAAGGTACCAATAATGATACGGCCCTTGGCGTTCTTAATGATCTCATCGATATTGTGCTGGATCTCGATTTCAGGCATTTGGCGACCAGGCTTTGAAGCATTGGTTGAGTCACACATGAGCGCGAGCACATTGCGTTCACCGAGCGCTTTAATCTTTTCGGTGTCTTGTTTTGATTGCGCGCCTGGGCCTTCTTCGAGCTTAAAGTCACCCGTGTGAACGATAATGCCGGCTGGCGTGTTCACGATGACACCAAGTGAAGAGGGGACCGAGTGGGCAACACCAAAGAATTCAACCTTGAACGCACCGAGCTGAAGCACATCGTCTGAAGTAACAGAGAAGAGATTCAAGCGAGGTTTGTCTTTGTGGTCTTCTTGGCGTTTGGCGATAATGCCGCACGTGAGATCAGTCGCGAATACCGGCGGATTGCCGAGCGTCGGGACGAGATGAGGGATGCCACCAATATGGTCATAGTGACCATGGGTGATAATCACACCGCGAACATTTTTTTCACGGCCCTTGAGCGATGAGAGGTTCGGGATGATGTAATCAACGCCAGGCATGTCGTCGTCAGGAAACTGAAGACCAAGATCAATAATGATAATGTCTTCGCCGTATTCAAGAAGCGTACAGTTGCGGCCGATTTCTTCATTGCCACCTACAACGGTAACTTTGAGACGAGCGCCTTCAACTTGAAGGCTGTCCGTATCAGAACCGGTTTTGCGTTGCGGGTTGTGCTTGTAGGCACCCATGCGTGGCAAAGGTTGAATCAAGCTCATTGGACCGCGACGGCGATTGCCACGTTTGACTTCATTTTTGTCACTCGTGCCATGGCCGCGGTATTTTTCATCTTTCGCGAAGCCAGTTTTTAAACTGTCGCGCGTATTGTAATTGGCACCGCCCCTTGGTTTAAAAGGAGGGCGCGGTCCACGTGGCGGAAGCGGACGTGGGGTTGGGTTCGGAGTCGCCGGAGCGCCCGTACCCGGGGTATTTGTTTGTTCCATAGAAATGGTAAATATTCAGAATCGGTCAGCCAGCAAAAAAAGAAAAGAGCTTTTGTACTATTTACTTGTTCGAGGTTGTCACGACTTTCGTCCCCCATTGAGTGAGTTCAATGAGAGACGAAAAGCGTTCAACGAAGACAAGTTACCAGCACTAAGCGTTTTCGTCAAGTGGATAAG
Source organism: bacterium (assembly GCA_035906575.1). GTDB lineage: Bacteria > Patescibacteriota > Patescibacteriia > 2-12-FULL-60-25 > 2-12-FULL-60-25 > HK-STAS-PATE-2. The sequence goes on from JAMIEW010000058.1 coordinate 3,880, forward strand.
GCTTATATTGCGCTAATATTAGCCAAATATCGGTCCATGAAGAGTGAAAGATGGTTTACTTGACCTTTTAATAATATTATGGGATACTGCGCCCTCTCGATCTTGTCAGATCGTGAGAAAAACACTCTTTATCCCTGCAATACGCAGGAGAAGTGAGTCACGTGGAGAATACTGAACAACAAGAAGACGCTGGAGTGGTTATGCAACTCCAGATTCGGACCGATCTCGAGCGAGTGCATGAGCTCTTGCAGGTCATTTTCGGTTCTGACTCGGAGGCTTATGAAGCCTTCATGCAGTCCTTCGAAGACGACTATGACAATGACGTCGTGCGTTTGATTGCGATCTGTGATGAAGCTATGGTGATCTGTTCTGATCCTCAGAGCCCGTACTACCAGTTCGCGCTCAGAAAAAGGTTGATGCAGTTCGCGGGCCAGATCGCCGGCACCAAGGACAGCGGTTTGCGCATGCGGCATCTCAATGCCTGCGCTGAGTACATCCGTAGTCGAGTGATGAACAAGTCACATGCGAATGAGCTCGTGAGCATGATCTATCTCAGGATCGTGACGAACCGTGACAATCCGGTTCAAGTCGTTACATCGGTGGTCAATCAATTGCCGAAAGGCCCACAGTCAGAGCTCTTTGAAATCAAGAAGCGGTATCTCGGATTCGGCCCAGAGCCCATCCTCGAGAACGAACCTTCTTGATCTGTGCCCGGTGCGCCTCTTGGCCTCTCTGCCAATGCTCACCGGGTTTTTCTTTTGTAAAAAAACACCCCGTCATCCCGAGCGCAGTCGAGGGACGGGATGATTTTTATGGTGGGCAAAGAGGGACTTGAACCCTCATGACCTTGCGATCGCTGACACCTGAAGCCAGTGCGTCTGCCAATTTCGCCATTTGCCCACGTGTCGCCGTTTCTACCTTATTCCGCTTTCCACGTCCAATGGGTATTGATGTACCATTTGTGGATGTTTTGAAAGCGATCTGATGGGCGTGAGATGCCTTCATTCGTGACGCCTTTGACGTCGGTTGTAATGGCATAGGCATACGAAGGACGGAGCAAGAAGTAGGCGGCAAATTTTGATTGCACGGTATTCATGAAGGCTTGTCGTGCTGTCGCAATCGCTTCGGTACTCGTTGCATTATCGATAGCAACAAGGGCGGCATCAACGTCACGATCTGAAAGGTTCGAGAAGTTGAGACCCGTTCCAGCGGCCGCAGCGCTGCTCCAAAAGGGTTTCATATCTTGGTTCGGCGAGAGTTGAACGTTCGTGACATAGACCTGGTGGGTGCGGTTTGCCACGATTTCACGCACGTCAGTAACGATGATAGTGACCTTTGCCCCCGCAAGCGACCAAAAGCGTTGAAGCGCTTCTGCGACTTTTTGGAGGTCGGGCTGTTCAGGGACGCTAATCGTAATAGAGAGTTCTTGTGCGGTCGAAGAGGTGCTTGAAGCACTGCCAGAAGTCTTCAGTGTACGCACCGACGCACCCTCGGCCAAAATCCAACCCGCGTCATTCAATGCTTTGCGCGCCGCATCAAGGTCTGCGATTTGCGTCGATGAAGCATTTTCAATAAACGGATAAGGTCCATTTACGAGAGCTGACGGTGCTTGCAAGAGCCCTTGAATATCACTTGGTTGGATGGCCTTCATCAATGCCTCGCGAATCTTCACGTCTTTGAGTACGTTGTCCTTGGTATTAAAGAAAACGACGGTTTCTTGTGGGAGTTCAAGCTGAACCGTGCGGATTTTGCCCGAGTTGAGAGCCTTCGCATCGCCCCATGGCAAAAAGGCAAGGCCGCTTACTTGTTGCTGCTTAAGGGCATCTGCGGCGGTTTTGCGATCAGGATAAAATCTAAAACGAATATGTTGAATATTCGGTTTGATACCGTAAAATGAATCAAACCGTTCAAGATCGTAGTGTAGAATCGCGCCTTTGCTATCGCGGGTAAACGCCGTCACGCGATAAGGTCCGCTGCCAATCGGGCGGATATTCAAGTCGGCGAGCTGAGCATTGGTTTCTTGGATCTCATTCCACAAATGTTCAGGCAAGATACCGAAGGTGAGGTCCAATAAAAACGTTGGACGGACTTCAGGTAATTGAAACTGTACCGTTACGTCGTCGACACGCACGGTCTGCACATCTTTAAGCAATGAACTCACAGGCGAACGCCAAGCGGCATTTTTTGCGGCAGCAACGGTAAAGAGCACATCATCAACATCAACCGTTTCACCATCATGAAAGCGTGCATCTTTGCGCATGACGATTTGCAACGTTTTGCCATCGTCAAGCCATTGGTAGCTTTCGGCTAATTCAGGCAATGGGCTCAAATCAGGCCCAACACGAAAGAGTCCAGAGAAAATCAGTGAGGACAAATCACGATCAACATCGTTTGCTGGGGCAAAAAGCGGATTCACGAGCTTTGGTGAGCCGATCAATGCCTCAATATAGGTGCCCCCAACGTTAGGGCTCGAGACCGTATTATGGCGAATAATTTCGGTCGCAAGCATGCCGGCAGAAACAACAAGCAAAACGACAGCGAGCCAAAAGATACGCTTCTCTTGCCCAGAGAGCACGCGATTTACAAAACGTATTTGCTTGAGGCCATGCGCCGGCTTAGGATTGCTAATCGCTAAAACCAAGGCATGATCATCTTGTGACTGTGGGGCGATCTCGGCATTCGCGCGGTCGTTTTTTTGCCAAAAAAAGACCCGTTGCCAAGCGCGTTTCAATCGATCGAAGAACGTGATAGGCATAGAGTCAATTGTAGGGTAAAAGCTCTTCAAAACGAAGAGCAGAAACAATTACGCGAGCACGAGGTTCAAGATGGCGGCACCAAAAAACAAGACGGCGGTACCGATTGTCACGTAGAAAATAACCTTTTCAAGGCCACGCTTGGTGCGAAAGACGCTCGAATCACCGCCAAAAGCGGCGCCAAGGCCAGAGCCGCGCTGCTGAAGCAAAATCAAGATCGTTAAGACGACCGAGAGAGTGATCATTACAATAGCGAGAATAGTTTGTCTCATATCGGCGCTCACGTTAGCGCAAGGCGGGCATTACGTCAAAGCCGGTGGGTGATGTCGAGTGAGGTCGAGACATGGTACAATGTGCCGCATGATCGCCTGGCTCTCTTCACGTCCTGAACACCGTTTTGGCATCGGTAAGGCCATTGGCATACTTTTTCTTTTATTATTGGTCACGGGGACATTGGCTTTTGTTCGCCAGGTCTACCAATACTATTCAGATATCCGTAGCGGCGAGATTGACCCTGTTTTTGAACGCAGCTTTGGTTCGAGCGTGAGTAATCGCTCCGTATCCCCAAATGTGAGCAAGTCTGACCTGCTGCGTTTGCAGTCAGATGACGCTCCGTCCATTGGTTCTAAAGATGCGCCCGTCGTCATGGTTGAATTTTTGGACTACGGTTGCCCATTCTGTAAGCAATCATTTGAGCACGTGCGACAACTTGTTACCGAGAGGCCGGATGATGTGCGTTTGATCGTACGTGACTTTCCGATCGAGTATTTGCATCCGGGCGCAACAAAGGCATCGATGGCAGCGCGTTGCGTCATGCAAATCGATCCAAATAAATTCTGGGGATACCATGACCGTCTCTTCTTGAATCAGCAATTTGGCGACAAAGACTTGTCGCGCTACGCACAAGAGTCTGGCGTTTCTGTGATGTTATTTGAGGACTGTCTTGCTTCAGAGCGCACCCGCCCCGTCGTCGAGACCGATATCGCGCTCGGATTGCAAACGGGCGTCCAAGGTACGCCAACCTTTTTCTTCAACGGACACCGTGTGCAGGGCTCGCTTGATCGTGAAGCATTTGATGCCATTATAAAATGGCTCGGCAAGCAACATACGAATTCAACCAAATAACCTATGAAAACTCTCTTGCGCCGCTTCGCCGCCGCCCTCTCTCTTGCCTCGCTCGCCTTGAGCTGGCCTTTAGCCTTTGTTTCTGCACAGACGCAAACGGCTCGTCGTATACTCATCATCGGTGATAGTCAATCAGTGAATTTAATGAGCAGCGGAGGGCTGGGTCAGAAGCTTTCAGCATCGGGTATTACGGTGGTGGGTCGCTATACCAAGGTTTGTTGGGGTGTAGAGAGTATGCTCACAGGTGTGCCAACGGTTGCAAACGCTAATTGTAATACTGGAGGTCCGGTTTCAGACTTTTTAAGCCAAAATTCTGGCACATATGATGCCGTGGTCGTTTTTTTGGGCGGTAATGATTGTGCGAGTACGCGTCCATGCGCAGCAAACTATGGCAGTAAGATCGATCAATTAATTGCGCTCCTGCAACCAAAATCAACAAACATTATTTGGTTCGGGCCTACCTATTACGAATCTCCAGATAAGCATGTGCAATCGAGAACGTTCATGAATAGCTATATGCCGTCGAGGGTGACGCATTACTACGATCTCTGGGATTTAACGACATCAATAACTAAGCCACCGGGTGATGTGCACTTCGACAGAAGAGATCCGGGTGGATATCCAAGATTCGGTGAACTTGTCGCACCAATCATTGCTAGCTTCATTAACGGAACACCCGTTGCCCCGGTTACGAGCGCTTCAACGGACTCTGGTACACCTCCTCCTACCGCTGACGTTCTCGGCCGTTCTCCAGAAGAAGTTCAAGCGCAATTAGCGGCACAATGTGCGGATAGAGATCCGGTCTTTCCTGTGCGACTCGGTGTCGGTATCGGCGGGACGACCGAAGTAAATGGTCTCACCGAGTATATTAACGTTGTCTATCGCTATATGACGGCCATAGTTTTGGTGGTGGCAATTGTTATGGTGACTTATGGAGGCTTTCGTTACCTATTAGCGGCGTCACCGATTGGCGTAAAAGACGGCAAAGACATTATTAAAAACGCTATCGTTGGCATGGTCTTGGTCTTGAGCGCTTATGTGATTTTGAACACGATTAATCCAGCGACGACGGTACTTCAATTCACGCGTCCTCCAGAAGATATTGTATGCCGCAACTTCGAAGCAAACCTTCTGCGTGCTGGGGGTAATTCAGGTAACTTATTTTCTTCACGTGGTGAGAGTCCAGGTCTAGCGTATTACCGCAATCAATTTGATCCGCTCGGTTTAAGAAATCGTAGCCTCGGTACTGAGTGTACCGCTGGAGGCGTTGAGGTCGATTCGCTTTGTTCAGGTAATGACCCAGAATGTGTTGATGCAGACCACTTTCTTGAGGCGGTGAATAATATTGATGATGCTGACACGATTCGAGAAGATGCAAACTATTGCAGTGACGGTACGGCGCTCTATTCGCTATGTGAAGATATGTCAGATTGTAAAAATGGGATGATTTGTGACGATACGCCTCCACTAAATGGGATAGGTGTCTGCGTCCTTAAACAAGGAAACGCAGAAGGATCCCCTTGTCACACAGGTATAACGGGTACTTGTACGAGTGCCGGATGTGCGATCTCTGCTCTATCCGCATTGGGTGTCGGCGAAGATTTTTACACCTGTGCCGCGGGCTTAGAGTGTCGAAAGCGTGAGCACAATGCTCCGAATGCGAATATCTTTAACCCGACAGGGTTAGAGGTTTGCACAAAAGTCTCTTCAGCATTGCAACATGGTGAGATCGCGGCATTTAATAACGGTATTGCTGATCCGTTTAGAACCTGTCACGCGCATCGCGAATGTGGTACTGGTGACAATGAAGCAAGATGTTCAGGATCTCCTCTAATTGAAGGTAAGCTCAGAGCTTGTCTTTCTGCTCCCGCAAATCTCAATGGCACGCCCTGTGGCAAGGTCTGGGAGGATTCAAACGGTGCAACGGTGAGAACATATCCTTGTGATGGCAATAACGGATTCACCTGTGCGTTTTGTCCGAATACGGGTACCCGCGTATGGACCAGTATCCGTGGGCAAGAACCTAATTTTATCGGCCAATGCAAACCAAATAGCGCCGCAGAAAATGGCATAGGAGCAAATTGCGCAGGAAATTAATACTCTTTTCTTGTCGCCCACCCTTGATCGGTGAGGTAAAAGGTGCTAGCCTCGCGCCAACATGCCAAAGGCTAAAGCACGCAAGCAAAATGTCCTTTCGGTACGGGGAGCACGTGTTCATAATTTAAAAAACGTCTCCCTCGACCTGCCGAAAAACGCGTTCATCGTAATGACCGGTCTTTCAGGATCGGGCAAGTCTTCGCTCGCTTTTGATACCATCCACGCCGAAGGCCAGCGCCGATACATGGAGAGCATGTCCTCGTATGCTCGCCAATTCATGGAGTTGCAAGATAAGCCCGACCTCGATTCAATTGAAGGCTTATCACCAACCATCGCGATCGATCAAAAAACGACATCGCATAATCCGCGTTCAACCGTTGGCACCACCACCGAGATTTATGATTTCTTGCGCGTATTGTTTGCGCGTGCCGGTCGCGCGCATTGTCCAACCTGTGATGCGCCCGTGAGTGAGCAGTCACCGCAAGCGATGGCTGAAGAGCTGCTCAAGCGCTTAAAGAAAAATCCTGTAACCGTTTTAGCGCCGATGGTGCGCGAGCAAAAAGGCGAACACAAGGTCGTTCTACAATCAGCAAAACAGCGCGGTTTTCGCGAAGCCCGTTTTGACGGGACGCTCGTTGATATTGAAGAACTCGCCAAAGCACGTATCGACAAAACAAAAGAACATACGGTCGAGATCGTGACGGGGCGTTTTGATAAGGGTTCGGCCGCGGTCATTGAATCCGTTCTCCTCGCGATTAAACAAGCAATTGAACTCGCGAACGGTACCCTAACTTTTTTAAATGAAGACAATGGCGATGAGCAGCTTTTATCGTGCTCATTATTCTGTTCTAAGTGTGAGCAGTCTCTGCCTCCGCTTGAACCTCGGCTTTTTTCGTTCAACTCTCCGCATGGGGCATGTTCAGCATGTACGGGGTTGGGTACAAAGCTTGTCCTCGAACCAGAGCTCGTCATCCCAAACAAAAAACTTACGCTCGCTCAAGGTGCCATTAAGCCATGGACGCGTATCGCAGGGAGCCAACAATCCCAGCTAAAACTCATTGAGGCCGTAGGCAAAAAACACGGATTCTCGATCAGTACACCCGTTCAAGAATTCTCACCAAAGTCTTTGCAAGTGCTGTTTTATGGTGCAGCTGAAGATCTCTATGATGTCGACGGTAAAGGGCACCGTTTTGATGGTATTTTGGCGATGCTTGAAGCCAAACATAAAGAGACCGATTCAGAATACGTCCAAAAAGAGCTTGAGACCTATATGCGCGTGCTCACGTGTCCCGATTGTCGTGGCGCGCGTCTTTGCAAAGCGGCGCTCGCCGTTTCACTTACTGATAAGCGCATCGCTGATCTCGTCGCGATGCCTTTAGACGAGTTGCGCACGTTTTTTGAATCGTTTGCAAAAAAAGACAAAAAAGATGATTTGAGTCCGCAAGAAAAAGCGGTTGTGGCGCAGGTTGCAAATGAGGTGAAAAAACGTCTCACGCATTTGCTCGATGTTGGTCTTGATTATCTCACGCTCGATCGTTCTTCGATGTCATTATCTGGTGGCGAATCGCAGCGTGTGCGCTTGGCGGCACAATTGGGCAGCGAACTCTCGGGTGTGATTTATATTTTGGATGAACCTTCGATCGGTTTGCATCCGCGCGACAATGACAAGCTGATTGGTACGATTAAGCGTTTGCGTGATCTTGGTAATACCGTGCTCGTTGTTGAGCACGACGAAGAAGTCATGAAGGCCGCTGACTGGATTGTTGATATAGGCCCAGGTGCTGGTGAATACGGTGGCCATGTCATCGCCGAAGGTACACTCGCTCAAATCAAGAAGCAAAAAGAATCCACCACGGGCAAATATCTTTCAGGTAAGTTGAAAATCGATCAACCAAAAACACGCCGCAAGGGTAATGGTAAAAACATCTCGATCAAAGGTGCGACGGCGTATCATTTGAAGAACGTAGATTGCTCTATCCCACTTGGGAAGTTTGTTTGTATCTCAGGTGTTTCGGGTTCAGGTAAGTCAACCTTGATTTTGGATATTCTCGGCCGCTCGCTCTCAAATCATTTTTACGGTACCAAAGATCCGATCGGTGCACATAAGCGTATCGATGGCATTGAGCACGTTGATAAAGTCGTCTCGGTCGATCAATCACCGATTGGCCGCACGCCACGTTCAAATCCTGCCACGTATACCGGAGTCTTTACGGCTATCCGCGATCTCTTTACCGAAATCCCTGAAGCGAAGGCGCGTGGCTTTGACGCGGGCAAATTCTCTTTTAATGTCAAAGGTGGTGGACGCTGTGAAGCGTGTTCGGGCGATGGCAGTATCCAGATCTCGATGCAGTTTTTGCCAGACGTCTATGTCGAGTGTCACGAATGCCATGGTCAACGCTATAACGCCGAAGCCCTCGAGGTGCGTTATCGCGGCAAGACCATTGCCGACATCCTTCACATGACCGTAGAAGAGGCAAAGCGCTTCTTCGTTGACCAGCCAGGCATCTATGAAAAGCTCTCGGTCTTAGACGAGGTGGGTTTGGGGTATGTCCGCCTTGGGCAGTCGGCGACGACCCTCTCTGGCGGCGAGGCGCAGCGTGTAAAGCTCTCTACCGAGCTCTCACGCCGCGCAACCGGCCGAACCCTCTATATCCTCGATGAACCGACCACTGGCCTCCATTTTGACGATATGAAGCGCCTTTTGCAGGTTCTTCAGGCCTTGGTCGATAAGGGTAATACCGTGGTCGTTATCGAGCATAATACCGATATTATGAAGGCCGCCGACTGGATGATCGATATGGGCCCAGACGGGGGGCTTCGTGGGGGCCAAATCATGGCCCAAGGCACCCCCGAAGAGGTGGCAAAGTCCAAAACCAGCAAAACCGCCCCATATTTGCGCCAAATCTTGCGTAGGACTTGACCTCTTTCGTGATTTTCGCTAGTCTTCTCGCATTCTCTATGGCTGAAACCCTCGTCCTCCCTGCCGCAATCCACTCGTCTCAAGTAGAGACGGGCATGACGATTCGCGTGCACCAAAAGATCAAAGACGTCACCAAGTCCGGCGACGAACGCGAACGTATCCAGGTCTACGAAGGCCTTGTGATTGCTGTTGGCGGTCCTGGTCACAAAACGATGACCGTACGCAAAATCGCTGAAGGTGTTGGCGTTGAGAAGATCTTCCCGCTCAACCTCCCATCGATTTCAAAGATCGAACTTGTCCGCAAGGCCAAGGTCACCAAGAACGACATCTCGTTCGTCCGCAAAAACAAGAAGCGCTTGAAAGATGTAAAAGACATCAAGCTTCGCCCAATCAAAGCGTAAGTAAAAAAACACCCTCCTGTCATCTCGAGCAACGTCGAGAGATCGGAGGGCTTTTTTATCCTTGTGTTGAATGATAGACTGCATTCATGAAAGAGAAGTTTACGGGTCCTGCAAGCGGCAAGCCTGAATCGGATTCAGGAGTGTTCAAAATAAAGAAGCCGGTCATTGAACCGCTTGATTGGGGTGATTTTGGGGATATTAATGGTGAGAAAAAGCCTGCAAATAATCCGTTTAAGGGATATTCTGCAGAAGCTGATGTAACCGAACGTAAACTAACACCGCAAGAAGAAGAGCAGATCTGGAGAAGCGTATACTGGAAGTATCCAAGAACTCGCGCATATAGAGAGTTTAAACAACCACCAAAAGGGCCCAATGGGGAGGTCATAGACCCAAAAGAAGAGGCTCCTATTTACACCGAAGAAGAAAAACGAAAAATATTACCTCTCTTCGAAAAGCAAAAGCAATTATATTTTGAACGGAAAAAACTTCGCTCAAAATAAAAATTCCTCCGTTTTATACGGAGGAATTTTTATTTAGCCTAGAATCCCAGATCTCTATCAATGCTATTTACCTGCGCACCAGAGCCTTCGGGACTGACGTCGAGGGCGTTGTTGACGGCGCCGCCGATGGTGTAGTTTGAAAAGAACGCTTCTGAGATATCGTCGACATTGGCGTTCCAGTTTGCGCCGAACCATTGTCGGGCGATTTGTTCAGAGGTAACCCAGCGCAAGACGCCGCCTTTGGTTGGGAGATAGGTTTTGGTATCGGTTTGAAACTTCACGAGCTTTGAGCCAGGACGATAGGTGACATTGCCACCAATCGGAATCATCGACATTTGTTCGAGAGTAATGGTTTGCACCGAAGAAAAGTCTGGATACCAAGTGAAAAAGACTTTGTCATTCGGAAAGACAA
>JAMIEW010000059.1:0-8558 GCA_035906575.1 bacterium
CCACGATGCTTCGCCGTCTATCCAACGATCGAGAGCACCCAAGACAAGCAGCTTGGTCTCATCGGCTTGGGGATGATTGATCCATGTCACGATTTGGCCACCGGTGCGGGGCTCAGCATAGGCGCTAAGCGACTCGGGCATTGGCGGGATGGTGCCGAGACGCCAAAATCCCCACCCTGCCAGGATGGCAACAAAAAATCCTACCACCCAACGCCACATAGATCCGTTATACTAAAGAAGAGCAAAAACATCTATACTGTGGATATGAAATCTGCGTACGCTCTTTTTTGTCTCTTCATCATGACCCTCACTGTCATACCGACAGCTACGCAAGCAGCAATCTTTTTTGCGGATGATGACAATGTAACCCTGTCACAACCTACGCAGACGAGCGCCTTTCTCGCGGGTGAAACGATTATGATTGATAAGGTCGTTCGTGGTGATCTTTTTTGCGCAGGGTTCTCGGTAACGATTAATGCACCCATTGAGGGCGATGTTCTTTGTGCGGCGAAGTCTCTACAAATTAATGCCCCCGTTGGTGGCAATGTACGCTTGGTCGCCCTATCGACATTGATCGATACACGTATCAGCCAACGTGCAACGATTTTTACGTCAGCCCTCACTATTGGTAAGAACGCTATCTTACAAAATGAATGGAATGTCTGGGCGCAAACATCCGATCTTGTGCCTGGATATTTGGGCGCAAACCATCTCACGATAAATCCGTTTGGCGATGACCCGGCCGAACCGCGTCCAGACAATCGCTTACCCTGGCTCGGATTACGATATCTGACGGCTATCGCCTCTGCTTTAGCGGTTGCCCTGATGCTTGGGACGGTTTTTCCGCGCAGGGTGCCTTTATCGATTACTGGTATCCGCAAACAACCTGTTATTGCCTTGCAATTTGGTATCATTGCTACGGTTACGGCGCCTATTGCCTCATTTTTGTTCATCCTCACCATTATTGGTATCCCGCTCGGATTTGGGCTATTGGCGCTTTGGCTTGCTCTCGCATATTCGGCGCAAGTGTTAACAGCGAGCATCTTAGGACATCTTTTGACGCAACATTGGATAAAGGATCGACGGCACCTCACGTACTTTGCCCCGGCGGTCGGTATCCCCTTGCTTTGGTTGTTATTCTTTCTTCCGCTCGTCGGCTGGTTCGTCCGCATCGTGGCGATCGTTATCGGGTTTGCGGCGATATGGGTCTCAACCAAAAACCTGATCAAATCAAAAATCCCTCAGGCCTAGCCCGAGGGATTTTGGATTGCGAGATAAGACGATAAGCCGAGTTCTGTCACCCTTTACCCTTGCGGATATCGGGGGATGACTATCTCTCTGGGATGATGGTTGCCCATCACCTCAAGCGAACGACCATACTTCAGCCTTGCAGCCTCAGAATTTGTTCTTGCACCAAGAAGGGTTTGCCGCGAACCGCTGTTACCAACGGCCGAGAGAGCTGGCAGATATTCTTGCGAATGCCCACCTACTCTCACTTTTCACTTTTCACCCACTTGCGTAGGCTAGTATTGTCTCTGTGGCACTTTCCCTCGGTTTACGATCATAGAATGGCACGTGTCCTTCCATGCTCGCTATATCCGGGCGGTCGTTAGCCGCTTCTGCTTTCACTCACCTTGCGATGAGATCGGTGCTCGGACTTTCCTCCCCGACGTGACGTCGGGGCAGTCATCTGTCTTACCTAGCGCGCGAATACTAGCGCATTTTATGGGTTTTGTCCACCCTTCGCCCAAATCATCCCCCCGGCCCCCTTCTTTATTTAAAGAAGGGGGTGCGACTGACTTCGAGGCACTCTGATCACTGAAATTAGACCTCCCTCTTCTTTAAATAAAGAAGAGGGAATGCGGGAGATGATTTGCTTGACGCAGCCCTCTACTTCATGGAACGGGGTATCTTATGCGATTCTTAACTTACAACAAAGCTCTCAAAAAACGCTCACAAGAGATGCGAAAGAACCCCACAATACCGGAAGCGGTATTCTGGAAAGATATTCTTCCTAAAAGCCAACTTGGGCAATTTCGCTGGAACCGACAAAAACCCTTATTGCAATACATCGTGGATTTTTATTGCGCTGAACTTAAGCTCATTATTGAAATTGATGGCGAGATTCACCAGTCTCAAAAAGACTATGATCTCTCGAGAGACGAGGTACTAAAATCGCACAATCTTAAGACTGTGCGATTTACAAATTGCGATGTATTGAACAATCCCACTCATTGCATCGCAGCTTTGAACGATTTCCTCCTTTAAATATAGGAGGAACACAAGGAGGATTTGGCTACCAACTCCCACCGCCTCCACCTCCCCCACCTCCACCAGAACCACCTCCTGAAAAACCCGATCCGCCAGAACCGGATGAAGATGGTGGTGAATACGTACTCGCCATATCAGATTCCATGGCGTGAACCGTATTCACGAAAGAGTTGGTACTAAAGTTTGAGTAACCATGAATATAATTCGGCGCAGGCACTTGCATATTCGCGAATTGATTTGCCCATTTTTTTTCAACACCAAAGGCAACGGCTGCAGGTAAAAAGCGCGCAAACTGTTCGGGTTTCATCTCGGGGGCATCACTAAAAGCGAGACGCTTTTCTTCAGTCACAGACAAGAATTTTTTGAAGCCGAGAATCTCTTCACGAGCTTCGGCGCCTTTGCGTGTGACACGAGGCATGAAATGAGCAAAGAACATCATGATAATGCCACTCACGATACCGCTCACAATCATCAATGGACCAAAGAAGATCGTGCCTCCCATAGCCAGTATAAATGGGACAACGAATGCCGCCGTATACCACAAGCCGCGAATCACCCCTGGATTATGCGGGTAGAGCCCAAGCTCTTTTAAATACGTCATCGTGTATGAGCGCGCTTTTTCTACCGCCTCATACAAATCATCTACGCCCTCGCTCGTATCAACGCGATCGCTGTCGGCAAAGATACCTTCGAAGAGATCTTTTTCTGCATGGTCCAACTTACTATCTGCTTCACGGTCTTTGACGAGAAACATCGTTTTGTTTTTTGCGCCTTCATATTCAACATGTAGATACCCTCGACGTGCCAAATCAAGAATCTGTGCCGTTACCGCACGTGAAGGGATGGATTCGTTCAATAATCCCGTCATCTGAAGCGCATTCATGCCTTGTGGCTCTTCATATTGGGCGATGATAGTGCCACGGCCTTTAGGATCACGTCCTTTGAAAAACCAGATCGCATACATTGCTGCAAATACCACAAATGGGGTTGCCGCCCAGGCATTATCAATCAACCAAAACCAAATCTTGTCTTGAGTACTGATCGGATCAACGGAGTTTAAAGGAAATCTGAATGCCACGGTCAAGCCTTCATTCGCCTCGAGTGGGCGGGTCGTGCGCACCTCGTGTACATCCTTGTTTTGGATGATCGAACAGGCTTTTTCTGTTGAACCATAGACACCGGTAAAACAAATTGCATCGAGCTTTTCACCAGGGCCACGCATCTTAAGTGAGGACGAAAGAATCGGCACCTCCCAACCGTTGCCGGTTACATTCCAGTACCATTCAATGGCATCATCAGCAGGAAACGGATTCAGCGCGCGCTTTACCTTATAGCGAATCACATAGGTATGCTTACCTGTCAGATATTTATCTGCGTCGCCGATTTTGATATTCACCTTATCGAGGCCATAGCTCTTTTCATATTCCGCTGGCTTGCCGTCCTGCATGACACTTTCTAAATCCAAAAGCAAATAAAACTTAGCACCATTGCGGTCATACCCCGTTGGGATATAGCGATAGATCCCATGGCGGTCATAGACACCAAAATCGTATTCGATGGTTTCTTCAACCATGATGCTTTGATCTTTATTGATTGTCACCACGGCGTCGAAGCGCGTGATCTGTTCACTCACCACCGGCTGGGCCAGCGCGGTCGCTGGCAACAAAAACGCCATCACTCCCATCATCGCCAAGAGGCGATAGAAAACTTGCTTCATATAGTCAGATGGTAGAACGGGCGAGCATTTGAGGCAACCAAAAACCCCGAAGATAGCGGGGTTAGGATAAGAGGGTAGAACGCTTGTTAGCGCCAGTGTCGATCGTCATGCCGTCTGGCTTTTGGACACCACCATTCTTTCGCCTGTTGGCTAAGAAAGTTCATCAGGGGTGCCATCGTGAAAACAGCAATGATGAGCAGGGCCGCATTCGGCTCGTCACCGGGCGGCATCGCCATACGCAAAACGGCAATGAATGCCGCGAATAGGACGAATATCAACAAGTAGCAGAGACCGGCATTGAGCGGGCTTCGTTGTGTCGGTTTGTCGAAAATGTGCAAGAAGATTTGCCAGCGATGCATGAGAACCTCCGTACAGCCGCATATGGTCTGCTTGTTTGTGAAAGCCGTCAAGAGGATCGACAAAACCCGCGTTCCCAGATTGGTACTAGCGGGTTTCAGTCAGTGTTTGGATGAGGCTCAGACCAGCGCGCATAGCACGCTGAGAACCTTAGGATAGCTACGATAAGCGAGATCGATACTCGCCCAATAGAGCTGGCGACGATTCATCCCTGACCTCGCACGGTGGCGGGACACTTGGCGAGGCGCGCGTAGTAGTGCGCCGCGACCTTGCCACGCTCGAGAGCATGGCTGCCGCTGAAGTAGGCTCCAACGCCCGCGAAGTAGACGATCATGACCGTCTTAGAAGCGCAGATGATCGCCTCCCTCAGGCCGAGATCTTTGCCATAATCCGCCCAATACAGGAACGGACAAATGACGAGGGCGGCGAAGCACACCATGAGAAACGCTCCGAAAAGCGCTTCGTGTAGCTCTTCTTTTGCCCGAACTTCGAAACGAACATTTTTCAAAACAGTACCCCCTAAAAGAGTGAAAAACTCCCTGAGCCGGTTTGGCTACAGGGAGTCTATCATATCATTATAATATATGTTTGTCAAGCTTATTACTGGCAATTCAGGGCATTGATTTTGCGCGATGTCGTGAGGTAGACATAGCCCGTCGGGGTGCTGTGACCCCATGGCGCCAAGATGTCTTTGCTATATTTTTTCTGAAAGGCGCGCACGGCCGTATCGGTAGCGCGGTCAAAGATGCCAGAGATCGTACCCGTATAAAGACGTTCTTTATCTTTCAAGAATTGCTGGAGGGCCTTTACCTGTGCCGCATCATTTTTTGCACCTTGTCGCATGTACTTATTGATAATCGGACGACAAACGGTTGGTGTCTCGATTGCTACGTCACCATCAAGCCAAGGCGTTGGTACGAGAGGCACACTAGGTGTAGGAGGTAATGTCGTTGGTGCTGCTGCGAAGACGGGTAATTGATTGAAGTTCAAACAGCCATTACCCGTATTTGATGAACTCGACATATTACACGCCAACCCACCTGCACCACCCGTGACAACCGGCACAGAAGGCGGGACGACTGGCGGAGGGATCGTCCCATTAAAGAACGTGCCGAATTCTGACGTATTGCCGAGCTGATCAATAGCGAGAGCGGTAATATCGGTTGCCGATGCTAAGAACGGCGCCGGAACAACACCGCTAAAGTTCCCTCCACCTGAATCCGTCATGATTGTACCGAGATAAAGCAAGCCTTCACCATGCGGCAACGAGAGACCGTCGCCATAAACAACCTCACCATCCTGATTACCGTCATCTCCTTGTTCGTAAATTTCTACTTCGACGTCGGCAAAGGCTAAGAGACCGTTTCCAGATCCGACAAATCCTTCAACATAGAGATTGCCACCAACAAGGGTCGATGAGGTGATGATCGGATAATCGAGGCCATAGTGCGCACGTGAAGGGTCGATGATGCCGTCGTTTGGTGTGACACCGTCACCACCGATGCCAATGGGGCTATCTTCAATATCGATCGATGGCCCGGCATTGCTTCTGAAAGAGTTTCTTGAAATGCGGTTTTGTGTCGGGACATTCGCAAAACCAAATGGTGAATTTGTATCTTGAGCAATATAGATACCTGGGCCCGTACCACTGATATATGAAGGCGAGCCACCGATAATATTCTCTTCGATGGTATTATTATTTGCACCCCAAATGATACCGATGCTCGCCGGCTTCAAAATTGTAAATGGTAATTGCGTCATGACTGCACCCGATGATGTTGCAACGCCTAAACTATTCACACCGATAGAATTATTTTGGACGATAATCCCAGTAGCAACATTGCCATAAAGCAAGATGCCAAATCCACCAAAAATGATATTGCCGTGCGCTGCGGTATTGCCGCCTACAATGACATTCTGCGTTGGATTAAAGATACCGCTAATACCGATACCGAAGTCACTTTCGAATGGCTTGGTGCCGGTGGCGTCACTACCGATAATATTACCTTGAATCCAAACACCGTTATTGCTTTGAACATCGATAGCCATGCCCAAATCACCAGCGAGCAATGAACCCATATGTGGGCCAAAGACATTACCTTCACCAGGATTAATGCCACCGACCATGACATTCGTCGAATCAGAGATAGCAAGTCCGCGAAGTGCCGTCTGCAATAAAGGCTCACTACCTGAGGCGTTTAAATTGAAGTAGTTGTTTTGAATAATGACCTGGCTACTACTGCCAACATTAAGTGAGCTGTTCACGCCGGCCAAATAATTTCTTCCCGTGCCTGGCGCACCGATTTGGGCATTCTGAACATCATAGATACCAAAGCAGTCATTGTTATCAACCTGTAACGCGGCACTTACGTCGCTATTTGCATTACAAACATTACCGTAAATTTCAAGATTATTAACCGTATTAACTGAGTATGCGGTTGCAGAAAGCACGACGGATTGGTTACCGTCACCTGGGTTTAACCCTCCAATCTGTAGACCATCGACGTAGGTAAATTGAAAACCATTTTGTGAGTTAAATGGTGTGGTACCGGTACGATCTACACCTAGCTTATTACCTTTTACACGCACGTCATTGTGAACGAAGCTACCAAAACTAACAAACTCAACACCACCCATACCACCTCCAAAAACATTTGCCCCGCCTACTGAACCATCACCAATCTCTGTGTCTGTTGATGAGTAGAGTACCGACATCGCACGATACGTAGAGTAAGGCGCGGGTGTAACTCCGTCTGAATAGATGCCAAAATCATTGCCATAGACACGTGTACCGGTTGAGTAACTCAGCTGAATAGGATTACTACTCATGACAAAAAGATTGCCTTCACCTGGGTTCGTTCCTCCAATCGTTAAATCAATGGCTGCGGTGATCACGATGGAATTCGCTAAGAGATACGGCACCATACCTGTGATGTCGGTACCAAATGAATTGCCGTGTACGAGTAATCGCTCAATGGGATATGTTCCAGATAATTGCTTAATACCTACATTGAAGCAGTTACTGAAAATATTACCCAATTCTGGTGCGTCGCCACCGACTTGAACATCGGTACCACCCTCACCAAAAACGACCGCGTCATAGCAGTAACCCGTTGTTACCCCATCTGGCAATAGCCCAAAGTAATTTGACTGAATAACGGAGTTAGAAGCATCACCCATAAAATAGACACCCGTATTCGCGACATTTGCAAAGACGTTTTTTTCATCAGGGCTACCAATCGTATTCGCCATACCAGCTGCATCATTTTCAAAAACGAGCCCATACGTCGTAAGCGAAGCATTCGTGCCATTTGGGTAAACACCGAACAAATTGTTCGTTATTTCATTCGTCCCATCCATAAAACCTAAGGAGGCATAACCTGCATCCACAAAAGCTATACCGCGAACATAGTTTTCTGGCCCAAGAAAATGCAGGCCGTAGGTAAAGAAGTTTGCATTAATGATGATTGGGGTAGACGTATTTGCCGGCAAACTTGGCTGTGTTGAACCATCAAGTCTCAAGCTTTCTGTAATATCAGGCAGCTGCGAGCTCAACGCAATGATCGCGGCGCTTTGCGTGGGATCAAAATTGTCATTCCCTGAATCCATCCCTAAACTATTGGTCCCGTTCGAAATTCTGAAAACGATATTCTCGGTACCGCCCGCATAGCCGTTTTGTACCAACCCCGCATTTGCCAAGGCGTTCGTGTTTGTAATCGCGCTACGTAGCGAGCCTCGGCCGGCATCATTCACATTCACCACAAGATTAAAGTTATACCCAAAGTCGACGCCCGTCATCGCACCGGTCACATCAACTAACCCATACGTCTGTGGCGCCTCTCCTCCGGCAACTAGGTCAGCAAATGTCTCGCTGCCATTATTTGCCGCATGATCGGCAAAATTCGGATAAGCTCCACCAACGGCATTTGTTACCCCCACTCCACCGCTCGTTATAAAGGTCGTGACAGGCAGTAACCCTGGGGTTGGGGCATTAAACGTACGACCAGAAGTCACGCTCGCATCAACAACGCGTACGATATATTCACCGGCGCCGGGCGCCGTCCACGTGTACTCACCCGTGATACTGGTGGTCACCGAAGTAATGTAGTTCAATGTATCACCGTCATAGATTTCAACGGTTGCATCCACCACAGGCAAACCGCCATTGCTATAAGCATTTACTCTGCTGCGACCGGCATTCAAACCAAAGTTC
>JAMIEW010000060.1:0-4460 GCA_035906575.1 bacterium
AACCATGTTATCTCGTTTGTCGTTGGTATCGCGTTGATGTTAGCCGCTCTTGATACGGCCGTTGCTTCGGCAGCCGCTATGGGTGGGTTGGCTGGGCTTATTGCGAGCAAGACGAAGTCTTTTGCGAAAGGCGTTGTTAAGGCGCCTTGGACCGCGACAAAAGCTGGTGGCAGAGCGCTTAAGGGTGCTGCTAAAGGGACGTATAACGCTGTAGATCGTCGTTATGATTTGACGAGAAAAGCTTCGCTTCTCGGGACCAAGGCATTAGCAAAAACCCCAGCAATGCTTAGAGGTGAGACTTATGATAAGGCGAGAGGGGGTTTGCTCAAGGGTGTTAACTATCGCCGCGCCCAATCTGAAAAAGAGGCGAGTGCCGACGCAGAATATAATAAAGCTCTCGCATCAAAAGCTAAATCGCTCGATGAACGCAAAGCGCTCTTAGGCATCGGTTCTGAAGCGCGTACACAGAAAGAAGGCTTTCTCCTTCCGCCAACAATGTCGGCAAAGGCTACCGAGGCGTACTACCAAGAGCAGTTTGGCGATAAGGACATGATTGAAAAAGAGTACAAGGCAACAAAAACAAAATATGAAGCCGAGCTTAAGGCTAGCGGACTTTCTGATTCTGAGGCAAAAGCAGGTAGCGAAGTACGCGTTCGTGAAGAGTTAAACGAACGTCAGCGCGTTGCTCTTGGTGCCCGTTATGATATTGCAAAAAGCTCCGGCAATGAAGACGAGCAGAAGAAGATCGAAGAGCTTCTCAAGCTCAACCCGCATCTTGCTCGAACCGGTGAAGAAAGAACGGGTTTCGTTAAGAAAATGATTGACTCGCCCGAGCTCTACAAGGATATTCCTAAAGAAACGTACATGAACGGTGAGTTTTTGACGGATTTGATGCTTGCGAATGGTTGGAGCGAAGTCAAAGACGCGAGTGGCAAGGTTACTGGCATCGAAGAGACTGATAAAGATGCTTGGGATTTGAAAAAGAAAGAGATGCAACGCGCAAACAGCGCCGCCGCATCAGCAATGGGCGCACACGAGCGATTTGCTAAACTTTCAACCGATAAAACGCCAGACCAACTGCGCAAAATGCAGCATGTTAAAAACCTTGCCGATAATACAATTCACACGTACTCTATCAATGACGATAAGACAGCAACGCCTAACATGAAGGCTGGTACACGTGTAAGAAATTCTAGTCAAACGGCAGCCCTTGATGCAAGCAAACGTAAACCAGGTGATGCAAATACGCGTATTAACGTTAATGGAATGTCTGACGGCATGAAGTATGGGGCATCTTTGACTGAAACATTAGCTAATGCTGGTTATAGCGCAAATGACCAAGCACCACTTCAAGCATTAGCTAGTCAATATATTGGTGCGGATACGGCATCGTCTATTGCTAATATCAATTCAGACGAGGCAAAATTGGCTGAGACCTATCAAACAATGGCTGATATTGAGGTGAAAGATATTGATAAGGCTTATACGAGAGATGTCAAAGATATTACAAAAGATTATACGGACCAGATCAATGCTGCGAACGCTGCTTCAAATACAGCTGAAGTTACGAGACTCGCCAAAGAGCGCGATGATGCCATTGCTGATATGACAAAATTGCGAGACCAACTTCTTTCAGAAGCAAAAGCTAAAGCAGATCCAACAAATGTTGCCGCCGTTGCAAAACAATCCGTCCGTGACGGTATCGCAAAAGCTCAGGAAATTGTTGGTGTTCTTAGCCAAACGGGAACAAAAGGTGTTGGGCGGCCAGAGTCTGAGGTTCTCCTTGGGGAATTCTTTAAAAATGGCGGCGTAGAAATCATTAAAAATATTGATCGTTACGATACGACGACCAAGCAGCGGATCCTCGCGATCGTAGACAAAATGAAAGATATTGCTAATGACGTCTCTAGAGAAGGCGCGTCTGGGACGAATAAAGCTTATCAAGAGATGATTAGAGACGCGCAAGATGCACTTATCAAAGAGCTTCCTAAAAAAGGTACAGGACAAGCGTTACGTAAGCAGATTACCTCCATTCCTAATTCTGATACCACCGTTTAGCCTATGGACAGAAAAGAATGGCGTCTACGTTTTGAAATGCTTCCCGAAAGCGCAAGAGACTATCTTTTTGGAAGCGAGGCTGCGGATACCGAGGACGCGACACGTGAGAATCTTGGATACGACTATGATGCCTGGGCGCGCATTAATGATGTTATTTGGGAGCTTTTGCTTACCAAAATGGATAAAAACACTTTTATCGCCAAGATCCAGTCACTTGCAAATGAGAGAAATCTAGATGAAGTTGTACGTACGATACTGTTGAAGATCATTTTACCTGTTTCTGACCTAGTTGATTGGGATGTAGAAACAACGCTTCAAGAATTAGGGGTCTTACCAAGTGAAATAGGAAAAATAAAGCGTATCTCTGTTTTGCCCGTCACATATAGTGCAGCGGTAAAGCGCATCGCGACCAATGCTCAAGTAAGTGTTTTTTCTGAGGAGCTCGTGCGTCGATTACGAGACCTGCTCGTTTCATTGATTACTGGCGTGCGTACCGATGCGCAGGCGCTGGAATATCTTCAGCGAAAGCAAGCCGAAGACGGCCTTGGTTTTACCGATGCGCAGGCAAAAGCTTTTCTTGTGGCTCTCGATGAATTCTTGACAAGTTCAAGCGTGATGAGCGAGCAAGACTATTCAGAATGGTATCGCACGGTCCGCAATAGCCAGGGGTTTAGCTGGAAAATGCCCCTAGAGGTGGACGAAAAAGTCGAAGAAGAGATTCCTTTAGGTTCTATGCGCTTGAGACGTCATTACGAACCTATCCTCGAAAAAGCCATGCAAGAATGCTTGCAGCAAATCGGCGATTTACAACTAGACGAATACCTTGAAAAGCGACTTGAAAACGTTATTTCGACGCGCCTACGCAATGTACGTAACGCCTTACAAACCTCAGGGATTCTCACGCGTGATGACAAAATCGGAGGTCTCGGGTTAGATGCCGAAAAAGCTGAGCGAGTTGCTCGTATTATTGAAGCGAGCTATGAGCTTCACCACGGCGAGATTGAAGATGATCAAAAGCGACGCATTCAAGAAACTGAAGTCGTACAAAAGCAAAAAGTTGAAGACCGCAAAAAACGTGAGAGTGAAGAGCACGCTGAGTGGTATCAACAAAAGGTTGCTCCGCCATCGTTCACGAACGTCATGACGACGCAACAAACCACTCAAGCGGCGCAAGGCATGGCTCAGGCGCCTATTCGGTCAAATATGTCAGGTGTGACAGCGCCGGCCGTCTCACAGCTCTCTGATTTAATTGGTGAATTCAAGACCATGGATATTCAGGAGTTCAGACGCCTTGCTAAAGACCCTGACCAGGCAGGGGAGAAGCTCTTTCAGAAATTTGAGACACTCCGCGCGGAGTCTTTTGAGCGTTATACGGCAGGTATCGCTGCTTGGCGTCAGTCACCGTTGCAACAGCGTTATCTACAGCTCGTAAGTGAGAGTTTTACCAAGGGTAAGACCGTTGCCGAGGTGGCTGCGGCGAAACTAGCGCAAGATCCGGCGACACCGTCACCGGCCGAATTGGGCGCGATTATTACGCTCAATGCGAAGATACAATATTAGTGATATAATCCCATTGTGCCGGAGAAATATATTGTCCCTCAATTCATTGATAACGAGAACAAGATTCTCGGGCCTATTACGGTACGTCAATTCATGATTGTTTTGGGGGCGGTTTTTCTGCTCTTTATCCTTTATTCGATCTTTAGCTTTGTTGTTTTTATCGCATTCGCGATTTTTATCGTGCCGATAGCGGCGACATTCGCGTTTGTAAAGATCAACGGGCAGCCATTTCATCTCTTTGCGGTAAACGTATTGCAAACGCAGATGCGTCCAAAGATTCGGGTCTGGAACAAAGAAAAGAATGATGCCGAAATCCGTGCGTACATTAAGAACGGTGCCCCAAAAGAGACGAATCTGGTGATCCCTCCCGCCAAATCAAGACCGGACAGCACGAAGCTGCGCGATCTGACCCTTATCGTGAACACCGGCGGTGTTTATAACCCTGACGACCAATCCTAGTATGAGAAGCACCATGTCCTCCAAAAAACCCGGCGTTGCCTCGCAGCGCTATCTCGATATTGCTGAAATCCGCGAGAATATCGTGATCATGAAAGATGGCACCTTGCGTGCGGTCCTTTTGGTTTCTAGCGTAAACTTCTCACTGAAATCCGTTGATGAACAACAGGCTATTGTGCAGGCCTATATGCAATTCTTGAATAGTATTAACTTTCCTATTCAGATTGTTATCCAGTCGCGTCGGATGAACATTGATGGCTACATGAGTCAACTTCTTGAAAATGAAAAGAAGCAAGAAAATGACCTTCTTAAGCGCCAAATTCGCGATTATCGTGATTTCGTTAAGCAAATGGTTACGCTTGGTGAGATTATGCAAAAGCGTTTTT
>JAMIEW010000061.1:0-2621 GCA_035906575.1 bacterium
TTGTGCAAACGCGTGAAGATGTAGTTGGTATCGATACGCCGATTATTCAACATCCAAAAGTGTGGGAGGCTTCGGGTCACTTGGCCGGTTTTTCTGACCCGCTCGTTGAAGATAAAAAAACGCATAAGCGCTATCGTTTAGACCATTTGCTTGAAGCGGCAGATATTGATGTGACGGGCATGTCGTTTGATGCGATGAAAGACAAGATGATCGAGCTTGGCTTAAAGAGTCCAGACGGCAACGAACTCGCGAATCCACGCCAGTTTAACTTGATGTTGAAAACGTTTATCGGTGTTACCGAAGACACCGCGTCAGTTGCCTACCTGCGCCCAGAAACGGCTGCCGGCATGTTCACGACCTGGAAGAATATTCGCGACACGATGCGTAAGAAATTGCCATTTGGTATTGCTCAAGTTGGTCGCGTATTTAGAAATGAGATCACGCCTGGTAATTTTATTTTTCGCCTGCGTGAATTTGAGCAAATGGAGATTGAATTCTTTGTTCGTCCTGAAGATGCTGAAAGAGCCTATGAAATGTGGCTCGAAGAATACAAACTTTGGGTTAGCGAGGTCTTGATGATCAAGCCTGAAAATGTTCAATACAAAGAAATCCCTGAAGCTGATCGTGCCTTTTACTCTAAGCGTTCGATTGACCCTGAATACCTTTATCCATTTGGGATGAAAGAATTGGGTGGTTTGGCTTACCGCACCGACTACGATCTTTCTCGTCACCAAGAGGCTTCGGGTGAAGATTTGCGTTGGTTTGATCAGGACACGGGCGAGAGATTTATCCCACATGTTATCGAACCTACGTGGGGTTTAACCCGTTCAGTGCTTGCCGTACTTTGCGAACATCTCGACATCGATGAAGCGGACACGACAACCGAAGGCGAAAAAGAACCTCGTATGGTTTTGCGCTTGCCACCAGCACTCGCGCCAGTAAAAGTTGCTGTTTTGCCTGTCGTTAAAAAAGACGGCCTGCCAGAAATCGGTAAAGAGATTGCCGCGACGTTGCGCAAGGCGGGGATTGTGACCGAATATGACGACAGCGGCTCCATCGGCAAGCGCTACCGCCGCCAAGACGAGATTGGCACCCCATGGTGTATCGCCATCGATGGCGCTACCAAAGAACAAGGCACCATCACTGTCCGCGACCGCGATACCATGGAGCAAATCACGATTAAAAAAGAAGAGTTGGTCGGTTGGGTCAAATCACGCATCTAAAAACCATGTCCACCAAACCTCAGTTAAAAACCCTTAAAAACGGGATGAAAGCCATTTTTGTGCCACAAAAGGGCGCAACGTCGACGACGGTAATGGTTTTTACCAAGGTTGGTTCGCGTTATGAATCGCCAGAGATTAATGGCGCCTCACATTTTATCGAGCACTTGATGTTCAAAGGCACCAAACGCCGCCCGACCACGCTCGATGTTTCAAAAGAACTCGATCGCTATGGCGCCGAATATAATGCCTTCACCTCAAAAGATTTGACGGCCTATTATGTAAAGATGGATGCGACGCAAACAAAACTCGCGATCGATCTTTTGCATGACATGATTTTTCACTCGAAGTACGACGCCAAAGAAATTGATCGCGAACGTGGCGTGATTATCGAAGAGATCAACATGTACGAAGATAATCCTCGCATGCATATCGATGACATTATGGAGGAGGCGCTTTTTCAAAACTCCTCACTCGGATGGAATATCGCCGGTCCACGCGAGAATATCCGCAAGGTCACGCGCCAACAGCTTATCGATTATCGCGATGCCTACTATGTGCCAGAGCGGATGGTGGTTGCGGTGACGGGTAAAATTGATACTCATGTCATGCCGCTTTTGCAAAAAACCTTCGGCAGCGTGAAGAATCCTAAAGAAAACAAGGCAAAAACCTTTGAACCATTCGTGGCGCCAAAGAAGCTTGAGAACCCAGTCGCCTTTCAACAAAAACAAACCGAACAGGTGCAACTCGGTCTTTCATTTTATGGATTGCCACTCGGCAACAAAGACCTTGGTGCCGCAAGTCTTCTCGCGACCATTCTCGGTGGCACCATGTCGTCACGTCTCTTTACCGAAGTACGCGAACGCCGCGGTCTTTGCTATAGCGTCTACGCTTCGCATCAAGCGCTTGAAGACACGGGTATCTTTCAGGTAATGGCTGGCCTCGATAAAACACGTACCGAAGAAGCGGTAAAAGTGATTTGGCAAGAATTAAAAAAGATGACGACCAAGCTCGTCACCACCGAAGAGTTGAAGCGCGCCAAAGACCATGTGCGCGGCAAATTCTTGCTCGCCTTCGAAGACTCCTCAACGCAAGCCGACTTCTATGGCAAGCAATGGCTTTTTCAGAAAAAACTTGAAACGCCAGAAGATCGTTTAAAGCGCATCCAAAAAGTGACCGCCGCCGACATTCGCCGCGTAGCAAAATCGATCTTCAATAAAGATCGCATGGCTTCAGCCGTGATCGGGCCGTTTGAGGATAAGAAAAGCGTTGAAGGGCTTTTTAAGAAAATGAAATAGCCTCGCTCAAAATCATCCCTGCCCTTCTTTGGGAAAGAAGGGTGAATGAGTGGATACATAATATAGTCGTACCCCCTTCTTTTACGTCGCGCAAAGAAGGGGG
>JAMIEW010000062.1:0-6766 GCA_035906575.1 bacterium
GAATCCGAAAGCGGTTGGAGAGATTCTCTATGCGGTTCTTGAATCCCTTCGTTGGCACGCGGTTTTGCTTGGTCCCTTAATGCCAGAGACATCCAAGAAGATTTTTGCTGGTCTTGGTTTGGATGCTGAAGCCGAATCCGCCCGCCTTTGGTCGGAGTCGTTGAGCTGGGGGCAATTGAAGCCGGGGAGTGCCTTGCCAGAACCAACTCCGCTTTTCCCGCGTCTTGAGGTACAATCTTAAGATATGTTGATCGCTGAAATTATTTTTGGGATTTTAATCGTGCTCGGCATCAGCCGCGGTTATAAAGCCGGGGCCGTGCAGGGGATGGCGGATATTCTCTCGTCTATCATCGCTTTTGTGCTCGCGCGTTGGAGCTATGGCTTCTTTGCTAAGCTCTTGGCATTGATCGTGCCAAACGGCGATAGTGGCCTCGCGAGATTTTTAGCCTTCATTCTCGTCTTTATCACAATTTGGAAGATTATCAGCATGTTACTGGGTATCGTTGTGGTTATGCTGAAGATCGTGACATCGTTACCGATTATTTCGTGGATCAATAAAGCGCTCGGTGCTATTTTGGGTTTTGTGCTTATTGTGATCTTTATTGGTTCGACGGCGTATCTCGTCATCAACACTAAACTTGATCCTGATTTGATTCGTTGGTTTAGCTCTTCGGTCATCGCCCAGTACTGTCAAAAAGCCTTCATGAATGTCTTGTTCTTCTTGGTGTAGGTATGCCGTTATTGATTGATACGCACTGTCACATTCACTTTCCTACCTTCGATGCTAACCGTGATGAGCTCATGGGGCATTTACGTGAACGTGAGATGTGGGCGATTGCCATTGGTACTGGTTCAAAAAATTCTGTCGCGGGTATCGCTTTTGCTGAAGCGCATGAAGGGATTTTTGCGACGGTTGGTTTGCATCCTGATCATGTCACGAGCGACTACCACGACCATAATGAAGGTGAAAAACCTGAAGATTCAATTACCACCGAACGCTTAATTGAGATCGCTCGCTCATCAAAAAAGTGCGTTGCCATTGGTGAATGCGGTTTGGACTGGTATCGCTTGTCTGCGGACGTAAACGAATTAGCAATCCAGCAAGCAAAACAAGAAGTCATTTTCCATGAGCATTTAAAAGCCGCACGCGAACTTGATTTGCCACTCGTTATTCATTGTCGCGAGGCCTTGCCTCGTTTGGCTGAAATTCTTAAGGCTTGTCAGGCAGATGGTTGGACGCCGCGTGGCGTCGTGCATTCGTTTACAGGTACTTGGGTGCAAGCGCAGCCCTTGCTCGAGCTCGGATTTCATCTCGGGATCAATGGCATCGCCACCTTTCCTCCGAAAAAAGATCAAGATCCTGAAACGGTATTAAATCGGGTAATTGAACGCATGCCACTCGAGCTACTCGTGCTTGAAACGGATGCGCCGTATCTTGCGCCTGTGCCACATCGCGGCGAGCAAAACGAACCGGCACATGTACAGCACGTTGCCCAACACGTCGCCAAAATGCGCGGTATCTCGGTTGAAGAGGTGGCGAGAGTAACGACGGAGAATGCGAGAAAGCTGTTTGGGATCTAGCTTCGGCTTTCTCCGCCTTCGCTTTGCTTGGCACCTCTTTCACTTCGTGAAAAAGGGGATATGGATTTTACATAAATATACAGACCATAAATCCTTATTTCCCTGTCCACGAAGTGGAAAGGGATACCCCAGCAAAGCGCAGGGAGGGTAAAGTTCATTCAGGGAGGACGAGTCGTCCTCTCTTTTCGTTCACTAAGCCGTCCTTGATGAGGCGATCAATCATGGCGTCCACCCAAGGCTGATCTTTGACTGAGTCAAAAATGGGATCAATCACGTTGCCGACCTCAGAGCGTTTGGCGCTTTTTTGTGTTCGGACGAGAGCGAGGATGCGGCCGCGATAAATACGATCAGGGACTTTTTTGCCAGCGCGAATGGTTTCGTTTGAGGCCTTGGTCATGCGTTTTGGCGTGGCGACTTCGTTATTCAAAAAGGCTTTTGACGATGCGCAAACATTTTTTAGAGGACAGATGCCGCAGCTGGGCGTCTTGGTACAAACGGCTACCGCCAAATCAAAAGCGGCTTGTGGGATCTCATGCGTATCGCTTTTGGTGGGGAGTTCTTTGAGCGCACGTTCGCGAATGCGGTCGTCGTCTTTAAGATCGGGGTAGTGGATGCCGAGCCAGAGACGGCCTCCTACGCGGCGCAGATTGGTATCAACGGGCCAGCGGCGTTCGTGCAACGAAAAGCTCGCGATGGCGTCGGCGGTATAGGGGCCAATGCCTTTGAGCGCGAGCCATTCGTCGCGTGTTTTTGGCAGGCCTTGAGCCATGACTTGCTTGGCGATGTTTTGAAGCGCGAGCGCACGGCGGTTATAGCCGAGACCTGCCCAGGCATGCAGGACATCGGACGTCTTTGCATTAGCCAAGGTCTTGAAGGTAGGGAAAAGACGTAGCCAGTTTTTATAAAAATCCAAAACGCGGGCAACTTGGGTTTGTTGCAGCATCACTTCAGAGACGAGAATCCGATATGGGTCGCGCGTTTTGCGCCATGGCAAATCGCGGCCTTCGCGCCGATACCACTGCAATAAAAGCGTTGACCACTTCATGTGGGTTAGCGGGCTTTAATGGTCGAGAGCGTTTCTAGAATCTGTTTGTCCGTGATGCCGCTCTGGGTATTCAGAAAAATGACATGTGTCGATGAAGCGTTCTTTTGCAAACGTAATGCATATTGAATGCTGCGATCTGGCATGACATAGCGTTCGCCGATTAGGAGGGCGTCGTGCACACTCGCGAGATAGTCAGAAGTAGATGAAACGTTTTGAGGCTTCATCGCCGTTAGGCGGCCTTCGTTATAGCGTTCAATCTGTAGCCAGCTATCAAAACGGTCACCGACTTTAGCGGTGATGAGTTCGGCTGTTTGCCCTTCGGTGGCGTTTGGAGGAATCCGCACGGTGATACCGAGGGGGAGTGAGAGAAGTTCCTTCCAGGTTTGTGTTGCTTTGACGGGGCTGAGAACGGTGGCTTGCTTGAAGAGTTGCTGTTCTTGTTGAAGAGCGACGACAAGGGCTTGGGCTTTTTTGACTTCTTCTTGGGCTTCTTTGATGCGGTCTTCAGCATCGTCGGCTAAGAGTTCGCTTTGGCGTTCAAGGTCTTGAACATGCTGCTCGGCGGCAGTGATTTTTTGTGCTAATTCAACACGATCACGGTTAGCGGCAAAGAGAAAATACCCGGTGCTTAGGCCGGTAGCCGCGGCGCCGATCGCAATCAGCCCAATGACCTTCAGAGTACGGGACATATGACCGACACGATAGCAGGCCGTCACGGCCATGGCCACAGAATCAATGGCGCTTTACAAAAGGTGAAAAGTCCGTATAATCCGCGATTAATCACATGCCGAATCCACGCACACCCCGTCCAGAGACTCACGGCTTCGAAACCATCCATATTCGCCTCTCGTTTATCGAGCAGGGAGCCCTTCGGCTTGAGGCCTACGGCGAGTACGGCCCTCTTCTCATCCCCATCCTCGCCCAGGGGGACGAGTTCGATACAAAAGAACAAGATGGCAAGCAACACGTCGCTGAACGCGATCTCGAGGTCGAAGCCGAGGCTCGGACGTTTTTGGCGCATGCCTACCCGGTCGTGCCTACCGAGCAGCCACATATTTTTAAGGTTTCGTCAGAAGATATCTATGCCTTCACCAAAGATATTTTGCCGGAGATCGAATATCAGTACACCATTAAAGCCGACCCAGGTGTTTTGGATAGGCTCACGATTCGCCGCCTCTCCATTCGCCCGGATATCGGCGTGAGTTCATCGCGCCAAGGTTGGTTTGATTTTTCGATTGCTTGGCATTGTGAGGCGAATGATGTTGATACAAAAGATATTTTGACAGCGATCAAAAGCGGCCAGCCGTTTGTCCGCACCGCCGATGGCTCGTTTATTGAATACGAAAATATTGAGGATGTAGAACGCATCGCCCAATTTCTTGAACGTGCCGAGAGTCATGATGACGGTTCATTCTCGTCGCATCTTTTTGATGCGCCAGAAATGAAGATGCTGATCGACCGCATGCAAGAAGCGCGCATGGCATCGACTGATGCGGCTTTTGCCGCGCTCTTAAATGAAGCAGAAGTTGGCAGACCGGTTGAACCAGTAAAATTGCCGGATTCTTTAGATGCGATTTTGCGCCCTTACCAAAAAGACGGTGTTGCGTGGATGGCCTTTTTACACAAATACGGCTTCGGCGGTATTTTGGCGGATGATATGGGTTTGGGTAAAACCCTTCAGGTTTTGGCGTATATCGCCGCAACGCGCAAAAATGGCGAAAAGCCGGATCTCGTTATTTGTCCAAAAACCCTCACGCTCACCTGGATGGATGAAGCGAGAAAGTACGTGCCATGGCTCAAGACCTTAGTGATCGAAGGGACGGCCGATATTCGTACCCAGGCATTAGCGACGACGAGTGACTATGACTTGGTGATTACGACGTATCCCGCCGTGCAACGCGATATTCAAGGGTACCTTGATCACAAGGGTTTTCGACTTTGTATTATTGATGAAGCGCAATTTATCAAGAACTCTTCAACGGCAACCGCTAAAGCCGTAAAAGCCGTGCCGGCTGAATTGCATCTCGCGCTTACGGGTACGCCACTTGAAAATGGTGTACATGAATTGTGGTCGATTTATGATTATTTGATGCCTGGATTTTTGGGTGATAGCAAATCATTTAGAGTGCGTTATGAGCGTCCAATTAAGGACAAGCGTGACATGCAGACGCTCGAACGTTTACGTACGCGCATCAAACCGTTCATGTTGCGCCGCACCAAGGCTGCGCTTTTGCACGACTTACCACCAAAGGTAGAACAGGTGAGTCATGCCGTGCTTACCGCCGAGCAGCTCGTTGTGTATGGACGCACGCTTGATGAAGTACGCGCCCAGGTTTTGAGAACGGTGGCAGAAAAAGGCTTCGAACAATCACGTATCGAGATTCTTTCGGCATTGATGAAGCTGCGTCGCATTTGTGATCACCCTCATCTTGTTGATCCGCGTTTGCCTGATACTGAAGAGGTGTCGGGCAAGATGGAGTTGGCACTTGAGCTTATCCGCCAGGCAAAAGAAGGTGGTCATAAGGTGCTGTTGTTTAGCCAGTTCACCAGCATGTTAGACCTGATTCGCAAGGCACTTGATCTGCATGGCATCGGCCACGCGACCATCGAAGGCAAAACAAAAGATCGTGAAGGTCAAGTTCGCCAATTTACCAAAAACCCAGACACGACCGTCTTCTTATTATCCTTACGTGCCGGTGGTACGGGTTTGACCCTCGTCGAAGCCGACACCGTCATTCTCTTTGATCCGTGGTGGAATCCGATGGTTGAGTCCCAGGCGATGGACCGCGCTCACCGTATCGGTCAAAAGAAGACCGTGAACGTCTATAAGCTCGTCACCCAAGGCACCGTTGAAGAAAAGGTCATGGAGCTTCAAGAACGCAAACGCCAGCTCTTTGACGCCCTCGTTCAAGAGACAGAGGCTGATCTTCAAGGGCTAACATGGGAAGAGGTGAAGGGGTTGTTTGAATAAGTCTCTTTGACCTCCCACCCCCATTTTGCTAGTGTCTTCACATTACTTTTATCAAATTATCTATGAAAGGCATCAATCTTTATCACGAAGTTTCGTGCGGTACGCCAGAGGAGTTTAATGTTGTGATCGACCTCCCAAAGGGTTCGATGAACAAAGTTGAATACGATGAAGAGGGCGGTTACTTTAAGCTCGATCGCGTTTTGCATCAGCCAACATTCTATCCATTTGACTATGGTTTCATCCCGCAGACGCATGCAGGTGATGGCGATGCGACCGACGTATGCTTGTTGCTTACGCACCCAACCTTCACGGGTTGTGTCGTGAAGGCACGTGCTATCGGCATGATCAAAACATCTGACCAAGATGGTGACGATGCTAAGATTTTGGCCGTGCCTGTTTCAAAAGTTGACCCGCGCTTTGATGAATTGACGTCCTACGAACAACTCCCAAAGCACGTGCAAGAAGAATACTTACTCTTCTTCAAAGAGTATAAAAAATTAGAAAAGAAGAAATACGATCTCATTCAAATTAATGGTTTCGGATCCGTAGATGAAGCAAAGGCAGAAATCACCGCCTCCATCGAAGCGTACAAATCCAAACACTAACATGCACCCAGCTCTTGTCGAACGCCCCT
Source organism: bacterium (assembly GCA_035906575.1). GTDB lineage: Bacteria > Patescibacteriota > Patescibacteriia > 2-12-FULL-60-25 > 2-12-FULL-60-25 > HK-STAS-PATE-2. The sequence continues at coordinate 6,232 of JAMIEW010000062.1, forward strand.
TCGTTGTCAAAGAACTTAAGTGGGAAACGTTAGATACGTTTACGCTTTTGCTAGCGCCAGAAGACGGTCAGCCGAGTTATGAATTTATCCCTGGGCAGTGGCTTTATCTTCATCTCTTGAATGAAGACGGCACTTCATGGGCTCGCGCGGCCTATTCGATCGCTTCGGCACCGAGCAAGTCAAAAGAGGTGATCGAGCTCTCGATTAAACTTGCAGGCGACTTTACCAAGCGTGCGTCTCACCTCATGCCAGATGACAAAGTCCGCATACAGGGGCCATTTGGTGTGTTTTGTCCACCCATCCAAAGCGACAAGCCTGTTGTCTTTTTTGCTGGCGGTATCGGTATCACGCCATTTCGTTCATACGTTGAAGAATGTGTGATTCAGGGCAGCAAGCATCCGATTGTGCTCGTGTATTCAAATCGTACCATTGAAGAAGCCCCGTTCATGGCTGAGATGCAAAAGCTCGCTGAGCAGCAATTACTTATCCCGCTTTTGATCTTAACGCGTGATGCACCAGATGATTGGACCGAACC
>JAMIEW010000063.1:0-6718 GCA_035906575.1 bacterium
ACCTGACTGGAGGGTGGTGGTCATTTGGCAACTCGATTGGCGTGAGAATGCTCGCACCTCCTCTTTGGTTGGAGCGTCGAAGACCGGCAGACATGCCTTGGCATTTGCCGAAACAAACAACAGGTCAAAGACATATTCTTTAGGCGAAGAACCGTCTTCTTGTGAGGATTTTACCGAGACATGGGAGTCCATTCGATGGATGGAGGAGACGTTTTGACCGTATTCTATTTTTAATCCCCCTCTCTTTACCATCGCCGTAAACAATGACTCCATACCTGCACGCAAGAGACTGGCTCCACCTTCTTTTGCACGCCCGGTCATCTGCTCAACGATGATCTTCATGGTATCGGGATTATTCCACAGCAATCCATAGTAGGCCGGCACATGTTCAATATACCCGTATCCTTGAGCTGTTTGAAAAAGCTTCATGACAGGAATAAGGGTTACAAGACCGTGTTTTTGTAAAAACCCCTTGAACGAATAGTCGAGAGAGGCCAAAGATACCTCTGACGGTCTTGGAGGAAACGCCCCGATATACTCACCAAGAATTTTTTTATGCAAAGACACGTAGCGCCGAATATCCCAAAGAATGCGCAGCCCAATCAATTTACGCGGTAATAGCTTGTACCAACCACCCAGCTCTTGCCGACTACGGTCAATCACCCAATCACCAAATGAGATGCTCTTACCGTCGGAGGTGTACACCTCGCGACCAGCGACCGAGATAGGCTGATAAAGTCCCAATTCTTTTGCCAAACCACGCAACTGATGATACGCCGGCGTCGTATAACAAGCGCCCATTTCATGAAGCATCCCTTGAGACCGAACGGTGCAGACCTTGCCTCCAGAGCGTTGGGTTTTTTCTAGCAAAACGATATTGGTAAAACCGCGTTTTCTCAATAACCAAGCCATATGAATACCAGATGCCCCAGCGCCAATGATACCGATTCTTCGTGCATCTTTTTTGTGGCGTTGTTTTTTTGCCGTCGCTTCTGGAGACCAGCGCGTATCAAGCGTGTAAGCAGAAGGTAATTCAATTATCGAAGGAGTATCTTTCATAAAGAGCGAGCCTTGCTGGCAATGCAGCTATTTTAGGCCACAAGCTCTCTGCACACAAGCTGATTCGCCTTAGACATCGCCGATCTTAGTCAAAAAACTTTCTAGGCGTATAAAGTGACACGTATACCCACCCGGATTATTCTCGAGATAATCTTGGTGCTCTGGTTCTGCTTCGGTGAATGCCGTGAGTGGCTCAACCGTCGTCACAACCGGATCTGACCATTTGCCACTTTTATTCACGAGCTCGATAAAGACTTCAGCTTCTTTTTTCTGTTCGGCGTCTGCGTAGAAAATAGCTGAACGATACGACGTCCCAATATCATTACCCTGTCGGTTTAGAGTCGTGGGATTATGGATGCGGAAAAAGAAATCGAGCAAAGCGCGATACGATGTTTGTGCTGGATCAAAGGTGATCTTCAGCGCCTCCGCGTGACCTGGGTGATTCTGATAGCTCGGATTCGCATTCTCCCCGCCCGTATAACCGGTCTCGGTATCAAGAACGCCCGGGAGTTTGCGAAAGAGGTCTTCCATCCCCCAAAAACAGCCGCCGGCCAAAACCGCCACATTTGATGTCGTGCTCATATGTCACTACTTTAGCACAAAGCCCCAAAGACTGGCTTAAATCCCCAATATAGGCTAGCCTGCGGGCAAATGACTCCCTCAACACCACACGTTTCAAAAGACCCGCTGCACGGCAAAACCCTGCAGGCGATTCTTGAGTTTCTCGTTGAGACCTATGGCTGGGAGGACATGGGACGCCGTATCAAGATAAAATGCTTCACCACCGATCCAAGTATCAAATCGAGTCTCACCTTTTTGCGCAAAACGCCTTGGGCACGCCAGAAAGTTGAGATGTATTATCTCGCTACGCTGAAAAACGAAACGCATCCGCTCGATGTACCGACGGTACCAATGGAGTTGGATTAAACAAAACACTCCGCAGGTCGCGGAGTGTTTTGTTTGTTATTTTACAGTCGCTTTCCAGATCTGACGCGCACCACCAACGTTGAACGCATACGTAATATCACGCGTACCGTCAGCTTTGAGGGCGCTAACGACAAACCACTCTACCGTTGGAGTTTTACCTGGAGTCTGATGAATCAATGTCGGCTTTTCAAGATGATAGCTCTTTAGCACGATCATACCAGGCTCGGCCTGCAAGTACATCGGTGTTGCTTTCTTTAAATTCTCATACCATGGATATGCTCCGACGATTTTCTCTTTCCAAGAATCGTCTTGAACATAAGCCCCGTTTCGATAAGTGAAATTTGTTTTGCTGTACGGACGGCTACCGTCGTTATTCATGGCAATTACCAAATCAGCTACCACCTCTTGTGGATTGTTCGGATTTTTATAGAAGCGGATGGATGAATCAGGTGTCTTGGTAATATCCTGTAGATAAACAGGCTTCGTTACCACAACCACACCATCAGTGCGCAATGTTTTAATAGATGAATCCGCCACAACAACCCCGCCGACATTATCTACATAGCCAGCTTGATAGTAGTATTGACCATCAAAATATATTTTTGATGACGGAATGGATCTATCTGTATTAAGATGATCGATCTTGCTTGCGGTTGGCGTGACGATTGTTAAACGATCTTTAACTGCAAGATACATTCCTGAACCGATACACTTCATCGCGGATACTGGATAAGTACCGTCGTGGTAACCATTAGCTTCAGAACGCTCCTGCTGCCAACCCTTGTCAGGGTATGCAACCGGAAGATACTGCGTTCCTTTAGAAGTCGTTCTCGCAACAACAAATTGCTCCATCGGATAGGCGGACGTTTTCGTGTTTTTTTCAGCAAACTGTTTTTGAAAAATACGGTAGGTCACTTCGCCACAAGTAGTAACAGACAACTCATTTGTCGTACCCCAATACGAATTAGCCACGCGTTTTTCAATCGCGCCATTCTTACCAAAAATATAAAAACTACGATCCGTTAGGATGGCTTGAGGCGCTGAATCGCGTTGCTTAGCAATAAGTATAGCCCTCGTCGACAACGTCTCTAACGAAGTGCGAGAACCCTCTAAGAGCATACGCGCCACCGCCTCATTGCCTGCAGGCTCATACTGAGTCGGCGTATAACCAGGTGCACCTGTGTTCACCGTAACACTAGCAAACGCCTCTTCGGCAAGATTCTGACCAAAGGGATTAATCAAAATAATGCCCGTAATCGTCACATATCTTGAAACCGTCTTAAAAGACAAGGCGAGCTTACCATCCTGACAACCTAAAACCTCTATCGCCCCTGGACCACCTGAACCACGAATACCCTGGCGATAAACAAAGATTTTTTTAGTTACTCGGCCATTTACTGCATGGATTTGTAACCCATCCACAATGCGTTGAGTTTCAAACGTATATTCGCCACAAGGCGTAATAACCGCTGAAACTGACTGTGCTGATACGGCATTAATCGTAGAAACAAGCCCCAACAGAGCCAAAAAAGCACCAAGGAAAAAGTGTTTCATATGGCCGGAATAGTAACAGATTATGCGGTTTTTGTCAATAATTTAATGGACATCAGGTTATCGCTTAGGACGCTGGTACATGAGCAGCCTTGACGCGCCGGGCGGCAAGGTGTACGGATTATATTACGAAAAGGAGCCATTCAATGAATCGCTTACAGTTCTTTGACAGTATCCCCGCCCTCAGCCAGACAAACCGACAGCGTATCCAGTGGGCGTATGCGGTCGCAAAGCGCTGGCATGATGGCCAAACCCGTGACTCGGGTGAACGCTACTTCGAACACGTGCGCGCCGTAGCACTGGTCCTTGTTGAATACGGCTATACGGACGCTGACTATATCATCATCGCTATGCTTCACGACGCGCTCGAAGACACAAGCATCTCGGTGTCGATGATCGAGCAGCTATTCGGCCCGGATATCGCGCGAGACGTACTAACGCTCTCCAAGGTCTACGGTATCGAAGACCCACTAACGGGGTTTGTTACTCCGTCCGCTAAGCGCGAAAAGCCCACCTACTTCGAAGCCATCGAGCGACGAGGAAAGCGTGTCGTGATCGTTAAGAGCGCCGACCGATGTCATAACCTCACTGATCTCGCCACAGGAAATGCCAGCTCGCGCTGGACGCCGGAGAAGCAACTGGCTCAAGCCGAAGAAACAAGAACATGGATCTTGCCTCTCACGGTAATGCACGACCCACGCCTCGCAGAGAAACTCGAAGCCCTCTGTACCCTGATCGAAACAAAAGCGCGCCAAGAACTTGGCGCCTAAACTCTCAGACCTCCGAATCCTACTCAAGGAATCGGAGGTCTTTGCTAAGAGAGACGATTTTTATCTCGCAATCAAAGCCATCGTGACAAACACACTCGCGGTAATCACAGATAAAAATCCGAGCGTCGCTATCAATAACGAAACGGCTTCTTTTTTCTTACCATCGAGATACCAAAGAATTGGACGGCCTAAGACCAACGAGCCTGTAACCGAAGCTGAGAGCACAAACAAAAGCAACATGGCCACTGGGATCAAAAAGGTGTCTTCAACGTTTTCACCAAGAATATACGGCGCCATGGTGAAGAAACAGACAATGAACGCGATATAAAGCGCGGTACCAACAGAATTTAGCGCTGCGTATTTTAAGACGGGGTTTTTCATATATTAGGACTGTACCCGTTGGGTGCGCTGAAAACAAATCACAAAACCCACGGGCATGCCCACCTAGTGCCCAATACTCTCCCCCGCTAAATGCCCCGTTGCCCATGAAGCCTGAAGGTTGAATCCGCCGGTAAAACCATCGATATTGAGGATCTCTCCAGCAAAGTAGAGACCCGGAGAGATCTTGGATTGCATCGTGCTCGGATCTACTTCATCAAGACTCACGCCACCGGCGGTCACAAACTCATCGCCTGCATCGCGACCAATCACGGTGAGCGGGATATTTTTGAGCCAGGTGATTATTTCGGTTAATTCTTTTTTTGAAACTTCATTCGCACGACGATCAGGCAAGACTCCTGTCTCTTGGCAAACGACTTGCACCAACGATTTTGGCAAAAGCATATCAAGCACATTCGCCATCGATTTTTTTGGATGGTTGGTGATTGCCACCATGAGACGCGCAGATAATTCTGCGGATGTTTCTTTCGGAAACAAATCAATGGTTACCGCGAGCGGCTCATTTGGACCATAAGGCTCAAAGGCAATAAGAGACGAAAGCGCAAAAACCGCCGGGCCACTCACACCACGATGCGTGAAGAGAAATGGGCCCGTGAACGAGGTTTTCTTGTCGCGATACGCCGTAAATGTCGCCTGCTCGAATGACAGTCCTGAGATGGTTTTTGGCCATTGCTCTTTTGTGGTGAACGCATTCAAACTTGGGGCAAGTGGCGTGATCGTATGGCCTAACTCAATCGCAAATGCATACCCATCACCCGTCGAACCCGTGTAACGATAAGCTTGACCACCTGTCGTCAAAACAACGTTATCGACGACGATCGGCGCTTGGTCATTCTTAAAAGAAATCTTGTACCCGGCTGGATCTTTTTGTACGTGCGTGACTTGCGCCTTCAACATCACGTGAACATTTGAATCACCAAAGAGATATTCAAAGGCTCGCACCACATCCTCACCATCATCAGATTGCGGAAAGGCGCGCAGATCTTCTTCGACCTTCATCGGCACACCATACGCTTCAAACCAATCATAAACCGCTTCAGGTGAAAAAGCATACATCGCTTTCGATAAAAATTTTGTTCCGCGAGGATACTTTGTGAGAACCGTTCGAATATCACGGATGCCCGTTGTGACATTACATCGTCCTCCACCAGAAATAATCACCTTCTTGCCTAACCCATCATTTTTTTCAATCAACCAAATATCCGCTGAAGGATTCATCTCCGTCAACGCCGCTGCGGCCATTAGCCCTGCAGCTCCCCCGCCAATAATCGCAACTTTCATTGCATGGACACTATCACGGGATAACGCATAATCAAAACTGCACGCACGAGCGTTTATTTTACGGACACGAAGATATCTACTTCACCATCTTCAAGATTTTTTGCCTTGTCGCCATAGACATCAAAATCCGCAGCGTACGCTCTCTCAAGATCTGAGCTCCAAATCTCTTGCCACACTCCTTGAACGGCGCCTTGCATGATATTTCCTTTAGCGGTGTATTTTACGTAACTAGCTGTCTCAACCATTTTGCCCATCATTCCTTCTGGGATTTGTTCAAGACTTGAAACACGGCAACCAATGATCGTCGTGTACGGCTTCGTGTAATCGCCCTCATAGTCGGTATACATACAATAAATTGTATCATCGATCTTATTAGGGATATTTTGCAAAATACCCTCAGACATAAACTTCCCCCAAAGCGCCGGAAGATCCTGCTCGTCTTTGCCTGGTTTATTTTCTGTTTTAATCGCTACTCCGATGAGATGAAATTTCTCGATGGTCTGTGTGTTCATATATCCGCACTATAACACAACTTCTTCATACAAAAAACCACGGACATGTCCGTGGTTTTTTGTATGGCAGGGGCTCGTGGAAGACGTTCGGACGCTGGTAATTGCGGAACCAGCGTCGTACATGGCCAGATTCCGTTAGAGATTTATTCGGGCCAGAATCGCTTCGACATACGTCTCCCAATCCTTGGCCGTTGTGTCGACGATCAACGTCGGCAAGTG
>JAMIEW010000064.1:0-12357 GCA_035906575.1 bacterium
TTCAGTGCTCTCTTATCGAGCATTAGGCCGATTACGTGATCGTTATCTCACACGATATGCAACAACATCCTAACGACAACAATGACATCCTTCCTCCAGCATTGGAGAAGGTATCGCAAGAGCTCAAGCGAGCGTCATCTGAACGCTCGGATGTGCTTGCCTCAGATCTAAAAGCCCGCCAACGGGCCATGCTTATCGAGCATGCTGAACGCACCCTTATGACTTCTGAAAAGAAGGTTGAAGCGCCTAAAGCGACTTCGACCAAATCACGTGCCCCGTTTTTTGCCTTTGGCGGTTTTGCGCTTGCCGGCGCCCTTGCTGTCTTTGCGCTTTTTATTACGACCAAAAACATGCCACAAGGCGACAATGCCTTGCGTGCATTACGTATCCCAGCGGCACATGCCCAAGATGCCTTCTCCGTCTTTGCTGAAAACAAAGATACTCAAGGCGTTGAGACAGACTCGGCCTTCAAGATTGAGTCCAAAGTTGCCGTGCAAGAACGTGATTTGCAGGACGCTTTACGCATCGTCCCTCCGATTCAGTATGAGCTGCAAAAAACCAGCGATACTGAATATCGCATCATGCCAAAAGAAGAGTTGGCTGAAGGTACGGTTTATAAAGTAAGCATCACGACCATTGTCGACGAAGCATCTCCTACCGCTCGTGAATTTTCATGGGCCATGCAGACAAAAGAGACCTTCCGTCTCGTATCCTCCATCCCTGCAACGGGTTCGGGTGGTGTGCCGGTGAATACGGGTATCGAATTCAAGCTCTCTCAAAGCGGATTCGTCGCTCCAACCGGTTCACAATTCACGATCAGCCCTGCGGTTGATGGACGTTTTGAAATCCGTGGCCGCACCTTGGCCTTTGTCCCAACAAAACCCCTTCAACTTGGTGCACTCTATGAAGTGAAGCTTGATAAGTCTTTCGCTCCTGTTGGTGTTGAAGAAGGATTGCCATCCGACGTCATCATTCGTTTTGAAACGGATGCGAATAAGCCAGGCGAATATAAGCCAGAGGTCCGTTTGAATGTCCCTCCAACCGTATACATCCCTTCAGGCAAGCCAATGGTTATTGATCTTGGCTATCGCGAAGAGTCACTTAATACGGTGACGGTAACGGGTTATTCAGTCACGACCGATGTCGCTCGCCAAGTCATGGAGCAGCGTCTCGCCGTGCCAGGCTATGCCGTGTATGCGCAGACAAAAAATGATGTCTATGAGAACGCCGCAAAAACATTGACATTCAATCTTGAGGCAACCATCACGAATGGCAAAAATAATAGCCCAGAACTTGCGTTGCCGGTTGCAGAAAAAGGTATTTACTTGGTGAAATTTGAACCTAAAGACGTACCAAATGCCCTCACCTCATGGTCGCTCGTTCAGGTGACTGATACGGCGGCTTATAGCGTTGTTGATCGCGACGGTATCTATGTCTGGGCGGTTAATGCATCCACAAATAAACCATTGTCGAATCTCGTGATTCAAAAAGGCAATGAGCGTCTCTCAACCGATGCGACCGGTGTTGCGCGTTTATCGACGCCATCATCGTTCTCTTCGACGTCGAGTGATATGGGTGAATCAAGACCTTTTGTCTTATTGACCTTAGGCGAAGGTAAAGAGGCTTCGGTGCTCGCTGTTCAGCAGAGTTACTACACCTATCTCAACTTCATTCGCCCGGGTTACCCAACGACCGTACATAATCGCACCATGGGCTTCATTCGTGCTGAGCGTAGCCTCTACCGTACCAATGACAGCATGACCGTCTTTGGCTTGGCTCGCGATCGTGATGCAAAATCCGGTTTGAATGAGGTCAGTCTGCGTATCACGAAAGGTGCTCAATTATTCGACTTGCGTACGGGTGCATTAAAAATCTATCAAGAAGTAAAAGCGACCCCTGATTCAACCGGTAGATTTACTGCTGAATTGAAGTGGAATGATCTTGCTCCTGGTTACTACAGTCTAGAGACAGTACGTGATGGGGCTGAAGTTATTGCATCCCAGGGTTTTGAAGTGCGCGAATATATCAAGCCAACCTATTCGATTGAAGTCATGCCAGAGCGTGACAGTTATTTCATGGGTGAAACGGTCGTTGCACCAGTTCGCGTGAGATTCTTTGACGGCACGCCGATGGCAAATGCTTCGTTTAATGTGGACGTAGAATCGAATAGTTTGTCGTATCACGGCCAAATTAGAACAGATATCAACGGTAATGCAACGATCCGCATGGATACGGCCAAGACTCCTTGTGAGGCACTTGCGTCACGCATGAACCAATACTGCTACCAAACCGACACGCCAACCGTCTTTATTCGTCCGACGGTAGGCGAAGAGGCAGAACAAGAGACCTACTTCAACGTCAATCTTTATCGCTCTCGTATCGGTATCGATATGGACATCAAGGCAAGTAATGGCACCGAAAATCGCTCAGCGAGCGGTACCATTACCCTTTGGAACCAAGACTTGATGGCTGCCGACCTCGGTCGCGGTAACCGCGTCTCACAGGTCGTTAAAGTCACCACATATCCAAAGTACTGGGTAAAACGTGAGACCGGGTTCTACTATAACTCGATCACTAAATTGAACGAGCCTACCTATACCTACGACGAGATGAGCGACGAGCCGATTGTCCAAGAAGTCCGCACGGACGCTTCGGGTACGGCGAACATTCGCTTCGACATGAAAGAAGACCGACAATACTTTGTGTATGCTGAAGTAGCAGACGCTCAGGGTCAGGTCGCGCGTATTGATCGCTATGTCTCGTATTATTATGGCTACGCGAACAACGATCGCACCTCAGAAGCATATCCAGAATTGCGTTTGTCATCGCCAAAACGCCAGTACATGTTGAATGGCACCATGCAGGATGCTGGCTATGAGGCAAATGAAGAAATCACTGCAACCTACATGCTCGGTGAGAGCGTCCTCGATACCAGCAAAACGCCAGGCATCTTTTATGTGCTCGCGAGCCGCGGTATTATTAAGGCAACGGCCCAATCAGCCGCTGAATTGAAATTCAGATTCGAAGATCGTTTGATGCCAAATGCCCAGATCATCGCCGTCACCTATCGCAATGGCCTGTTTGAGACCGTTCGCGGTGCCGTGACCTTTGCATCGATCAATAACGAACTCGAATTCGATATTAAAGCGCAGAACGAATCCTACGCTCCAGGCGCAACCGTTGGTGTTGAAGTAACAGCAAAGCGTAAAACAACGGGTGAGCCTGTTGGGGATGTCCTGATGAGCTACGCTGCCGTTGATCGCGCCTTGCTTGCTCTTGGTGGAGGTTCATTTATCAATCCGCTTCAGCAAATGTATGGATGGGTCCCGGATGAAATCTTGGTTGAGGCGATGACGCACTCATCAAATTTTGGCGGCCCAGGTGGCGCTGAGATGGGCGGCGGCGGCTCAATGCTCGCCAAGTCTGATATCCGCACTAATCTTAAGGATGTCGCTATCGCCGGTACCGTCCGCACAGACGGTAATGGCAAAGCGCTCATCACCTTTACGGCTCCTGATAATCTCACCACATGGCAAGTTGATGTCGCAGGCGTGAGTGATCGTCTTGATGGTGGTTTAAGCTCAGGTGAAGTCCGTGTCACAAAACCTATTTTTGTGGATGTCGTGATGCCATCAACCGTTCTCTTGTCTGATAAGCCGACGATGAAACTCCGCGCCTTTGGCACGGGTCTCGCTGAAGGCGATGAGGTGACCTTCGAAATCGATGCGCCATCCCTCAATATCAATAAGCAACAGTTCAAGGCAAAAGCCGGCCAGCCAATGACCTTTGCGATCGAGAATAATACGATCGGTACGCATAAGTTCACCATTGGCGTGATCACGGCCAAAGGCTCGGATGGTATTCAGCGCACGCTCAATATCGTCGAATCACATGCTCGCCGTCTTGAATTACAAAACGTCGAAGCAGCGCCTGGTAAAAGTCTTCCTGAAGCAGACGCGCCAGAAACGGTCGTCACCTTTGTTGCAGGTGGACGTGGTTCGTATCTCAGCCAAGTCTATGAACTTGCTTGGGGAGATTATCCTCGCGCAGACGCGGTGATCGCGCAGCGTTTGGCCAACCGTTGGCTCAAAGACTACTTTGGCCGTAACGAAGTATTGGCAGATGACGCCGCGCTTCAAGCTGCGTTTACCGACTATATCGACTATTCAGGGGCTATTCGTCTTAAGCAATATGGCTCAGCCGATATTGAATTGACGAGCGAAATTGCGGCAACCGCTCCAGAATTGCTCGATAGCAAATCCATGGCGCATGCGCTTTGGACAACGCTCGACAATAAAGCGTCTTCACGTGTCGTACAGGTAAGTGCTCTCGCGGGTTTGGCAGCGCTCGGTGAACCTGTTCTCAACGAACTCGACCGCATGGCGGTCGTTACCGACCTAACGGTTCAAGAACGTCTCGTTCTTGCTCGTGGCATGGAGGCTGCTGGCAACCGCGAGTCTGCTCGTGTCTTGCTTGAACAGATTCTTGGTACGGCAACCGTCAACGATCAACTCATGTCGATCGAAGTCTCAAAAGAGAAGCGCGAGAATATTGAAGCAACGGCAGATGCTGCGGCATTGGCCATGCGCTTAGCGGATACGCGTGCAGAAAAATTGATGAACTACGTCAAAACGAATTGGTCAGATGATGCATTTCCAGTTCTTGCAAAAGCACGCTTCGTAAAAGCGGGTTTAGCAACGGCGGTCGATCGCGATATTCGTCTCATGTACAGCTTTGGTACTGATCAACACGAACTTGTCTTTAACGAAACACGTTCAGCGCACGAACTTGTCTTCACTCGCGAAGAATTGAAAAACTTCCGCGTGACGTCGGTGAATGGTCCGGTGGATATGTCATATGTGCGCCTTGTGCCAGGTCGCGCGGCTTCAACCCCGGGCCTCTCGATTAAGCGTAGCTACGCCATCGCGGACAATGCTCAAACAACAACCCCGTGGAAAGAAGGCGATCGTATCAAGATCACCCTCGAAGCAAGTTGGGACGCAAATGCGCAAGACGGTTGCTATACCGTTCGCGACTACCTCCCAGCGAATATGCGTGCGATCTTCAGCTGGGGTTACGATGGCCCGGATAATTATCCAGGCATGTCATATCTCGCTAAAGGCACCGCAACGAATGCAGACTTCATTGTCTGTAAAGATACGAAACCTGTCAAAATCGAATACACCGCTCGTATTATCGGTCGAGGCAGCTATGTTGCTGAAGCGCCAATGATGCAGCATCTCGATGCACCGTCCATCTCAACCATGGGCACCAATGAACTCATTAGCGTTCAATAACCATGAACACCACGCAAAAAATTCGCGTGGGCACACTCGCCGCGGCCCTAGTGGTCGCGGCGTTTGTGTTTAGCCCGCGTTCGAAACAGCCTGTAACGAATAATTCTCCTGTCGTGTCATTGCCGTATATTTTTGAATCCATTAATAACACGACAACTGGGACAATTATTCTGACCGAGCCCTTCGTCGGTGCGTCTACAGTCAAACGTGCTTTTGCGAGCGCTTCGACACCGATCGGGTGTCCCTCTTATCGCGCAGGGATAGTCAATCATCATGCGCTGGCTGCTGACCTGTTAGCACAGTCTGCAAGAACGCTTAAAGCGTGTCGCCCTGATATTGAGACTCTGGTCATCATTGCGCCGGATCATTTTTATCGTGGCGCACAAGCTCTTAGTACTGCTGCTCCACGCTATCGCACAGACACGGCACTCGTCGAAACTGACCAAATATTGCAATCAGATTTTTTAGCTACCGTACCAAATGTCGGTTGGCAAGAAGATGTCTTCGCAAAAGAGCATGGTATCGCTGCGCTCGTGCCATTTTATACGCACGAGTTTCCTGACATGGCGATTGTGCCTATCACGGTTAAAGGACGCGTGAATGAATCCGAAGCGCAGGCGTTAACAGAGTGGCTGCAAAAAACGCTTAAGCGTCCAAAGACCTTTGTGCTTGTCTCGGCGGATATGTCGCATTACCTGTCCAAAGAAGAAGCGCTCGCCAATGACGAAATCACGCTGCGTGCACTCGCTGATGGTGACGCGGAGTTTTTCGCCTCAGCGTCAGATGACTTTATTGATAGCGGTGTACAAGTCTCGATCATGTTAAAGGCATTAGAAAAAACACGTTGGCAACTCTTAGGACAAAAAATCTCAACCGATTATACAAAAGATCGTGATAATACAACGACCTACATTGTCGGATTTTGGGAATAAAATTCGCCCGCTTCAGAAATCCTGAAGCGGGCGTTTTTTGTCCCAGTGGGGACGAGTCGTGAGCTTATGCTTGTGGCAGATACACGAACTTGACTTTTACATTGTCGAGTTCGTTTATTAGCGAAGGAGCGATCTCGAGGCGCTTGATTTTGAACTGAAAACGATGATGTGTTTGTGACCGTTGAAACCTGGCGATAACAGGGTCATCCGTGATGCCGACAACCGATATCTGACCCGTTGTAGAGGTGTTTTTGCGCCACTTATGAATCTGAGCGAGAAAATTATCCCAAGACTCAGACTCTTCGAGCAACCGAACCTGCATCGCGACGGGTAGATTCGCGTATTTTTGCGTGAGGGTATGGTAGACCGAATAGCCGATACCAAGCTTCACATGCTCGGTGTCTTTGTACAGCGAATCGCTTTCACGAATTTCAGTACAGACCATCTCTGCAAAGATCCAGAGCGGAAAAGGCTGACACGGCAATTTGCAATCATGGCGCAGAAACGCGAGCACCTCAGGTGTCGGATACGCGATCTCGAGATCGAATGGAAGCGCGGCTTGCATTCGTGCAGAGAGGGCCGTTATTTCAGCTTCTGATTGGGGTCCGTTCAGGGACTCTGCCTTGTAGGTGGTGATATTCGCATCATACCCAGGGACAGTCTCGTCTGCCTTCAATGGCACAAGTCGTAACACGAGATCTAGTTTTGGCACAAAAGCATGAATCGCATCCTCACGTGTCGCATGCGAAGTTCTTTTGCCCTGGATGATGAGCATCGTTGGTGTTTGAAAGACTTGATTGGCGCGCAAAAAGTTATTCGCCGTCCGTACCATGCGCGATGAAAGATCGTTTTTGATCTCAGCCAAGCCTCGTTCGATTGCCATATTCAAAAGGCTATCGGGGCTGAGGTTGAACGGGCCATCATTTCGGTACGGATAAAGCGCTCGAAGCTTTTTGCTAGCATCGGCAAGCTCGATAAGTCGATCGTGATATTGTGACGCGATACTCTGATCAAGTTTCTGTTGCATCTCACTCATGACGGTATCCTTGTTTTAGGTGCAAGACACGGTAGACGTAACATTAAAATAATCATTTGTCAATGAAAACACCCCAATCTTGTCTTGGGGTGTCTGTGTTTCGCTCAGAGAGAGTGAAGATCTTTTAGGGCGTTTTGGTGGCGTGCAGAGCCGGGTTGAGGTGGCTCTTGTTCTTGTTGTGGCGCAGCTCGATGCGGCCGTTCTCGCTATTGCGAATGAGGAGCATGTCGCTCTTGCCCGAGAGCTCGCTGGCCTTGACCGTGCGCCCTTCGGCGACGTCGAAGATCTTGCACTTGGCCGTCACATAGAGCCCGGCTTCGACGGTGCAGCGGTCACCGAGCGAGATCCCGACGCCACTATTGGCGCCGAGTAGGCAGTGCTCCCCGATGGTGATGACTTCGTTGCCACCGCCCGAGAGCGTGCCCATGATCGACGCACCGCCGCCGATGTCGGAGTTCTTGCGAACAAAGACACCGGCTGAGATGCGTCCTTCGACCATGGCTGGGCCTTCGGTACCTGCATTGAAATTGACGAAGCCTTCGTGCATGACCGTCGTGCCCTCGCCGAGATAGGCGCCCAGTCGCACACGCGATGCGTCCGCGATGCGCACCCCGCTCGGGATCACGTAGTCGGTCATGGCGGGGAACTTATCCACGCCATAGACGCGAATGGGTGCGCCATGAGCGATCTTGTCGTTGGCGACATTCGGCAACATGGGTCCGCGGCTCGTCCAGGCGACATTCGGCAAGACACCAAAGATACCATCGAGCTTGATGCCGTGAGGCTTCACCTTGCGGGTACTCAAGAGATAGAGACGCAGATAGGCGTCTTGAACGCTCTTGGGTCCCTCGCTGTCGTGACCGATGAAGGTCACGACCGGCTGTCGTCTCGTATTCGCGAGAACATCGATAGCACCTTCGTTCTGCATCAAGAGCTCGAGCGTGGTTGTCGCTGCTCGGATATTGAGATGCGTCTTGCCATCGTCCTTGAACGGGGCGAAGCGCATCAGAACGATACGCGCGAGTTGATTGGCGTCGAGATTGTAAGTCGCACTGCCGTCGAGGTGGCCAACAGCGTCCGCAAAGACAGCTGCCGAGCCGGCATTCTCGAGCGCGCCGTCCAAGGTCATGTTGACCGTGGGGTAGCGCGTGTCGAGCACGGTGCCGTCGTGAGCAATGGTTGACCAGCCGATCGCGAAAGCGAGTGGTGCGCGGTACCCTTCTCGAGCTTGGACACTGGTGACGAAGTTCTTGAATTCGTCGACGTTCTTAAGATAGTCGGGATGATGCGGCGGTTCGTGCGTCATGACTTGCCTCTGCGGTTGTGGTGGTGAATGTGCGTCAAACGTGGTGATGATTAGCAATAAAAGGCTAAAACGTCAATGGTGTTTGCTTGATGAAATCCCCAAAAGCCTATACGCTCAGGCCACGTTAAAACGCGCCCATAGCTTAACGGATAAAGTCCCGGTCTTCGGAACCGGTCATGGGGGTTCGATTCCCTCTGGGCGTACCATAAAATACCTCGACAGAACGTCGAGGTATTTTTGTTGCAAAATAAAACGCCCCGCATACGCCTGAGTGACAGGTGCGTGCGGGACGGGGGTCAGCGCTTCGAGGGAGATGAACTCTCCTTCTTCTCGAACGTATGATGAAATGGAGGAAGATCCAAAAGATCAGGATGGTTGGTGATCGTCGCTACGACGATGGTTTTTTCTTTTTGGACTTCGATTTGGTACGTAAGCCAATCGGGATTGGGCATGTCTCGATTGATCAGTTCTTCGATCAGCCTCTCCACCTCGCGCTTGACGATCTTCTTGGGATTGTCGCTCACCGCATTCGGCTTGGCAGTCACGGTAGTATTTGTCGCGGCTTTGGGCTTCGGGCCTGCCTTCCAGTTACTCCGACAATCCGGGCAATAGCTGCGCGGTCCCATGAAGCCGACGTCCCGGAAATGCAGCTTGCCACATGTTGCATCGGCGCAAGGCTCTTCCTTTCGAGCCTGAGGCTTCGGAGGCGATATGAATGCCGGTGCTCGATGCGATGATTGTGGGAAGATTTGCGAGGGTGCAGGTGGTGCCACGATGGCGACCGGTGCAGGCTGACTCTTCTTGAGACAGGCTTCGCAATGCACTTGACCCGTCTTCATCGGCACGAAGACCTCAGAGCATTCATCCCCCATACATGCCGTGAGCTTACTCGACACGGCCTCGAGCTCAGCGGCTCGTTTTTCGGCCATGTCGGCTTCTTGTTGAAGTCGCTCGAGAAGGCGCTTTTTGTCGCGTTCTGCTCGCTTAGCTTCGTAGATCGCTTCGCTTTTGGCATTGGCGGCAGTGATGCGCGCTTGAGCTTCGGCGATGCGGTCTTCTAGAGTAGGCGATTGAATATTGGGTGGACCGTTGTTGTCCATGCGTTCACCTTCAGTAGGCCCTGGGGGGAGAGAGGCTCGCAACCTTGCGATCCTGTCATCGATAGCGAGATGTGCTTGTGCTGTTTGGCCCATTGTTTTTCTGCAGAAACCTGCAGCTCCTTTTTGAGGTGCGTATCGAAGCTACGCGAATTATAAAAAAATGTCAATACGAAACCCCCGCTTGTGACGGGGGTCTCAGTAGTAGTGGTTGAAGGGAGGGCTACTTCTTGCCCTTCTTCTTGCTGCCGTGAGCGTTCAGAGGCGTCTCACCGCGCTTGCCCACCGCGGGCAGCATCGGGAGCATCGCGATGCGATCCTCCTGCTGCTTCTTGCGGCGCTCATTGGCCGCCTTCTTGGCGGCCTTGCCCTCGGCCGTCTTGGGACCGAGGGGCGAGGGCTTGGACACGGTCTGCACGGCCTTGCGGGCGGCATCCGCAGCGCGGCGCTCGTCACGCTCGGCACAGCGAGCCTTATAGGCATCGATGCACCCCTGGCAGTAGCTGCGCTCACCCTTGAAGTTGGACGAGCGCAGGTGGAGCTGGTCGCACCCCTCGTTCGAGCACAGCACGCCGTGCTTCTTGAGGTATTCGAGCCGATTGATCTCGGCCTTGATGGCCTTGATCTCAGCAGCCTCGGCAGCCTCCTTGGCCGCTTCGGCAACACGCGCCTCTCGGCGAGTGTTCTCGCAGGTGGGGCACCACTTGAACGTGGGCCGCTCGGGGGCGAAGAGCTTGCTGCAGTCGCAGCAGGTCTTCTTATTCGCCTCAACGGCGCACTTGGCGCACCTGACCAGCTCGACGCTGATCTGCTCGGTGCAGGCGACGCCATGGGCGCCCTTGCACATATGCATCTTGACCGCCGCTTTGGCGATCTGGGCGACCACCGTCACCTCATCACGCTTCTGCATGAGCAGAGCGCGCAGGGCGGCCAGCTCGTTGGTCTTGTGGGGCATGTTCATTACAGCACCTCCTAAAGTTCGAATCATCCGAGAGCCCGAAAAAGTCGGGGTCGGTGACAACGTTGAGCAGAATAACAAAAACCGCCCATTTTGTCAATGGACGGCTTTACATATGTATCTAGGTTTCAGAAACCTCTTTTGGTGCCTCACGTGTGCGTCTGGCGCGCCAATTCTTCGCTTCAAGACCGGCTTCAGCCGCAGCGACCTGCGCTTCTTGTTTAGAGGTGCCTTTACCAACGGCGACAAGGTCTTTGTCCAAGAATACGCCGATGGTGAACTCTTTCAAATGATCCGGGCCAACTTCTTCAAGAACTTTGTAGGTCGGAGTAATACCGAGAAGTTCTTGAGACGTCTCTTGAAATTTACTTTTTGGATCCACATAAAGTTCAAGAGCAAGAATATCTTTCAGTTCAGTGAGTATGCAGCTCTGAATGAATTTTTCTGCGGCGACCGTGCCACCGTCCAAGTACACGGCACCAATAATCGCTTCAATGGCATTGGCGAGAATATACATGCGCGCTTTGCCATCCTTGTCGCGGGCTTCGCCCTTAGACATGAGAATGTATTCTTCAAATTCCAAACCCCGCGCAATACCGGCAAGAGTCTTGGCATTCACAAGAGCGGCACGCCAATTCGTGAGATCGCCTTCGTCGTTCGCGTAGGTTTTATAAAGATATTCGGTCACGATCAATTCAAGTACCGCATCGCCAAGAAATTCGAGGCGTTCGTTATGGGGAAACGGGTGATCGGTATTTTCGTTCAAATACGAACGATGGGTGAGGGCCTGCAGGAGGAACGAGCGGTCACGAAAGGTGTGTCCCAATCGTTCTTCCAGCGGGCGATAGTCGGTGTCTGGAGAGTACATAGTAGTCAAAGAATAACCTAAAACAAAAACCCTGTCTCGCTGGTGCTCGACATGACAATGTTTTGTCATGTCGAACAACGTGAGACAGGGCGTGGCATTATGCCGGCAAGAACCATTTAGGATCGTACTGTACGCGGTCATTAACGTGTTCGTAGGCGTAGAGTTCGGTATCCGTGAACCAAATTTTGATTTCGTTGTTTGCTTCTTCGATATTGCCTGAAGCATGAATCAAGTTGCGCAATGGGCGACCCTGCGAGTTCGCGAGAGCATAGGTATCGTGTGAAAAATCACCACGAATCGTGCCAGGAGCGGACGAAGCAGGCTCGGTTGCACCAACGAGCTTGCGAACGAGGCTGACAGCCATCTCACCTTCAAGAACAAGAGCGACAACAGGGGATGATTTCAAAAACTCAACAAGTCCACGTTTGATATCACCGCCATAAGCCTTATGGTCAGCAAACGGAAAGGTTTCGCCGTTCGCATCGTATTTTGCCTTGGCCTTGGTATAGACGGCTTGCATCCATTCTTCGGTCATCTGGTAGTGGCGGTCTACGTCATCATGGGATGGGTGGACCATTTTCATGGAGACGAGCTTAAGACCGGCGGTTTCAAAACGGGTCAAGATTTGACCAACCAAGCCGCGCTGGACGCCGTCCGGCTTGATGAGAACGAGGGTTTTTTCCATAGTTGGCCTGAGAGTAGCGGATAAGCGGGGGGTCTGGCAAGCCCAAGAGGCTTAAACGCTTGCATTTTTTCGGGGGTTCGGCTATGATCCCGTCATTCAATTTAACTCTCAACACTATGGGTCTTCCTGGACATCGCCGAACTTCTTCTCATAAGCGCCGCCGCGCTTCGCACTTTGC
>JAMIEW010000065.1:0-4583 GCA_035906575.1 bacterium
GCCTTGTGATTGCTGTTGGCGGTCCTGGTCACAAAACGATGACCGTACGCAAAATCGCTGAAGGTGTTGGCGTTGAGAAGATCTTCCCGCTCAACCTCCCATCGATTTCAAAGATCGAACTTGTCCGCAAGGCCAAGGTCACCAAGAACGACATCTCGTTCGTCCGCAAAAACAAGAAGCGTTTGAAAGATGTTAAAGACATCAAGCTTCGCCCAATCAAAGCGTAATCAAACAAAGCCCTCCGATCACCTCGGAGGGCTTTTTTATCCTTGTGTTGAATGATAGACTGCCTCTATGAAAGAGAAGTTTGAGGGTCCTGCCAGCAGCAAGCCTGAATCGGATTCAGGAGTATTTCCCGTAAACAAACTTTATGTTGAGCCACTCGACTGGGGTGATTTTGGGGATATTAATGGTGAAAAAAAAGCCAACAAACAATCTCTTAAGGCATCAAATGTTGAGCCGTTTAATTGGGGAGACTTTGGGAATATTAACGGCGAGAAAAAACTTAGAAGCAATCCATTTGCAGAGTATCAAGCAGAGACGAGTTCAGCTGAGCGCAAGCCAACCGCGAGAGAAGAAGAGACGATTTGGAGAGAGGTTCATTGGAAGTATCCACGTACTCGTGGGGACAGGGCATGGAAGCGTGTGCCAACGGGCCCAAACGGTGAGGTCATAGACCCAAAAGAAGAGGCTCCTATTTACACTGAAGAAGAAAAACAAAAGATATTACCTTTGTTTGAAAAGCAAAAACAACTCTATTTCGACAGAAAAAAATTTCGCTCAAAATAAAACACCCCGACATAATGTCGGGGTGTTTTTAGAAACCGAGATCTCTATCGATGCTATTTACCTGCGCGCCAGAGCCTTCGGGACTGACGTCGAGAGCGTTGTTAACGGCGGCACCGATGGAGTAGTTTGAAAAGAAAGCTTCTGAGATATCGTCGACATTGGCGTTCCAGTTTGCGCCGAACCATTGTCGGGCAATTTGTTCAGAGGTAACCCAGCGCAAGACGCCGCCTTTGGTTGGGAGATAGGTTTTGGTATCGGTTTGAAACTTCACGAGCTTTGAGCCAGGACGATAAGTGACATTGCCACCAATCGGAATCATCGACATTTGTTCGAGCGTAATGGTTTGCACCGAAGAAAAGTCTGGATACCAAGTGAAAAAGACTTTGTCATTCGGAAAGACAAAGCGTTTGCCGTTAGAGGCATAGTAGTAAACGGCCGTATCACTGAGTGTGGCAACGTTATTGTCATCCGGGATTTTAACGAGAGAACCAACCGGCAAGGCGAGGGTTAACCCGTCTTTGAACGTAACGTTAACCGATTTGCTGAGAGCCGTGCCGTTATAGCTCGGTGTAAACGTTGCAACGCCATTCTTCAGTGATGTTACGGTAAAGGTGGCACGACCACTGAGAGAGGTTGTTGTCTCGTCAGGTGAGATATCGTCCAAGCCTCCGCGTGAAGAGGTGAGGGTGACGACGGCGCCGTCCACCCCGACGAAGTTATTGTTTTTGAGGGTGACCGAAATGCGAGCACTATCCATGCTATCGGCTTTTACTTCGGTTTTATCTACCGTTACTGAAGAGAGTCCGTCATTAATCGGTACGGCAGCTGCAAGGGTTTGCAAGGGCAAGCCGAAGGCGACGAGAGCGGCAAAAATCGAGTATTTTAACATATGAACACAGTATACCCGCCCGGCACAACCAGCGCTACGTGATAATGTGATGGATGAACGCCTCAACCTGGCCGGCAACTTGGCGCGGAGTGGTTTTATCAGTCGCGATAACAAGGTCAGCGAGGTCGAGTAGTTCTTTTTCTTCTTTAAGATGCGCGAGTCGTTCACGAATTTCTTTTGGATCGGTACCGCGTTTGATGAGGCGATTTTTAATGGTTTCGCGTTTGGCGGTGAGCATGATCAATATAGCGTCCGGTCGAAGATCTAAGACGGATTTAATGCCGGCGAGGTCCAAAATAAGAAAGGTATTTTTGCCAGCAGATAAGAGCGCTTCAAGATCTTGTTTTTGTGTGCCGTAGTTATTGCCAAAGACGACGGCATGTTCAAGAAAAGCCCCTTTTTTGAGGAGCTTGGCAAAAACCTCTTCGGTGACGAAGCGGTAGGACACATCTTGAATTTCACCCTTACGCATAGGGCGAGTCGTCGTGGTGATACAACGAGCAACATCGTGCTTGGATTTTTTTAACAATGTTTTAACCAAGGTAGATTTGCCAGTGGCAGAATTGCCAGCGACGAGAAAGAGCGAGGCGCGTTGAGGCATAGATTAACGAGGGAGGTCGGCCATTACCTGCGCAAAGGCAGGGTCTCGTTCAATGCTATAGGTTTTGCGTTCGGCCGTCACGGGGTCAGTGAATTCGATACCAACACTTTGCAAAAGAAGGCGTGGTGAAATCGCACGAAACTCCGTTTTCTTGATGCTATAGAGTCCGTCACCAACGACCGGGCATCCGAGCGCATGCATGTGAGCGCGGATTTGGTGGGTGCGTCCACTCAAAATTTCAACCTCAGCAAGGGTTGCGGTGCGAAAACGGTCGAGGACGCGATAATGTGTCCAAGCGGCTTTGCCTTCTTTATCATTTTGAGGGAGTGCTGCCATGCGCGCTCTCGTTGTCGAGCGAGCGATGCGAAATTTCACATCATCCTCATCATGAGGAAGGGTGCCATTCACGAGGGTGATATAGGTTTTCTTCACGTGGCGCTGAGCGAATTCTTCTTTCAAAAAATCAAAACCTTTTTGCGTACGGGCAATCAACATAAGGCCACTCACATCTTTATCAAGACGGTGCACGATTCCAGGACGTGATGGGTCTTCGCCAACTTTTACGATCTCAGGTTCAGCCGTGAGAATCACATCGACAAGCGTGTCGCCTTCGCCGCGATTATCTGGGTGGACCATGAGGCCAGCAGGCTTATTGATCACATAATAGTCAGGTTGGGTATCGATCAAAATGTCGGCAAGCGTTGGCAAGCGAAGTTCTGGGTTCTTTACTTTCTCTTCAGCGCGTTCAAGGGCCGTTGGTTTAACCTCTGGGGTAAAGACAATCTTGTCGCCCAAACGCAAAAAGCGATGGACACTTGGCTTCTCGCCGCTAACAGTAACACGCCCTTCTTTGATGGCGTTTTTTAATGACGAACGGGTCTTATCCGTCTCTTGCGTCAAAAAGTGATCCAAGCGCATGTCGACTTGGTCTTCGGTGATGGTCCACGTTTGGGACGGATTGGCCTTTGGCATGTCGCGATACTAGCCGAAAACGTTGTTTTTGTCCATGGTTGAGCCAAAAAACACCCATTCGCCTCGCGAACCTCCCTTTCCCTCCGCGTAGCGAAGGGTTACGCTTCAGGGCTATATATTCAGACGGAGGTGTACCTCTTCGTTCACACGGAGAGGTAGGGAGAGGTTTGAGAGGCGGGCATTGATTCAGATGGGTAAACCGCGTACTCTTGCCCTGCTCATGGGACTGTAGCTCAGGTGGTTAGAGCAGGCGTCTTATACACGCCCGGTCGATGGTTCGAGTCCATCCAGTCCCACCATGTTAAAACCTCCCGACATGACGTCGGGAGGTTTTATCGTTCTTCAATCTTCTGCAATTCTTCTTGCACCTTCAGCCACTCACTTTCAGTATGCGAAAGAATGGTCATGAGTGTTTGCAATCTGCGATCTCGTTCAACATTAATTTTAGTTGGGTCAGTGAGAATAGATTTCATAATATTCTCACGTTCTTGCTCGAGATCTTCGAGTTGTTTTTCAAGTTTTTGAATCGTGCGCAAAAATTCTTTGCGTTTTTCGTGACGTTCTTTTTTATTGGCGGCTTCGGTCACGACTTCATCTTGTTTGTCTTGTGGGATACCTGCCTCAAGGCTAACGGCATAAAGATACTCTTCATATGTGCCAGGAAAATTGCGAATCTCGCCGCCCTTCACTTCAAAAATACGCGTAGCAAGCTGGTTCACGAAGCTGCGACTATGGCTGATAAACAATACGGTACCATTCCATTGTGAAAGCGCGTTGGCGAGTGTTTCTACCGTTTCTAAATCAAGATGGTTGGTTGGTTCGTCAAGAAGCAAAGCGTCTGGAGCCTGCAATAGAATGCCGGCTAAAACCAAACGTGCGCGTTCACCACCTGATAACACGCTGACGGTTTTATCGAGGTCTTCTTCTTTAAACAAAAACGCCCCAGCCATTCTTAAAACAGCTTCAGCTTCGAGATAGCCGGCACTACGTGTGAGATAATCACCGATCGTATCTTTTGGATGTAATGACGCCGCCGAGAACTGGTCATAGTAAGCGAGCTCCATCCGATTATTCCACGTAAACGTCCCATCTTTTTTCTCGAGCTTGCCTCCGAGTGTTTTGAGTAAGGTGGATTTACCAGCGCCATTCTCACCGAGAATGGCGACCTTTTGACCACGATCAACTTCAAAGTTGCCATTGGAGGCAATGATTTTATCACCATAACCAACGACAAGATCTTTTGCTTTTACCGCAAAGGTTTTGCGCGGTTCAGTAGGCTGAATAAAAATCTTGGCATTTTTTAGTTTTTGTTTGATTTCAACCGGTTTGAGC
>JAMIEW010000066.1:0-16848 GCA_035906575.1 bacterium
ATTATAAAAAATACTTTTCAAGTGATACACGGGCAAAGCTGACTATTATTCTTGAAGCACAAGAGCATATTTTGGGGCTTGAAGATGGTAAAAATAGATACACCAAACAAGTTGGTTTGCTTTCGCAAGCATTTGCCTTGTCCGTTCCAAATCTGAAAGCGATGGAACTCAAAGATGAAGTTGGATTTTTCCAAGCCATCAAAGCTCGTCTGACAAAGTTTGAGCCGACCGGAGGTGGTAAATCTGATGCGGAAATTGAGACTGCTATTCGTCAGATCGTGGACAAGGCTGTTGTATCCGAAGGAATCGTGGATGTGTTTGACGCTGCAGGAATTAAGAAGCCTGATATCTCTATTCTTTCCGATGAATTTTTGGAAGAAGTTCGGCACATGGACAGAAAGAATCTTGCACTCGAGCTTTTGAAGAAACTTTTGAATGACGAAATAAAAACAAGAACCAGAAAGAATTTCATTCAAAGTAAGAAGTTATCTGAAATGCTTGAAAATGCGATCCGCAAATATCAAAACAATCTTTTAACTTCGGCTCAGGTTATCGAAGAATTGATAAAAATAGCCAAAGATATAAGGCAGTCAGATAAAAGAGGAGAAGGTTTAGACTTGAACGATGACGAGCTGGCTTTCTACGATGCGCTTGCCAACAGTGAGAGCGCAAAAGAGGTGCTTGGTGACAAGCAGTTGGCAGTTATTGCCATGGAAGTACTTAAGAGCGTAAAAGGCAACGCAACGATTGACTGGACGTTAAAGGAAAATGTTCGCGCTAAATTACGCCGAGATGTAAAGAGAATCTTGAATAAATATGGTTATCCACCGGACGAGCAGTTAATTGCGACGGAGAATGTCTTGAAACAGGCGGAATTGATGGCCGATGAATTGAATTAACTCTAGTCAATCTATGTTGTTATTCTCAACATAAGTCGAATCTGTTGCTTTCACCTCCTCCACAAACTCCTCCACCATGGCCATATTATCCTTCAACCAAATTTACCAAAACAAGAATAATTCCTCCAAAAGTCGCCAATGCACCCTAAGCCACACATCCATTTCCGAGTCCGAAATGCTTGAAATTTGTCCAGAATCAGTCATTTCGTCCTCTGGCTGATGTACCAAATATTCATCGACAGTCATCCTTTTCTTTACCAACCCTTTGGTTTCCGGTTCCAATCGCGTTAATGAGCCCCCACCATTAAGAACAGTCGCCGTAAGGCGGCTGTTTTTGTTGTAAATGAAGCGAAGAATGGTGGTTCGAACGAAACCGCGAACTGATTGCAATAATTTGTGATTTCATGCTACGAATATCGACAGATCACTTCCGAAGGCTAGGCGAGGCTCCGGGTATCGAGTATGTGGGCATAATCGTATCTCAATGGCTATGGAACTTGGCCCAGCCTCCGGAAGCAGCATCTACTGCACTTTTTTTCACGTACCGGTCGCTGATAGTGGAATCATGAAATCAGAGCCAAAGGTAAGTGAAACAGACAATTCGCCAAAAGGCATATTCGATATTGATTATGACCTGCACACGTCTGAGCAGATTGCGAATGCCAGACAGGCTTTTCTTGCAGAAAGCAATCGAACCATCGCTAAGATCCGAGAGGGCGGCTCGACGATCTCGGATGGATCTGACGAATCCGCTATTGTCGTCTGTCAGGAACTCGAGGCTTTCGGCCTTTCGTTAACACAAGAAGAGTACGATGCAGATTGGCGCATCATTACCTTCAACGGCATTCCTATGAAGCGTTGCAATAATGAGAAACTGAAACGCGTACTCCTCAATCAAGAATCCTGAGCCCCCTCACAGCGCTGAGGGGGTTTATAATTGTTCGAAGTATTTTCGAACCTGGTCCAGCCTGTCCCACCATCAAAAAACCTCCCATTCGGGAGGTTTTTTGTATTACTAGAGTTGAGATGAAAGTGTTAATTTATGGTATTATTGTATTCATGAAGAAAAGCCTTGCAAAACTCGAGAAGGTGGATTTAAGAGAAATTTGGGAACATGAAGCATTGGATTTTACGAATTGGCTGGCGCAGGAACATAATCTCAATGCTCTTAGCCAAGAAATTGGAGTTGATATAAGACTGATTAAGACCGAGGCTAGCGTCGGTAGATTCAGCGTCGACATTTTAGCTGAAGAGGAAGCCACTGGAACGAAGATCATCATTGAAAATCAACTAGAGGATACAGATCATGACCATCTAGGAAAAATCATCACATACGCATCAGGATATGACGCTAAAATAATTATTTGGATCGTAAAAAACGCACGCGAGGAGCATCAAAAAGCGGTGGAGTGGTTAAATGAACGTACTGATGAAGAGACGAGTTTTTTCTTAATAAAAATTGAACTCTGGCAAATCGAAAAATCAAATCCGGCGCCAAAATTTGAAATTCTGGCCAGCCCTAACGAATGGGCAAAAACGATCAAAGCTTCACCCACAGAGGGAGAGCTGTCAGAGACAAAGTTAAATCACTTAGATTTCTGGAATGGCTTTAAAAATTTTGTACGAGAGAATGATGGTGAGATGCGTTTACGGACACCAAGGCCACAACATTGGTATGATATTAGTATTGGAAATTCAGAGTCTCATATTACGCTAACTGTTAACTCTAAAGAAAATGAATTAGGTTGCGAGTTATATATTAAAAGCAATAAGGATCTTTTTCATTTTCTGAAAGAGAAAATAGCGCTACTTGAGAATGAAATTAGCGCTCCGATCGAATGGATTGATGCCGCAAAAGCATCGCGTATAAAAATAGCCAAAAAAGTATCTGGAGTATTTGACCAGGAAAAAGCACCAGAATACTATGACTGGTTATATAGAAAAACTGTTCAATATCAAGAGGTATTTAAAAAATACTATAGCGAATATAAGCAGCAAACAAATCCGTTCAAGCAGTAAAATATTTTATAGTCAAAACCTCCCATTCGGGAGGTTTTTTGTACTATGTGGACAATCGAGCTAACCAGCGCTAACGTCATATCAGGACTTTCTGGAGGGTGCTATGACCACTCAATTTCTCGCCAAAGGGACGCTGTATTCGGGGACTCGCAGCTACTTTGAAAAAGAGGTCCCCGGCGGTTTTGCTGCATTGCTCGAAGCAATCAAGCGCGCCGATCTACCACTGCATGAATTCATGTCGCAGACCTTTCTCGACAGCGTTATGTATGACGTGATGTGGGTGCCGGCTCTTGTGCCTATTGAGGCCAAGGTGGCGAATAAATCGGTCAAAGCCTATCTCGTGCATCGCACGGAGTGGCAGGCAAATCGTGATTTGAATGGTGCCTACAAAGCACTGCTCAGACTTACGTCACCCGAGATGGCCCTCAAAGCCGTGCCAAATATCATGGTGCAGATGTTTAATTTCGGAAAACCCGAAACCAAAAAAATCCTCACGGGATATCACGTCGTTTCTTTCAAGGGGATTCCCGACGTGCTCGAGGGATGGTTGATGAATGCGTTCAGAATCTACGGTTATAAAGTCGTCGACATGGCCGGCGGCAAAGTCACCGATTTTCACATCGATCCGGCGATCTCTGAAGGGGTGTTGAACGGAGTACCCGTCTCAACACTCACCGTGAATCTGAGCTATGAAGCCAAATAGCTCCGAAGGAGCCATTATTTTTGACAGATAATGGGTCTCCATGGCACATTAGAAGTCCCGTAAGGCCGGGGCATGGTCTGGTGGAGCTTAAAACGCTCTGAATCAGACCATGTCCTAGGTTTTTCTGGAAGTTGCTAAAGAGCAACATTGAGCCTCGCTCGTCGTACATTCTGTGGCCCTCGTGTCACATCGTTTCTCTTTGCCCTCCGCCCAGCCCGCGTCGAGGGCTTTTTTTCTTATCAAAACACTCCGCCAGATGACGGAGTGCCTGAAAGGGGAGTTCTCTCAGTCGAGAACAAACTTATTCGCATGGGGGATATAGGTGCGCTTGGTGTCGTCCTCACGCTCTGACGGGTGGCCAGCGAGAATATGCTTCAAATCCCCAATAACCTTCGGGTGCTTGCGGATATAAGCATGTCGCATGTCGAGATCGCCCGAGACCACGCGACTCGTATCGATGAGTACCGTCTTCTGAGTGATGTCCCAAGGTTTACTTGGGCCATCGTGACCAAGACGATCGGGATTGCCTTTGACGCGGTCACTCACGACGAGGGCGGTGTCGCCATTATTGAAGTAGACATTGAGTCGACTACACAGGTTCGAGAGGTTGGCGAGCTTGTGGTCGAGCGTGAGAGTATCGGCATCTTCGTCGGCGGCCGCAAGCACGACCTGGTCAAAGAGACGTGGCGCGGCGGCATAGCCTTCGATCTGCTTCATCTTTTGCAGGGCATGGCGCAGTACATACGCACCCATGCTATGCGCGACGAGATGCATTTTTCGTTCGCAGGCATTCTCGCGCGAGAGATGGTCGATGAAGTCTTTGAACTTCAGCAAGCCGCGAGCAAATCCGAGGCCGGACATCTCGGCGTCGTGACGATCAGGGTAGTAGTTCAGCGTTTTGCCATTCGACGGCCAACTGAAGACGACGACATTGTAGGCGCCGCCAAGCACGCGAGCGAGCTCAGCGCCTTCTTCTACCGATTCGTTGAAGTCGTTGTTGAATCCGTGAAGGTAGATGAGTGTATCGCGACCGCAGGTTTTCATGTCACCCCGCAAATCATCAAAGAGCGTCATCGACCCCTTCTTTGCCGTATTCGGAAAGACGATAGGCTTTTGGGCGCGACCATCGGCACCCACCTCAACGGTGCCGACCCTTAAGTCGCCCGGAGCATTTGGAAATGTGTTGCCGAATACGCCATTGGTATAACGACGATTTGTGACAAATGAGATTTTGGTGCTCACGGTATCCTCCTGGTACGAGACGCCACTTTTTTAACAAAAAAGGAGGATTTGTCAATCCTCCTTCATATGAGTCTTATTCTTTTGTAAACGTTTTGATCGCGGTGTCTAACACGTTGATATAGTCAGTCTCTTCAAACGTCGCACAGTCATTGGTGCCTACCGGTACAACCGTCTTGCCATGACATTCTTCACGTTCGTAGTTTGACCCATTGGTAAAATGTTTGGTGAACGTGATCACCGTAATATTGCGGCCATTCTCAAACGCATAGTGATCAGTGTAGTAGATCTGGCCTGCACCAGGGTCAGCATTGCGAGTGACACAGAATGTTGTGTCGCCAACGGTTAGTGTTGTTCGGCCGTTTGCGCGTTCACTTGAACCATCCACAAAACAACCGTTTAAGATCTTGGCATCATTGGTCGCATGATTATCGATGGACCATTCAGGCGTCAGGCGCCCCTTGGTCGGATAGCTGAAGGTGAAGCCAGACTTGCTCGAGTACGAGTCCCATGTGTCATCAATGGTGGTCGTTGAAGTCGTTGCTGGCGTTGTCGGTGTGGTAGAAGTCGCAACAGGTGTTGTCGCTGTTGGTTCATTGGTTGTCGGCCCAAACGGATTACAACCAGCACCGAGTAATGCGAGAGCCATGAATGGAGCTGCGAGAGCAGCCACGCGGGAGTAGTACATATCTAACCAATAGCGTAGTACGGTTGAGATATTGTCGCAAATAAAGCGCCGCCCCTTGTTAGAGGGGCGGCTCAGGTAGGTTGTGCGGGCTAGAGGACTCTCAGCGCCTCACCCTGAAGTGGGTTGCTAAGGATCATGATCAAGCCTTCACGTTCTGCAGCAATAATCGTCGCGTGAATCTGCTTTTCTTGGTCGGGGTAGAGAGCGACGAGTACATCACGTCCCCCATCAAAGAGGGTCATGTCTGCTGGATCTCCGCGTGACAGGGTTGCATACAGCGCCTGAATGAGATGGCTCGGATTTGTAATCCTTCTTGGCAACTTGCCAGAGGCATGCCCGAGGGCCACTCGGTCTTTGACGGAGAGCCTACCGACGTAGGGCAAGCCTATGGTACAGGTGATTGGCCTGTCGCCTTGAAGTGTTTGAGGCAGATGACGACAAGCCTGCAACGCCGCGTCAAAGTTGTATCCGTTCACTCCGAGAATACGAAAGGTTTTTTTGCCTTTTACCCGCCTTCGTTCGACGGCGCCATGAAGTTTTTTGGGCAAGGTGTGATTGGGCTGGTGGCTGCATTGATGAGAGAGGAGGGTGAGCAAAACGATATCATTGAAGAGAGACGGATGAGGCCACCCACGCTGCTTAAAATGCTTCGGCAAGTGAATGTTGAGGATTTGGCGAATCCGTTCACGGGTATAGCCTGTACGGTCACCAACCAAACTCAATGTTTGATTGTACAGGTATGAGGCAATCAAGATATCGGCTTCTTGAAAACCGACATTCGTTGAGAGAAAACCGTAGAACCGCTCAAAGAGCTCGAGAGCCTTTTTATGCATCAAGCCGATTTCGGCGGTATGCTCGATACTTGTCTCTTCATCGTTGTTGAAAACCTCGTACAGTCCCGACCCTTCATTACCTGAAGAATCAAATGAGACCGTACTCATAGTGGGTTGCAACAGCAATTTTTTCACCATTCGCTCCTTGTCCTTTCCAAAACGGGACATGGAGATTTTTGTCTGAAGGTGGGCCGTCAGGTCTTTTGCAGAGGGCATGGTGCCGTTCTCAAGAACATAGTCTTTTGAATGGCGTCTAACGGTTCTGCGGCCATCGGTGACATGTCTTGGCTCGCGTACAATTATGAAGTCTTCATCGTTCAACTGACGGTTATAATAGGCGAGTGTCCACCAACCCAAGTACGACATGAAGGACGCGCCCTTGTCGGATCTATACTTTTCCATTGCTTTTCTAATGGCGAAGTAGGCGATACTCGTGAGTTCTTCAGGCGGAGTCGATTTTGCAAACCGTCGTCGCATCAAGCTGATGGCGCCAGGAAAATGGCTAGAGACGATCTGGTCTTCATAAGACCGCTTTTCGGCGATATCAGACGATGCTTGATAGGCAGCGATGATGAGGTTGGTCTCTTGATGTGACAGGGCGCGTTTGCGCCGCCTGTCAAAAAGCGTGTCAACCGGCGATTTGCTTAAAGGGGCAGATCGTTTCATGACGAGCTCCTTTTAGAGGTGAAGGTACTTGGCCCATCTAACCAGCCAGTTCAAGCGAGGTCAAAAAAAGCCCAAAAGGGCTTTATTTTGCTGGACTAACAGGGGGTTTGCCAGCTAATACGGCGATAATGTTTGCCGCGGCTAATTTGGACATAGCACTACGTGCTTCAAGCGTCGCGCTCGCCGTATGCGGAGTTAGTAAGACATTTGAAAAGGATTTGAGCTCAAGCTTGTCGGTGAGATCGCAGTCGATGGCGGGTTCGCATTCAAAAACGTCGAGTCCAGCGCCGGCAATACGCTTGGTGCGTAGTGCGCGCAACAGGGCTTTTTCACGAATGATCGGGCCACGTGAGGTATTAATAATGAGCGCAGATTTTTTCATGAGGCTGAACTCAGCCGTATCAATAAGGTATTTGGTAGAAGCGAGCAGCGGCACATGTAGTGAAATAATGTCCGCGTTTTTTAGGAGTTCCTCTTTTGATAAAAACTTCGCATGAAAGACGGTTTCAAAATCGGTATCGCGCGTGAGATCGGTATAGGTAATTTTCATGCCAAATCCGAGCAGGGCATGGCGAGCGACGAGTTTACCGATGCGGCCAAGTCCAACTAAACCAAGGGTTTTGCCCTTAAGGTCAAAGCCCATAAAATGATTAGGCGACCAACCGCGATACTTTTTTTCGCGGGCAAACGCATCGCCTTCGACCATGCGATGCGCGAGGGCGATCATCATGCCAATAGCGTGTTCGGCGACAGATTCGGCAGCTTCGATGACGGGGGTATTGGTAACAACCACGCCTCGCTTCTTTGCCTCTTTGAGATCAATATTATCAAAGCCGACCGCATAGTTGGCGACAATTTTAAGCTGTGGCCCGGCGGCATCAAAAAATTCTTTATCGACGCGATCGGTGAGAATGGGGAGCACGGCATCCGCGCCTTTGATGCGTTTGAGTAATTCTTTGCGCGGGATGATCTCGTCTTTTTCATAGACGTCCACGACAAAACCTTTTTGTTTTTTCAAAAGACTAATCGCTGGTTCTGGTATTGGGCGGGCGATAAAAATGCGTGGCATAGGTTAGGCGGTTTGTTTAAGGCGTTTAGGGTGTTTATTTGAGGTGACGACATGCTGCGCAGCGACTTTAACAGCAGGTAAAAGGGCATTCACAACCAGCAAAAGCAAAACTTGTTTAGGGACAATACCGAGCTCTCTGAAAAAACGGTCACCAATAAACAGCGCGAGCGTATTATTCATGTAGAGCATGCAAAGTGCAATCGTGATGCGTTCAGGAGGCTGGCGCCAGGTGGCGATATAGTAACCACCCCAGGTAAGTGCACCCAATAAGGCCATCGCATAGAGCATCGCGCCCCCGTCAAACCAGGTGAGCGAGATGCCTTCACCAGACGAGCTCGCGACAATACCGGTGATAAGCAAGCCAAACGCGGCAACCGAGATATTGCGCCAAAGAGCATCACGTTTTTGAATGTATACCGGCATGGCACGCTGTACCAAAACGCCCAAAATAAACGGCGCAACGATGGTGAGAAAGAGTGAAAAGAACATGCGCACCACATCGATCTCTACCGTTGTCCCAATAGCTATTTTTGTCACGAGAGGGATGGTAAATGGCGCGAGAAGCGATGTGACCGTTGTGATAACGAGTGCGAGCGAGGTTTTGCCACCAAAAAACTCGGCCATAAGGGCAATGGTGGTGCCCGTCGGCATGGCGCCCAAGACCAAAAGCGCCACCGACCACTCCGTTGGTAAAAAAGTACCAGCAAAGAAGAGGGCGAAGGGCATCACGATAAGCATGTAGAGGCTCGAGAGTGCCGTCATGCGCCAATCTTTGGCATACCCAACCACTTCACCGAGAGAAAGTCGCAAGCTCGAGAAGAAAAAGACCAAGATCAGTAGCTGGGTTGAGTAGGTGTTTATGAAATTGAGCTTTGAAGGAAAAGAGATGCCTAAAATAACGCCAAGCAAGATAACGAGTACTTGGTTCTCGGTGAGAAGACGTTTGAATTTTGCCGCGAGCATAGAATAGAGTGTAGCGTTAATTGCTGGTTTTGTCCCTTTGCTATGCAGCTGCTAAAAGAGGGTTTTTGAGATATGCACAGGCATTCCACAAGATACCAACAGCAAAAAAACGAAAAAGAAAAATATTTTTTGGCTTTGTACTGCAAAAAATTCCACAAGCAAGCTCCGATGATGGTTTGAATATAGAATAAACGCGTATGTACGCGCACGCACGATCTTTAGTTGCAGGTCTTATCTCGGCCATGGTTTTTTGCTTGCTCGTGCTTTTGCCTCAGTCTGCCCAAGCGGCCATTTTGGTGACGACGACCGCTGATGCGGGTGCGGGTTCGCTTCGCGATTCTATCGCCACGGCAAATGCTTCGTCAGGACCAGATATTATTGAGTTTGCCATTGGTTCTGGTACAACAACGATTTACCTCACGACGGATCTCCCAACAAGTACCGAAGAGCTTGTTATCGATGGCTGGACTCAGCCGGGTTGGTCAAATTTTCCTATCATCAGCATTCGTCCCACGATTAGCGCGACTCGTGCTCTCGGATGTTCGGCGAAATGTACCATTCAGGGCATTGGAGGGTATGGTAATTCAGCGCATTTTTTCCAAATGGATGCGGGCTCAGATAATTCTGTAATAAAAGGTAATTGGATTGGGGTAAATACAACGACAGCCGTTTTTGCTTTTTCTAACGGGATCTATATCAATGCACCTAATGTTACCATTGGAGGTACAGGAAGTTTTGATCGAAATGTCATCAATGGTTCAACAGCATCGCTAACGCTAACAGTGAACGCGAATAATGCATCCGTTATTGGTAACTACATTGGGACAAATGCCACGGGTACCGTGGGATCATCTGGTTCGCTTTTCATTAATGGTGCAAACGATGTTGTTATTGGAGGTACGACGAATGCCGAGCGAAACATTTTTGGGTCTAATGCCACCATGGTCGTAGCTCGTTATGGCGCAGACAATCTAAAAGTATATGGTAATTATTTCGGCTTTCGTCCTGACGGCACAATGCGTATCGCGAATACCTTGCGGTCAATATCGGTTGCGAGTTCTACGAATATTGAAATTGGCACATCAACGCAGGCATTACCACAGCTATTAAGTAGTCATATTCCTGCAGCACTGGCGAATATTGCCGTCTCGACCACGTTAGTGACAGATCTGAGATTATATAACAACTACTTTAACTTAACAGCGTCCGGTTTAGTGACGACGGGTACGGGCTATGGCTTACAAATGGATCACACATCAAATGTCACGATAGGCGGTACTGCGACGAATGAACGTAATTATTTTAATGTTGGAGGCATTAGTGGTGATTTTGTGCAGGACATATCGATAAAGAACAACTATTTTGGAAGTGATATCTTGGGGACAACCGCTCTCGGCGCCCCAAGAGGCCTCACTTTTTCTAATGCTACGTCTCTTTATATAGGTGGTGATACAGATGCAGAGCGAAATGTCATGCTTTCTACGAATGCTGGAAATTATGGTCTTTCAGTGACGAATGGGGATCAGATTTACGTTAAAGGAAATTACTGGGGAGTAAATCCATCTGGATTACAAACGATTTATGGTGTGTGGCAGGTGACGAACTTTACCAATGTTACAAATGTACAGTTTGGTTCAACCACAACGCGACAGGTGATGGGTTCGCTCGGAGGTGGTGGCATCGTCATTACGAATGCGACCAGTATTGCTCTTTATAATAATATCGTTGGTTCAAACAGTGAAAAATCCGCCTCGCTCTCAGCGTCGGCTAATACGTTTAGGCTTTCGAATGTGACTAGTGTTACGGTAGGGGGCGGTAATCTTAATGAAGGCAATCTATTTGTCTCTAGCAATCAAGCAACATTCTTTGATAAAGTTCATGATGCGACGTTCTACGGTAATGTTTTCAACCTAAATGCCACAGGCTCAGCTCAGTTAGGTGGTGGTGGAATTTTAATTAGAGATAGTAAACAGATTGTTTTTGGTGGTAGTGACCCTGGTGAAGGTAATGTCGTTATTGCAAGTACCAATGGATTGTTTTTGGATTCAACCGTCTATCTTGATCGCCCCCTAAATGCGGTCGTCGAGGGTAATATTTTTGGATTCAACACATCGGGCACGCGAACCTTTAGAGCCAGCACGGATTCAATCTTTGTTGATCAGGGTTATAGCGACGTTTTAATTAAAAATAATAGCTTTGGATGGGCGAACTTTGCGAACATTGAAATGTGGCGAAACAGAAATGTCACTATCCAAGGTAATTATCTTGGCTATACCTCAAGTACTTCGCTCTTTTCAGGTACGCGTCGTGCTATCTATCTACGTGAAACGACGAGCACCATCGTCGGTGGCTTCATCGCTGGTGAAGGAAATTATTTTGGCACGAGTACATCTGCGATGGTCGATCTCGGACGCTCCACGTCCACACGAGTGTATGGTAATTATCTTGGCGTTACACCAACGGGATTGAAATTAGTTAGTACATCTACGCAGATTCTTGCAAGTACAAACATGTATGACATCCATATTGGTGGCACAACACCAGGTATGGGTAATTACATCACAAATTCTCGATATGGTATTGAACATGGGGACTCCATCAATACCCAGATCTTGGGTAATGTCTTTGGGATGAGTCCGACATCGACGGCAGGGTATGGTTTTACGTTGGATGCTATCTACGTTGGCATCGGTTCTACTGGTACGAATATCGGAGACGGAACGCTGGCGGGCGCTAATAGTATCGCTGGTGCTGGCTTTATCGGAGTGGAGGTATTTAGGGCGACAAGTACCGTAATTTACGGAAATTATTTTGGCACCAATACATCGACGTCAGTCATCGCCCCAAATGATCGCAATGTCAGCACGAACCAGACCTATCTAGTGACGATTGGCGGTTCAGTTTTGGGACAGGGTAATATTTTTGGCCAAACAGATTTTGACTCTGTCATCATTAATCCACGGTCTCGCGGTACCACTATTCAGGGTAATGTTTTTGGTACTTATGCTGACCACGTTGCTAATTTGTCTATTGGTATTGATGCTATTTATTTATCTGGCGAGGCCGCTGATACGGCGATCGTTGGTGGTCTGGGGGTAAATGAAAGCAACTGGATCAGCAATGCTGGGACCGGTATTAGAGTTGATGCTTATGCTGGTACGTTGTCTATCATAGGTAATACTGTTGTGAGCTCAAGTCTTGATGGCTTGCGTGTGACAGGTGATGTTGGCGCCGTGACAGTACAAGGTAACTATATCGGTGTAGATGCATCGTATATCGTTCGCCAAAACGCTCGTGGTGTATTCGTCGATGACCCAACGGCTGAGACACTTATTTTTGGCGGCGCAGTGTCAGCTGAAGAAAATATCGTCGCATATAATAGAGATGCCGGTATCACCGTTGGTAACGCTGGTTCGGGTTTTTATCTCTTGCGTAATCGTATTTATGGTAATGGTGACCTGCAGATTGATCTTGGTGATGATGGTCTAACGGCTAATGATGCCAATGATGCTGATGTAGGCGCGAATGGACTCTTGAACTACCCAATCCCACTCGGTGTGAACGGTAGTTATGCAGGCTATGCCTATGCCGGCCTCGCAGCACAGCAGATTATCATGGACGTGTATTTCTCATCTTCAACGGATAGTTTTGGCCGCGGTCAATTGATGCAATATGCTACGACGGTTACGTTTATGACTGATGGTTCAGGTCTCGCATCAGGTTTTATTGATGTCGCCGCTTACGGTCATGACGGTATCGATAAAGTGGCGTTTATGGCACATAACGCTTCAAATACATCCGAAATGTCCGGGGCAACCGGCGGACTTTTAGGTGTTGCGCTTGCGGCTTCATCAACCGATAATTTTGATAATACATCGGACGTTGAATTTACCTACACCCTCGTAAACTACGGTTCAGATACGTTGAATAATCTACAGCTTGAATTCTCGCGTGCATTGTTCTTTCCATTGGTGAGTGGCATCACTATCGTTAGTACTCCTGTTTCGTCTGACCCAAGTATCATCATTGATGGCGCATTTGATGGCGACGCCGATACGAGCATGTTCAATGCAGGGGCTTCAACCTTAAACGGTAATACGACGGCGACGATTTCATTTATTATCAATGTACCGCATTCAGGCACGGGTTTGTTCTCGGGCTATGCAACCACGTCGGGCGACGTGCTAGGCTTCGGTCTTCAAGATGTTTCTGTGTCTGGTACGGTACCAGATGTTGGCAATGGTCTTTCCTATGATGGCGATCTTGATCCGACGAATAATACCTTGATTACGAGCTTGAATTTACCAACTTTTTCTCCTCCTTCGCCTGCCGTTTCTTTTGTCTTGGATGCACAAACCATTTCAGAAACAGCAGGTACAGCGACGATAAATATCATCTTGAATGCCGCTACCAGCGCCACCGATATCGTTGCCACGTATTCAGTAGGTGGTACGGCTTCTGATCCGGCTGACTTCATCACGCCAACAGGGTCATTCACCATTCTCGCAGGCGAATCCGCAACATCGGTACAAGTGACCCTTGTTGATGATGCAACGATTGAAAGTGATAAAACGATTGTCTTGTCATTAACGTCGGTTACACCAAATGCCATTACCGGCGCAACCACGACACATACCATCACCTTACAAAGCGAAGATGTTCCGCCTCCACCTGAACTTGAATTTACTTCATTTGGTAGCAGTGCTAACGAAGGAGATGGCACGGTAAATGTTGAACTCGAACTGTCAGCGATCGAAGCATCAGACGTGCTCTTTGCTTATAGTCTTACGGGTTCTGCTGTTTCGCCTGACGATTTTGGCGGCTTGTCAGGTTCAGGGTCGATCTTGGCAGGGGACACGACCACAACGATTGCGATCACACTTGCGGATGATGGATTTTACGAGGGTTCTGAGACCCTTATTCTTACCTTAGACTTCATCTCAACAAATGCTGTTTCGGGTACGCGTATGCAACATACGTTAACGGTGGGTGATAACGATATTCAGCCTGCTGTGGCTTTTGTTATGGCATCATCGAGCGGGTTAGAAGCGGGCCTAGGCTCGGTAATTATCGATCTTGTCATGGATGCGACCTCGTCATTGCCTGTTGGGATCGACTATTCGATCGGTGGTACCGCCGTCATGGGTTCAGATATCGGTACGTTGTCAGGCTATGCCGAAATCCCAGCATTATCGACGTCAACGACGATTACGATCAATGTCGCAGATGATGCAACAGCTGAATTAAATGAAGACGTGATCCTCATACTCACTTCAGCGAGTTCACATTCGATGATCGGTGCTCTTGCGGTTTATGAACTATTCATCCTGAATGATGATGCCGCGCCAATCGCGCCGGCGTCCGTGCAGGTGGGTGGTGGTGCTTTGTCATGCAATCAGGGCACGGGTGGGTGCGGCGGTTCAGCTCAGCAGGTGAATGCTTCGGTGCCAACGACTACAGAAGAGATCGTCGAATCGACGCAACCCGATGAACCGACAAAGGTCACTCCAGAGACAGATAGCGAGGCACCAATCATGTCCACTCAGCCAGACCTGGTAAACGCTTGTATGAAAGAAGTAGGTGGTATCTGTACACCATATCTCAAGTCGTTTATCCGCTACGGTGCAAAAAACGATATCGAAGAAGTTAAAAAATTGCAGCTCTTCTTACGTGATGTTAAGGGGATGAAAGAAGTCAAAGTGACCGGTATCTATGACCGTACCTCATTGCGCGCCGTGATGAAGTTTCAAGCAGGCTTAGGTAAAGATGTTTTATCGCCATGGAATCTGTCTTCGCCAACGGGCTATGTCTATATCACGACGTCACGAGCCATTAACCGTATTCATTGCCAAAAGAACCCTCCAAAACCACAAATAGTGAATACGTGTGACACGGGTTGCTTGAAAAAGATCCAAAACAGCGTAGGCAATGACACCTATATCGACGTATGTAAAAAAACGATCTCCTGTGTCCCATTGCTGACAAAGACCGTTGTCTATAACGCAAAGAATAATAGCGCCGTCGAAGTTGAGCGTTTACAAGTGGCGATCAATATCGCTCTGGGACGATCAAAAAAGCCAACGCGCCTCTTTGATGCAGCGACCCGTAACGATGTGAACGCCTTGGTAAAGGCCTATTTTCCAGAAGAAAAGGCAAATCTCACGATCGTAGGTGGTAAGAGCGGGATGGTGGGTGATAAGCTTCAGGCATTGTTAAACGCTACTTGGTGCGAACGATAGGTGGTGTCCACAAAAAAGTGCCCAACATGGGCACTTTTTTGCTATCATTATCCTCATGAACCGTCTACGTAAGATCATCGCGCTTTTTGCGATGATGGCTCTTTTTCCTTGGGAAGCCGCTTTGGCTTTGCCGGATGTTCCTGAAGTCCCAAATTGTGATTTTAACGGAGATGTTCGTGCAATCGAAGTCATGCCAGACGGCACAATGTATGTTGGTGGGCTATTTACGACGGTTACCTGTGATGGCGGCGTGACAAACTATACGCCAAGCCGCATTGCAAAGATATTTCCGAACGGTCAATTTGATACGGATTGGGACAATAAGGGCGTTAATGGCCCGGTATTAGCGCTTGAAACAGATGGTACACGCTTGTATGTCGGCGGTTCCTTTACAGAGGCGATCGGTAACGGTGTGAATTATGGCTACAACAATATCGCCGCCCTAGAATTGGGGACAGGTTATGCCGACACGAGTTTTATGGAAGAAGATATCGGCGCCGGTACCGATGGCCCCGTGTATACCATTATAAATAATACCTACAGTGGAGCAGGGATTATTATCGGTGGTGACTTTAACTTGGTTTCTGATAGTTTTGTGAGTCTAGGTCATACCGGCATTGGCTTTTTGGCGAATGACGGACTTGTCGAACAGTCTTATGGTTTATTGAGCTTTGTTGATGGTAATGCGGAGGTTAATGCTCTCGCGCTAGACGGTTCAATACTTTATGTTGGTGGTTCTTTTAGAACCGTGAACTGGGATGTGGGATCGGTTATTCGTCAGCGTATTGCGGCTGTCGATCTCTCACTTGATGCACAAGCAGATCCGAACTTTGTTGTTGCTACTTTTGATCCTGATGTGAATCAAGATGTGCGGGCTATCGCTGTTGATACCGCGAACGCTCGTGTTTTTATCGGGGGAGATTTTACCCAGGCAAAAGTTAACACGACGCCAACCAATGTTTATTACTTGCACCCATTTTACACGGCTACAGGTGAGCCGGATCTTATTTATGGCGTTTGGCCGGATGTATCCGTAACTGATCTCGACCTTGATAACGGAGAATTATTCGTCTCTGGTAATTTTAACAATTTCTTTGGCTCGCCAAGAAACTATATTGCCAGTCTCGACGTCTCTGATATTGCCGTCTATCTCAACTCTTGGGATCCAAACCCAGACAGCGACGTGCATGCCGTTGAGGTTACGGGTAATTATGGCGCCATGGGTGGTAATTTTAATAGCACGGATGGTGCTACGACCTTAAATTTTGCTCGTTTTGAAACACCGGTACTGCCAACGATGTCAATCAGTGGCACAGTGTTTGAAGACGTGAACTTTGGTTTGAATGCCGGTCGCAGCAGAGTAAATGCTTATAGCAATGGCGGTTTGCCTGTGGTGGATGCAACCGTTGAAATCTATGACGGTGATACATTGAACTACATTACTTCGGTGACCACCAGTATCACGGGTGAGTACACGTGGACGGCGCCCGGCGCCGGTGAATATATCGTACGCGTTGTTGATGCGAGCGT
>JAMIEW010000067.1:0-5782 GCA_035906575.1 bacterium
AGCCTTTCTCGACGAAGAATACCGCTGGAAAGAACGCATCGCAAAAGACGGAGCCCCTTATAAAGAGACCTTGCGCCAAGCACTTTTTTTGAGTTACTGGCTCTATACGGATATTGATGACCGACACGGCGCTTATCGCATCAAGCAACAACTAGAAGATTGGCGGCTCACGCTCTCTCGTGATGAAACCGAGAGCTTGGCATTGCGTTTACTCTCTCTAGATTCACGTATTGAAGAATCTGTAAAAGCGTTGGCCCAAGGCCGTTTCGAAGAAGCTGAACTAGCCGCATCCGTTAGTGCTCAGGGGTTAGAGAATGTCGCGCACGATATGGACCGCTTGCGTCCACACTGGTCTGAAGAGACGGCGAATGCCTTTGGTGAGACGTGGTCGCGTATGTCGGCGCAAACGCTCCAGCAACGTGAGCGTATCGTCCAAGCCGGGCTTGATCCGAGTGATTTAGCCACGGTTGAGATGAATGCATCCAGCACAACCATGACCGTAACGACCACCGATATCGTGGCGACAACGACAGCTTCTACACCAACCACAACGCCACCAATCATCGCTGCTACGAGTACAAATCCTACAGTGAGACGTATCAGCATCATTCCAAGTTCAACCTCTTTGAGCTTTGGACAAACCATCTCGCTACGCGCCTTTGCCATTGATGACGATGGCGGTCGCAATGATGTGACACCACGCTGCCAATTCAGCGTTGCCCCAGCAGGGTTTGGCCAAATCGACAAACAATTATTTAGCGCATTGGCGAATGCAGGCTCAGCCGTGATTTCAGCAAGATGCCAACTTGAAGATCAATCCTATAATGGATCGGTTACCGTTGAGGTGCGCTTTTGACAAATGAGGCCTTTGGATTGACCATGGAGTCATGAAAACGCGCTTATTGCCGCTTGCTGGCATGTTATTGGGTTGTGCCATGGTCGCCTTTGGCGCCGAGTCGCTCGGATTGTTTCACTCCGCGTCATCTCGCCTCACCGACATGGCCTTTTTGGATCGCCAAGCCGACCCGCGTTTAATGATCGTTTCTATTGATGATGCTTCGCTCTCGCGCATCGGTCGTTGGCCATGGGACCGCTCGGTTCATGCTGAACTTGTTCGCCGTCTTTCTGAGGCGGGCGCCAAGGTGATTGCGGTGGATGTGAATTTTCCTGAGGTTTCAAATGCGATACATGATCAAGAGCTCGCTGACGCGATTAGGCTCGCGGGCAACGTTGTTTTACCGATTGAGCTCTCTGATGTCGTGATTGAAAACGGGGAGTATCTTCAGCGCGGCGAAGCCGTCCAGCCTATTTCACAAATTCTCGGCGCGGCCGCTGCATCTGGTTTTACGAACCTTCCTTTAGACGCTGACAATGTCTCGCGTCGTATGCCGGTTATCGTTCGTGAAAAAGACGGTTCAAGTGTAAAGAGTTTTGCGGCTGAAACATTGCGTGTCGCAGGACTTGCTCCGGCGACAAATGAAATCTCGACCGATAGCTTTGGTCGTCTCATTATTAATTATCCGGGGAGTCCTGGTACAATCCGTCGTCTTTCTGCTGCCGATATTTTGCAGGGCTCGACGAGCCTTGAATCGGTGAAGGGGAGCATTGTTTTTATCGGTGCCACTGCGCGTGATTTGCATGATGAGCAGCTCGTCCCAACATCGGCCGGTACGCCGATGAGCGGCGTTGAAATTCACGCTTCGATTGCCGACACCCTTTTATCGCGCGCGTGGTTGCGTGATCTGAATATGGCGCTCGCTGGGCTCGGTATTTTACTTGCGGTATTTGCGGTTGGTTTTGCCGCCTATCTCTTACGTCCGCGCTACAGCGTGATGTTGTTACTTCTCGGTATTGCAGGGTATGCCGTCGCGACCTTCGTCCTGTTTGATAAGGGGATTTTGCTCGGCTTATTGTGGCCGGTGATCGCGATGGTTGCTGCCTATATGGGCGCATCGGTATTTCGTTTTGTGACATCTGAACAAGATAAACAAGAGATTAAACAAATTTTTGGACGCTATGTCTCGCCAAGTGTCGTCGAGTCATTGATGGCGGACCCTTCTAAAATCCGTCTTGGCGGAGAACGTCGCCGCATGACCGTGCTCTTTTCAGACTTGCGCGGATTCACCACGCTTTCAGAAAGCCTTACGCCAGAGCAACTTGTCGAAGTCCTCAATCTCTATCTCGATGAGATGACCAAGATCGTGTTTGAAGAAGGTGGTGTGCTCGATAAATACATCGGTGATGCCGTCATGGCGTTTTGGAATGCCCCAATGAATCAAGAAGATCATGCCGTTCGCGGTGTGCGTTGTGCATTAAAAATGAAAAAACGTTTGCATGAGATGAATACGCGTGCCGAATTTCCTAACGGCGTTCAGTTGCGTGTTGGTGTGGGGTTGAATACGGGAGAGATGGTGGTAGGTAATATCGGCTCATCACTTCGTCATGACTATACCGTTATTGGTGATAGCGTAAATCTCGCTTCACGTACCGAAAGTTTATGTAAAGACTATGGCGTTGAAATCATCGTGACTAAAAATACCCTCACTGATTTAGCTGGAGCCTTTCTTGTGCGCGAACTCGATCAAGTCGCCGTCAAAGGCAAAGCCGAACCGATTAAGATGTATGAAGTCCTTTCAGCCACTGAAAGCGCAACCGACGAAGAGAAAGAACGCTCCGCACTCTTTGCTGATGCCCTCACTCAGTACTACCAGCGTCATTTCTCGCAGGCTAAGGCGCTCTTTGCGGCCTATATGACCCGTTTTGCCAATGACACCACCGCTCAGCTCTTTTTTGACCGCTGCAGCGAATATGAAGCCAATCCGCCAGGCGTTGATTGGGACGGGACCTTTGTGAGAAAGACGAAGTAACTGAGGTATTATCATTGTATGAGCATGGAGAAAATGGGAGTAAATGAAGATTCTGCACGGGTTGAGCGAACCACTGCACCACAAGGCTCAGCGCGCCACGAAAGTCCAGAGAGACCTCTAAAAGAGTCTCAAGTATGGAAAACTCAAGAAGGTGAACCTCTTTGTCGCGTAGAGGCAGCATACGGTGAAGTTGAGGAGGGTGCTTACCATATCCATGGCAGAGCCAGATCTTTAACATCCCTCCTCCTGCATGGTGAAAAAAATGGAAAACCGGTGACGATAGACGTTTTACGGATGACGGGTGCAGTAGGAGAAGCGCCAACCATTGGTAAGATTCTCATGGCTGAGAAAAAACAAAAAAGCTACGCATTCAGTCAGTCTCAGGGTCTCGTCACGGCTCCACCGTTAGATGATCCAGGTGCGCTAGCCGTGCTTTTGCATGAACTTGGACACGCTGCGCAAAATACCGAGCCTGAGTTCAGAAAATATTTAGCTGAAAATCGCAAGCCGCTATTTGAAACAGAAAACCCTGCTTCTCGAGAAGAAGTCATAGGTCAGCTTAAGGCGTCTGTGCCAGATATTGATGAGCAAGAGATTAGTCGCCGCATGTCTGAGTGGGATTTTTTCGCAGAACGCG
The DNA here is from genome assembly GCA_035906575.1 of bacterium. Classification (GTDB taxonomy): domain Bacteria; phylum Patescibacteriota; class Patescibacteriia; order 2-12-FULL-60-25; family 2-12-FULL-60-25; genus HK-STAS-PATE-2. The sequence goes on from JAMIEW010000067.1 coordinate 3,505, forward strand.
TCAGAACTGAAAATGCAAAGAAAAAATCCCTACAGGGGTCAATAGATGAGGTGCGGCATCGCTTGAACGGCGAATACTTGGCTATCGTTGAAAAAAGCCCCAAACTGCAAAATTTTCTTCAGGGGCTAAAAAGCAAAGACATTGGCGTGGTATTTCAACAGCACGAAGTCCGTCTTGCGGACAACCGGTCGGATATTTTTCGTCTCCCTGGCATTAAATCGCCCTTGTCAGAGTCACAGCAAAACCAGCTATTTTCTCCTGAAGGTAAGCAAAAAATCATCGCGATCTTAGAACATTTTCAACAGCCATCCACGAATGATATGGTGTCTGATGTTTTTTTTGAGGGCGGTCACCTGGTGATCAAACTACCGCTGGGTAGCAATGAATATTCAGACGGTATTTTCGTTGAGCTCCCTATCGGTAAAACCGCCGATCATGCAAATGCCGCCAAGATCGTTACGGATGAAAGTACGCTGCGCGAGCTTGAAGCTCAATCAGAAAAGGTTGACCAAGCCATTAAAGAGGCAAAATATCTCTTACAACAATACATCCAAGATCATGATCTTGCCGACACGTTTAACCTCCCTAGAGCTATTGCCGAAAGAGATGCAAATGCTCGGGCAATGATTTGGATGAATAAAATGAAATCAGCAGGAGTAAATCTTTTTGCTGTAAGTGCTGCACCAGGTCAGGAGGAGGGGAGTTGTGAAACGGATCCAGACGAACCCATTCAGGGCTCAGCTCACCAAGCGTTACGTAACTCTATCAATTCCTACAGGGCAAACATCGGACAAATGCGTCAGGCAAAAGGAAAGACGAAGTATCCTCGTTCATCGTAGCTATCTTCAATGCATTGACAAATCCCCCCAAAAACGTTGAGCTGATGGCGTTCAATCTTGAACACTAGGAGGTGAGTTTTGGACCTTCCCATCGCAAAACAACGTGATCGGATCATACAAACCATTCTCGAGAATCCTGTGACGATCATCGTCGCAGAGACCGGGAGTGGTAAGTCGACCCAGGTGCCACGGTACCTGCTCGATCATGGGTTTAGGGTCATGGTGACTCAGCCGCGACGGCTCGCGGCCTTTTCTGTCGCAGAGTTTGTGGCTGCCGAATATGGTGAGCCACTTGGCTGCACGATCGGCGTGCGCACGCGTGATGACAAGATCTCAAGTGAGAAGACACGCCTCTTGTTTGCCACCGACGGACTCGTCGTGATGCGCGAACTCATGGGGCACAATTCTGAATTTGATGTCCTCATCATCGACGAAGTCCATGAATGGAATGTACATATCGAAGCCTTGGTTGCGCTAGCACGCAAAGCCATCACTGAAGGTCATCAGATCAAGATCGTCATCATGAGCGCCACGCTCGATGCCGAACGACTCTCAGCATACTTCGACGATGCGCCCGTGGTGACCGTGACAGGACGCACCCACCTGGTGAAGAAGATCAAAAAAGGCGCATCCATTGCCGATGACGCGAATGCCTTGCTCAAGCGAGGCAAGAACGTCTTGATCTTTGTTCCCGGCAAGCGTGAGATTCATGACTTGATGGAGGTACTCGATAGCGAGCACCGACGTGACGCGGTCATATTGCCCTTGCATGCTGAGCTTGATACCCACAAGCAACAGCGCTGCTTCAAGCACTATGATCGCCCCAAGTGCATCATCGCCACTTCAGTGGCGCAAACGTCGATCACCATCGACGATATCGATGCCGTCATCGACTCGGGTCTCGAGAACCGCGCTTGCGTCGTAGGTGGTGTCACCGGCCTCTATGAAGAGGTGATTTCACTCGCCGATGCTGAGCAACGTCGAGGACGTGCCGGGCGTACCAAGCTCGGCTACTACATCGATCACGCTCCAGAAGTCGAACGAGATGAATACCCAGTCCCCGAGATCATGCGAATCAAGCTCGAGCAAATCGCGCTGAAGTTGGCCATGGTTGGTCATCGTATGCAGGACATCGCGTTCTTTCATCAGCCGCCTGAGTATTTGGTGAGGGACGCCGAGAGCACATTGCAAGCGCTCGGATGCCTGAGCCCATCAGGTAAGGTAACGAAGAAAGGTGGACGCATCGCTCTGCTCCCGGTTTCGGTAGAAGCCGGTTGCATGCTGCTCGAAGCGGAGCGCCTTGGTGTCGTGGATGAGATTATCCCCGTGATCTCGGTTTTCGAAGCGAGCGGCATTACCGAAGGCGATGGTCGCATCGGCTTTGGTGGTTGGCGTGAGCTCTGCGGCGACGAGCAAGATTCAGATCTCATCGCTCAGTC
>JAMIEW010000068.1:0-4552 GCA_035906575.1 bacterium
GCGGATGAAATACGGTCTGATCGTAGAGGGAGAAGCTGTTACCAATAAGACCCGTTGGAGGCGCAATCTGTTCATCGGTTGTTAGTTTAAATGTGACTGATGGCCCCGAAGTTAATGCCTTCAATCCAAACCGCGCACTTGCCTCTAGGCTTGATGCAACAATATTCGCCGTAAAGACAAGCTCATATTCTCGTAAAACAAACTCTTGAGCTTCATGAATATCTAAAAACGTTGGCGCGCTGAACAAGGTAATTTTTTCTTTTAACGAAAGCAACGTTTGTTTATAGCACTTTTTTGCGGATGAATGTCGTATTTGGTTGAAGATACTTCGCCAACCTTTTTGAAAGAGGCGTTGTTCTTTTTTACTATCACAAAAAACGGAATCACCTATAACCGTAAGAGGATTTTCAACTCTGCCCTTCATCCCTAATCGCGCATACGCTTTTTCAACCGGTCCATTTGGTGCAAATAATGACCCTAGCAATTCAACCATGAATGGTTCAGCGTTTGGTGCTAATTCGGTATAGCCATTTTGCACGAACTCATAATCAACTTGGGGTAATGATTTTTCAATCCGCTCAAGTGCTGTAGCTTCTCTAGTAGAAAGTGTCGTGATTGGACGGGCTTGAAGAATGAATAACTCTCCTTTCTCAATACTCCATTCAATGTCTTGAGGATGACCAAAAAGACTCTCGATCTCTAAAGCGATCTTTGCCAATATCGGCCATGACGTATCTCGTCTACGTGAGACATAGGTCGAATCCGAATCGCATTGGCCAGAGACCAGTCCTTCACCAAAGCCCGTCACCTCATCAATCTGAAGACAGAAAGGATCAAAAGGTGAACGCGTAAATACCACACCTGATTTCTCTGGCGATAAACAACACTGAACGATAATGGATTGCTTCATCTGTGGCGCACGGCGTGCATTTTCGGCAATCACCTCTTTTATTGTCGAGAGGAGGTTTTTTGCATCAACAGGTAAAACGGTTACGAATTGTCCTGCCATTGAACTTGTTGAACTATCTTCGCCAGATAACGCCGAACGCACGGCATAGGGACCATTACCAACAACTTGCTGAATTCGTGCTGCATCCTCATCTGAAATATCCCCTACTTTCATAACGAGAGCGACCTCATCAAAACCAATAACAACAAAAGGCGGCACGTGAAAGCCGCGCTTCGCGAGCACCACGAGAGAATAAGCCTTTTTACCGCATTTTTGCTCAGTGCATTGTTCTATGGTCAAGAACATAGATCAGCGAATGTCATACGAACCCATAACGTCATAGCCGCTCGTATCGAGCATTTGCGCAATAAGCTTTGCCCCAAAGCAATCAGTGTATTCTTGGCAAATCACGATAACCGATTTATCTTTAGGGATACTCGCCAACGTCTCTTTTACTCGGTTATTTGTCGTTGAAAAAAGCGGCAGAACATAATCACTCGGCATTTTGATTGCTGCCTGCAAAAACGGTTCGCTTGCGTCGATCGTAACCGTATTTAATTTGTTCAGTGCATCATACTCTTTGCGGTATTGAATTCGTGCATACGTTGGATAGGCATCCCAGAAGCGATACTTGCCGATCCATTTACCTTGATAATCCTCCACCCAACCTTTTACACCATCTTCAAGCGCATAAGCGTCATAGCCTTTTTCACGTAGGGCGTGTGCGACCTCGCTCCCCCGTCCACCTGAAAAACAGAAAACAACGATTGGCTTATCAATAGGTAAATATATTTCTGGGTGCGCGATCACGTCTGCCTGCCTTGCATGAATACTGTCTGGAAAATGTCCGTAAGAATACTCGAGATCCTCACGAGCATCGAGAACAGCGAAATCTTTGTTTTCATTTTGCCAAAGATTAAAGGTCGCATTTGAGATCGATAGTGGCTTGCGATTAACCGTTTCAACAATATCGATCTTTTTTGATGCCACCGAAGACACGAGCTTTAGCTTTACTGGCCGACCCTGATAGAAAACAATGTCTTGTGTCACGTCATAGAGTGTCAATGAACCCTCTTCACGCAACCCCACGACCAATGAACGGCGACTATCTGAAACCGATGTCATTTGAAAAATATGTACGTGAATCACGTCTTGGTACCAAGAAAGCAATTCAGCTTCGCTTTTTGTTGCCCCAGTCATGGCAATAGCGGCACTCATCTGTTTTTTCTCGAGCATCTCGTAATAGTTAGCGACAAATTGGCTATTCTCATCTTGTGGGATCGGTGAGAATGGGATGCCGTATGCCGAAGCTACGCCCTGCGTAGACTCATCGTATTTGGCCTCAAGCTGCTTCACGAGCGCTTCTTCGGCCGCCTTATACGCCTCATACTCTTCTTGTTCTGTCGCTTGCACCTGCGGTGTCGTAGTTGTGTAGACGCCCTTATCTACAATCACCGGAGCAGGACTCTTGCTTAAGACAAACCAAACGGCGCCAAAACCAGAAAGTAAAAGCAGAACAACGATACCCCCGACAAATATCCAAGCATTGCGACCAAGTTTGTGATAACGGGCAAAAAGCCCCGTAAAAAAACTTGCGGTAATAGCAAAGAGAAGTCCAAAAAGTTGAAGGCCTTGCGTAATGACATTCACGACCAGCTCTGGCGCAGGGATAGCGTAAACATCCTCGGGTATCACGATACCCAGTACAATCAAAGAGAGTGTGATGACTTGCAAATAGCCCATAGTACCCTGATTATACACTTCCACGCTGCCGATGCAGCATCTCTGCCTGATTAGCAAAAACCTTCAGCAAGGAAACATCAATTTCTGGAATCTGGCTTTCATCCAAAATAAGCAGCAGAAAAGCCTTGGTCGCATTACCTCCTTCTGAAGGGATGACGAGTAATTCTTTGCCATCTTCAGCCGCGATAAAGGCGTGACTGACACCGCGTGCCGGAACGGCGAGCAGATCTTTATTTGAAACTTTAAACACAAATTGATTGCCGGTGACATGAGCGTGCTCAGTTTCAGTACGTAGTGCAACCGTATCAACGATGCGCAGTAAACAGGCTTTTGCCCCAACGGATGCGCTCGCATGCGTGACAAGTGCCTGATATAAATCTTTTGGCCAACCTTTGCCGCGCATAAAGTTGAGCGAAGTTTGGTTCGAGACTTTTTTTAATAATTCAATTTTGCGATTTACCGAACCGATATAGGCATACGATTCAATCAATTCTTTTTTGGTTTTGTCGTGATTACTCTGCCCTTCGCTGGTTTCGAGCGTTTGATCTTCGATGAGGCGGCCATAGGCCACAAAAGCCCATAAGCCCACCATCCCAAAGAGAAAGATGGTTGCTTCTTCCATCGCTGTTTCTGTCAGACCAAAACGACCTTGTGTGTGCAGGGTCGGTGCAAAAACCGCCAAAGCAAAACAGATAAGGTAAAGAATCACCATCCACGCAAAGCGCCAGGAGCGACTTTTCATGTCCTGGAGTCTACTGGTAAGTCGTGAAGGAATCCACCCCCAAGGCACTCATCGCCAGCATAAAGCACGGCGGACTGTCCAGGCGCCAAAGCCCAAACAGGCTCGGCAAAACGCAAGCGCCAGTATTCACCGTCTTTTTCGATCGTGCAGGCCATGGGTGTTTGGCGGTAGCGGATGGCACAGGTTGCCTCCATTCGCGCCGAATCATCCCCTGCCCCTTCTTTGGGAAAGAAGGGCGACGGAATCCAATGCACGTTGCGGAGGAGGGCTGCGGAGGAATACATGAGTGGATCTTCGCGGTCATTCACAACAATAAGTTCGTTCTTCGCAAGATTCTTTTTTGCCACATACCAGCTTTTGCTTTCTTTGGTCACAAATAAGCCATGACGTTGGCCGATGGTATAAGCATCGAGGCCGTCATGTTCGCCAAGTTTTTTGCCGTCTTTATCAACGATAGCACCAGGATGCGCTTCATTTTTTTTGCGCAAGAACTCATGAAAATCTATTTTGCCAACAAAACAAATCCCCTGACTATCAGGCTTTTGTGCGGTCGGAAGCGCATACTTCGTCGCAAGTTCGCGCACTTCACTCTTCTGCAAATGACCGATCGGAAACGCGGATTGCTTTAAGGCTTCTTGTGAAACGCGATGTAAGAAATAGGTTTGGTCTTTGTTTTCATCCGCGCCTTTTAAGAGATGTACGGTGCCCTCAGCGTCCTCACTCAAACGAGCATAGTGACCGGTGGCGATATAGTCGAAGCCGAGCTCTTTGGCTTTTTCAAAAAATAAACCGAATTTTATTTCTTCATTGCAAAGCACGTCTGGGTTTGGCGTGATCCCGTCGGCATATTCCGCAAACATGCGGTTGATGACGCGTTCGCGATAGGTCTCTTCAAAATCAAAGGTATGTAATGGGATGCCGAGTTTGGCGGCAACGCGAATCGCGTCACGGCGCTCCCCTCTCCATTGGCATTCACCCGTCCACAAATCTACGGAATCGGACCAGTTCTTGATAAAACCCCCTTCAACAATACAACCATGCTCAACCAATAATGCCGCCGAGACACTCGAATCCACCCCGCCGGACATGCCGACGAGGACGCGAGCGCCTTTAGGCGG
>JAMIEW010000069.1:0-31476 GCA_035906575.1 bacterium
TGAAGATTTTGTGACGCGTATGGATCCGTTCGGCTTGAATCGCCGTTCACTTGAAGCCCTGATTAAATCAGGTGCGCTTGATCGCTTCGGCGATCGTAATCAGCTCTACTTCAATATCGAAATTATTTTGCAATATCAGAAGCGCATGACCCAAGAGTCGAGCTCGGGGCAATTTAATTTGTTTGCCCTTTCTAGCGAGACGGCGGCGCGTGATAAATTAATTTTAAAACCGGCACCACCGGCGATCAACCGAGATATTCTCACTTGGGAAAAAGAGTTATTAGGACTTTATCTCTCATCGCATCCGTTTAAAGAATATGCGGATCGTTTGGGCGATATGGTGAATCCGATTGCGAATCTCCCCAAATTCGTCGCCGAAAAATCCGTGCGCACTGCGGGGACGATTACGATTGCCAAGAAAATCCTCACAAAGGCAGGGGAGCCGATGGTGTTTGCCAAGCTCGAAGATATGACAGGCGATATTGAAGCCGTCATCTTTCCACGCACCTATAAAGAGAAGCCGGAGTTATGGAATGCCGATACGGCGGTGGTTTTGCATGGGCGCGTCCAAGACAAAGACGGGGAGTGGAAGTTTTTGGTGGAGTCTGGTTATCCGCTTACGCCAGACAATATCGACAATGTTATCGATCACCTACAAAACCAAACCGGTAAACGTGTTGACCCGCGGCTTGAGCCAGACGCCCCAATGCCAACTAAGCGCGCCGAGCAAGCCATCTCAATTTATTTGCGCGCGCATTTGCCACCAAGCATCTTGCACCGTATTCGCGAACTCTTTGACCAGAATCCGGGGCGTTATCGCGTCTACTTTGTCGTCGACAATGCCGGAGGCAAACAAAAAGTCCTTTCGAACTATCGCATCCGTTTTGATGAGGCGATCGCCAAAGAATTAGAGATGACGCTCGGACCCGACACGGTAAAAGTAGAGACGGGAGAAAAAACTGTGGTATAATCACAAGCGACTATGGCTCGCACCTTGAAGAAACCTTCTTCACCCATTAAACACGATCCCGATCATCATTTTGGCATGTCCAAAAAAAGCGCCTCTTTTTGGGCTGTGATGACGGTTATGGCATTTCCTGTCGGTATTTTAGCAGCAGGCACGGCCAATGCATCGCCTTGGCAATCGTTCGCGACCGGTGCCGCCGCTTGCTTTGCCGTGCTCTTTGCGAATGCCGCCGCTGACCGACGCCTCTGGATGTTTCATCCTGAATGGAAGGTAAAATTTGATCATCCGGAATTCTCTTATCGCTTAGCGATTTTTTCAGGTGCGATGTTGTTAATTGTCCAAACAATTTTTCTCGTCTTTGTGCTTTTTGGCGCCACCGGAAACCGTTCGATGTTGAAGCTTGTTTTTGACCGCGAGTGCATGACGCCGCGTTATGGATTTGAAGCCTTCTGCCAGTCGCTGGATAATACGCTGAAAAACCTCCCTGAATAGCCTCTCAAACCTCTCCTACCTCTCCGTGTGAACGAAGAGGTACGCCTCCATCTTAAACTGAAGCCTGAGTGTCACCCTTCGTTCACACGGAGGGAAAGGGAGGATAAAGAGGCGAGGGGATGATTCTGGGCGAGAGGCATGCTATCATGTCTCCATGCGAATCTCTTTTTTTGGTGCCTCGCGTGAAGTCACCGGCTCTTGTTATTTGGTCGAGAGCGCCAAAGGTAAAATCCTGATTGATTGTGGGATGTTTCAGGGATGCAAACTCTGTGGTGCGCAAAACTTTGCCGATTTTCCTTTTGACGCTTCTGAAATTGATGCGGTTTGTATTACACATGCCCATCTCGATCATACCGGGCGCATCCCTAAGCTTATAAAAGCGGGCTTCAGAGGCAAGGTCTATGCAACGCCACCAACGGCAAAACTCGCGACCTTGGTTTTAGAGGACGCGTATAAGATCATGCTTTCGGATTTTAAGCGCGAATACCGCCCGATGCTTTATGAAGAAGCTGACATCGAAATTGCGCTCAAGAGTTTTGTCGGCGTTACCTACAATAAACCTGTTAAGATCAAAGATTTTACCGTGACGTTTAAAGACGCTGGCCATATTTTTGGCAGCTCTTTTATCGAGGTACGCACTGAAGCGGGCAAATCCGCCGCGTTTTCAGGAGATCTGGGCAATGAAGGCACACAGATCCTTATGCCTACCGAACAGCTTGGCGCTGTTGATGCGCTGATTATCGAGTCCACCTACGGAAATCGCATTCACGAAGACGAGAGCACCCGCGAATCTAAGCTTAAAACCGTTATTGAACGTACGATTAAGCAAAAGGGCGTTTTAATTATCCCCGCATTTGCTATTGAACGCACCCAGCAACTTCTCTACGAAATGAATCACTTGGTAGAGAATCGCCTCATCCCGCGTGTCGATATCTATCTTGATAGTCCAATGGCAATCAAAGCTACGGCCATTGTCGAAGAATATCCGCAGTACTACGACCAAGCAGCATATAAACTCATTGCGAGCGGCGATGATATGTTTGATTTTCCTGGCCTTAAATCTACCTTGAGCAAGGACGAGTCAAAGGTGATTAACTCGGCGCCAAAACCAAAGGTCATTATTGCCGGCTCAGGCATGATGAATGGGGGACGCATTTTGCATCATCTTATTCGTTATTTAGGGGATGCTTCTACGACCGTGCTTATCGTTGGCTACCAAGCCGAAGGCACGCTCGGGCGCCAACTCTATCGCGGTGACAAGACTGTCGAGATCTACGGTGAGCGCATTAATGTCAAAGCAAAGATCGAAAGCATTGGTGCCTATAGTGCCCACGCAGACCAAAACAAACTCGTTAGCTGGATCAAAGAAGCAGAGGCCGCGCCAAAACGTGTCTATTGCACCCATGGCGAAGAAGGTGCCGCAACGGCTTTAGCGACCCGCGTGCAAAATGAATTAGGCATTGAAAGCATTGCGCCTCGTTATGGCGACAGCATTACCCTATGAGCGCCATTTTGATTGCGATTTTTGGACATCTCGCAAATGCCATCGCTTCGCTCATCGATAAACTCCTCTTACAAACGGGATTTAAACATCCGGGCACGTATGCGGTAGCAATCGGTGGACTCTCTACGCTTGCCTTATTCGTTTGGCCGTTTTTTCCTCCAGAAAAAATTAGTTGGACGATTGCTATTTATGCGATTTTATTTGGCGGATGTTTTTTTGCCGGACTCTGGAGATTTTTCGCTGGCTTAAAAACAACTGAGGCAGGATCATTTGTCCCGCTCACAGCGGCAGCGGTTGCCTTGTTTAGTGTGTTGCTCGAAGTTTTTTTGTCATGGAACTTTTCACTATTCACCGAGAATCCGCTCGTTACCGGGGGCATTGGTCTACTTGTCGTTTCAATGGCTATTATCGCAATAGCAAATCGCAGCAAACATTATCCCATCGCTTTGCAGCCAGCGCTTGAGAGTGGGGCATTTTTTGCCATCTCGTCCGTCAATGCGACCTTTCTCTATCACGAAGTTAATTTCATTCAAGGATTCTTTTTGTCACGTGTCGTCGTCCTTGCTCTCGTTGTTGGTGTACTCGCAGGCGTCTCTCAAGTAAGAAACGAGCTTTTTGGCAAAAAAGAAAAAGACGGTGAGAAAAAACCGTTCGTCTTGTTCTTTGTGGGGCAGGGGATTGGCACGCTCGGATTCGTGGGCGTTCAGTATGCGCTCTCGCTACCTGATGGGTCTGCATCGGTAGTGAATGCCTTGCAAGCCGTGCAATTTGGCGCGCTCGCTCTTATTACTGGCGCATTTAGCAAATGGCTCCCTGCCGCCCTTCGCGAGCACTGGACGGGAGCGATCGCAGCCCTCAAGCTCCTTGCATTGGCATGTGCCGCTATCGGCCTTGCCTTGATCTCTACCTAATATGCGCAAGATTCACCCTCTACATTATCGCTTTCTTTGCGCCTTTGTTGGGGTATTGGTCTTTTTTTTACTTATGCTTTTTGCTGGATGGCCAAAGGTGACCAAAGATATCAACTATGGCATTACGTGGAGCATCCCGTATGCCCAGTTTCTTGGCGTAGACTCTCAAGATGGTCTCGAAGCCGTCTTAACCGACATGGACATCAAACATGTACGCATCCCAGCATACTGGCCTCTTGTTGAGCCAATGCCAGACCTGCTTCAAACCGACTGGCTCGTGGCGCAACTTGATATCGTCCAAAAACATGGCGCAAAAGCCACGGTAGTACTAGGCGCACGCCAACCTCGCTGGCCAGAATGTTGGATCCCGGATTGGGCATTGGCGCTAACAGAAGACGAACAAAAAGCTGCACAGCTCGTTTATATCGACCATGTTTTTGAAACCATTAAAGATCATCCTGCGATTGGTGCATGGCAAATCGAGAATGAAGCGACCCTGCGCTCCTTCATGAAGTGTCGTGGTAATGATAATGCCTTTGTGAAGCAAGAATTAAATCATATCCGTAACCTTGAGCAGAAGCGACCTAATCCACGCCCAATCGTCACCACCGAGAGTGGGGAGCTGACGAGTTGGCTCACCTTTGCCGCACACACTGATCGGATCGGCTTCAGCACCTATCGTGTCGTACGACGATCATCAGGAGGCGTCTTTCGCTACTCCCTTATTCCACCGTGGTTCTATTCACGCAAAGCCCTTCTTGTCTCTTGGATCCTTAAAGAAACCTATGTAAGTGAATTTCAAATGGAGCCTTGGGCAACGACTGACATCAGAAATGCCACTCAAGAAGATAATGATCAAACCTTCTCGGTGGCAGATGTTGAAAAGCATTTTGATTTTGCAGAGCGCATGAACTATCAACAGATCGATCTCTGGGGCGCCGAGTGGTGGTATTGGATGAAAACGCAGCAGGGGAATGATGGCTACTGGAACGCCATCAAAACACGTGTAAACACAGCGAAATAATGAAAGGTTGCGCGGGTTGACAAGACCCGCGTATTTCTTTATAATCCGCGCATTCTCTATGCCAGACATTCGAAACATTGCGATCATCGCCCACGTTGACCACGGTAAAACTACCCTTGCCGACGCCCTCATGAAACAGTCCGACACCTTTAAAGACGCTGGTCTTGAAGGCGAAGCTATTTTGGACTCTAACGAACTCGAACGCGAACGCGGCATTACCATTCTCGCGAAGAATATTGCGGTCATGTACAACGGTACCAAGATCAACATCGTTGATACTCCAGGTCACGCCGACTTCGGTGGTGAGGTAGAACGTATCATGAGCCTCGTTGACGGCGCTCTTTTGCTCGTTGACGCAAAAGAAGGCCCAATGCCTCAGACGCGCTTCGTTTTGAAGAAGGCGATTGAAGCTGGTCACCGCATCATCGTGGTTATCAATAAGATCGATAAGCCAGAAGCTCGTCTCGACTGGGTTCTTGATCAGACCTTTGATCTTTTCGTTACCCTCGGCGCTTCAGATGCTCAAGCCGACTTCCCAGTCGTCTATGCTTCGGCGAAGAACGGCAAGGCCGGTCTTGGTATGGATCTCGCTGAGATGACCGACATTAAACCGATTTTCGAAACGGTCGTAAAAGAAATCCCAGCTCCACAAGCAAATACCGAAGGCGCTCTTCAGGTTTCGGTAGCAAACGTCACTTACGACAACTATAAAGGCAAGATGGGTATCGGTCGCATCGTTCGCGGTGTCTTTCGCCCTGGTCCTGTTACTTGGATCAACCGTTCCGGTGTCAAAGCCCCAGCAAAGATCACCAACCTCTTTAGCTTTATGGGTCTCGGTAAGGTCGAAGTTCAAGAGGCGATGGCAGGTGACATCGTCGCCTTTGCCGGTATCTCAGACTTGAATATCGGTGAAACCGTTGCAGACGTTTCAAATGCTGAAGCCCTTCCTGTTATCAAAATCGAAGAACCAACGGTTAAAATGACCTTTGGTGTAAACACGTCGCCATTCGCTGGCCAAGAAGGTAAATTCACCACTTCGCGCAATATCAAAGACCGTTTGACACGCGAACTTCAAAACGATGTCGCTCTCAGCGTGGATGCCGGCAATGGTGATGCGAGCTTTATCGTTTCTGGTCGTGGTGAACTTCACCTCTCGATCTTGATCGAAAAGATGCGCCGCGAAGGCTTTGAACTTCAGGTTTCCCGTCCACAGGTTATTTTTAAAGAAGAAAACGGCCAAAAAATGGAGCCGTTTGAAGAAGTTTCGATCGAATGCCCTGAAGTTTATAGCGGTTCATCCATCGAAAAAATGGGTCGTCGTAAAGGCGAAATGAAAGACATGCGTATTGAAAACGGCACTGCTTACCTCCAGTTTGAAATCCCAACCCGTGGTCTCATCGGTTACCGTACCGAATTCATGATGGACACGCGTGGTCAGGGCATTATCAATACGCTTTTCCTTGGTTATAAGCCTTACGTAGGTTCGATCGACGCAACCCCACACGGTTCGCTCATCTCCCATGAAACGGGTGAAACAACGGCTTATGGTCTCATGGCCGCTCAAGAACGTGGTCTCATGTTCGTGAAGCCTGCTGTGAAGGTGTACGAAGGTATGGTTGTTGGCCAAAATGCCAAAGCCGAAGATATCGCCGTAAACGTTTGCCGCCAAAAGGCGCTTACCAATATGCGCTCCGCAGGCTCTGGCGTTACCGAAGGCTTGAATGCCCCACGTGATATGAGTCTTGAAGAAGCCCTCGAGTACCTCGGTGAAGACGAACTTCTCGAAGTCACTCCAGAAAGCCTCCGTATTCGTAAGACCTACCTCAAAGAATTCGAACGCAAACGCGATAACCAATCAAGAGGTTAATCAAAAAAACGCCCCTCCGGGCGTTTTTTTGTATCGTAGTATTGGTAATGTATTTCAAAACTTGCATGATGTTTGCGCTTGTTCATTCGACCTCAGATTTTTCCACAGCTTTTCTTTGACGGCGCAAAAACCGCATGAGATTGATAGATGCAGAGCGAGCTAGCCTATGATATTCTCTTTGGCGTTTCACTCCACGCTATGAGTACTGCCGTCGTTCTCGATATCGAAACCCGCAACACCTTTCAAGATGTTGGCGCTTATAATCCGTCTTTGCTCAAGATCTCGTTAATCGGTTGTTATTTTTATGAGACCGACACCTATGAGTCCTTTCTTGAAGAAGACCTACCAAAGCTCTGGCCGCGTCTTGAACGATCAGACCGCATCATTGGCTATAACTTGATCGGCTTCGATTATCCCTGCATGCAGCAGTATTATTCAGGGGATATCATGAAGCTCCCCACGGTCGATGTGCTCGTTGAAATCGAAAAGTCTCTCGGGTTCAGAGTAAAGCTCGACGACGTTGCCCAAGCCACGCTCGGAGTAGGGAAGTCAGGCCACGGTCTCATGGCCGTGGAGTACTGGAAGAAAGGTGAGATTGATAAATTGCGCGACTATTGTCTGCAAGACGTTAAAGTCACCAAAGAAGTCTATGAGCACGCTATGGAGAAAGGCTTTATCTCCGTGAACAACCGTCAGGGCCAAAAGATGGATGTAAAACTCGCCATCAAACCTGTTGAAGCGGTGACCAGACAGACGATCAACCTCTCCCTTGGCCTTTAAACAATAAACAAACGTCGTACGCCTTCGATTATCCACATCGAAGATCGTTCGACCACTAGATCTTGTGGTATAATTTCGATTAAGCCACTAGATCTAGTGGTGGGGCGACCTTCCATCACACGCTAACTTCTGTGAACTCCGTCATTTTTGCGGCTTCTGGCCACAATGAGACGCTCTCACGGAGGGTGAAAAGGGCACCCGAACTTGATCACGCGATTTTGCGATAAACGCAAAAGTCGTTTTTTGCCTACCCTTTTTATGACACTTCCTCTCAATTCCACAGGCGAGGCTTTTGTGCCGCGTCGTCGTCGTTTACAAGACGAGCGCAAAGCCATCACCCATAAGTTTCAAGTCGGCCCTTGTGAGGGTTATGTTACTGTTGGTCTCTACGAAGATGGCCAACCTGGCGAGATCTTCATCCGCCTCGCAAAAGAGCGTGGCGCTATCGCTGGCATGGTTGATTCGCTTGCGACCGCGATCTCTATCGGTCTTCAGTACGGCGTACCGCTCAAAGTTCTCGTGAACAAGTTTGCTCACGCAAAGTACGAACCATCCGGCCCAACACAGAATCCAAATATCCCACACGCAGAATCGGTCGTAGATTATATCTTTCGCTGGCTCGCCTTGCGCTTTTTGACTCCAGAAGAACGCCAATCGATCGGCGTGATCGGTGAGGCGAATGGCTATGTCCACCCAACACCGTCGGTACATGCCAACCAATCCTTTCTTCAAATCGACTAGCCTAACCCTCTCACGTCACGTCCTTTGCTTATGAGCCAACTCTTTGGGGCATGTCCGATGCTTACGTATCGACCGTTCTACCGCCCATTCGAGTATCCCAAATACTTCGAATTCTTTCAGAAACAAAATCAGGCCCATTGGCTCCCGATCGAAGTCCCGATGGAGTCAGACATCTCAGATTTCAGATTCAAAATGTCTGAAGAAGAGCGCAATCTCGTTATCCAAATTCTGCGCTTCTTCACCCAAGGCGACCTCGAAGTTAACAATAACTACAACTCTCATCTCATCCCGGCGTTTCCAAAACCTGAGATCAAGATGATGCTCTCAGCCTTTGCGGCGATGGAGAGCGTGCATGTCTGGGCTTACTCCTATCTCAACGATTCGCTCGGACTCCCCGAAAAAGAATACTCCGCCTTTCTTGAGTTCGATGCCATGCGCGAGAAGTATCAGTATATTCAAGGCTTCGATGTGCGCACAGTCGAAGAACTCGCCATCAATCTCGCGGTCTTCGGTGCCTTCATGGAGGGTGTGAGCTTGTTCTCCTCCTTCGCCATTCTCATGAACTTTCCGCGTCTCGGTAAAATGAAGGGCGTCGGGCAAATTGTCACCTGGAGTATCCGCGATGAAACCCTACACAGCCAAGGCGTTTGTCAGCTCTTCAGAGACCTCGTCAACGAGAACAAACACATTTGGACCCAAGAGCTTCGCAGTACCCTCTATCAAGCTTGTGAGGACATGGTGAAACTCGAAGATAACTTCATCGACACCTGTTTTGCCCTCGGTGCCGTGCCTGGTCTTAAGCCTGAAGACGTCAAACAATACATCCGCTACACGGCTGATAAAAAACTCAATGATCTTGGCCTCGACAAGGTCTATCATGCAGCAAACCCGCTTCAATGGCTCGACGTCATGGTCAATGCCAAAGAACATGCCAACTTCTTCGAAAACCGCGCTACCGAATACGCCAAAGGTGCTGTGGTTGCAGACTGGTAAACACGTCCATCACTAGAAATTAGACATTAGTAAAAATCACGCTCATTTTTCTTCTCCCTTCTCACCCTTATGGCCACGTACGCTTCTGTCATCGACGCTGTCTCAGCTAACGACCTCAATGCCGCTCGCGATATTTTGCTCGCTGAAGTTAAAGAGACGACCAAAAACCGCAATAGCTGGGACTGTCCGCACTATAATGCCGACCGTTCTATTCAAGAAGGTATTAAGATTACCCACGAATTTGAAACCCTTGCGACCTACTTTGGTCTCGAGAATCTTCGTGATCGCTACTTCTTGCACGGTGCTGATGGGGAGATTTGTGAGGATATTCAGAAATTCTATTCACGCGTCGCTACTGGCATGTGCCGTGGTGATCGTGAGCTCGCTCAGCGCCTTTATGATTATATGACCCGTTGCTGGTTTGTCCCTGCAACGCCAGTCATGATGAATATCGGTACAAGTAAAGGCTTGCCGATCTCATGCTTCTTGAACACGGTCCCTGACACGCTTGAAGGTATTTTCGACATCTATCGCGAGAACGCGTTTCTTTCAAAATACGGCGGCGGTATTGGTACGGATTGGTCACAGCTTCGTGGCCAGAATGCCCCACTCAAGTCTTCAGGTTTGCGCTCATCGGGCGTTATCCCGTTCATGAAGATCATGGACTCCGAAACGATCGCGATTAGCCGCAATGGCATTCGTCGTGGCGCTGCCGCCGCGTACTTGAGCGTCGACCATCCAGATATTGAAGATTTCATGGAGATGCGCAAAACAACGGGTGGCGATATTGATCGTAAGTGTTTGAATTTGAACCACGGCATCACCGTGACCAATGAGTTCATGAAAGCCGTAGAGGAGGGGAGAGACTATGACTTGATTGATCCGCACTACAAAACCGTCGTGAAGCAGCTCAATGCTCAAGACGTCTGGCGCCGCATCCTCACCATGCGTGCAGAAACCGGCGAACCGTATATCATTTTTATCGATACGGTGAACGAAGCTCGTCCACAACACCACAAGGATCTTGGTCTTATGGTGCGCCAAAGCAATCTCTGTACCGAAATTGTCTTGCCGACCGACGAGACACGCACGGCAGTTTGCTGCCTTGGCAACCTCAATATCGAGAAATGGGACGAATGGAATGGTGATATCGAACAAATGACCTATGACATTGTCACTGCACTCGACAATAACCTTGAAGCCTTTATCGAAATGGCCGACCCGGTTGAATTTAAGAAGGCGATCAACTCGGTTAAACATGAACGCTCAATCGGTCTCGGCGTCATGGGCTACCATGGCTACCTCATGAGCAAGATGGTGCCATTTGAGAGCATGATGGCTCGCAATATCAATAAAGAGATTTTCACCAAGTTCGCCCAATATGCCCGGGCTGCGTCAGAGAGACTCGGTAAAGAACGCGGATTACCACTCGATGGAGGCACGCGTCGTAATAGCTATGTCACCTCGATTCAGCCTACGGCTTCAACGAGTTTTATCTGTAACGAAGCCACGCCTTCGATCGAGCCGATCTCTGGTAATGCCTTCTTACAGAAAACACTTTCGGGTAGCTTCTTGTACAAGAACAAGCACCTCGTGAACTTCTTGGAGACCAAGGGCATGAACACCACTGAGATCTGGAAGCAAGTCATCGCCGACAAGGGGAGCGTCGCTAATGTAGAAGGTCTCAACGACGAAGAACGTGCCGTCTTCCGCACCGCGTATGAGATGAATATGCGCGAGATCATCCAACAGGCCGCTGACCGTCAGCCAGCTATTGATCAAGCCCAATCACTCAATGTCTTTTTCCCAACACCTATCTCGGGTAAGTATTTGAACGATGTTCATATGCTCGCCTGGAAGCTCGGTGTGAAATCAATGTACTACCTCCGTTCAGCTGCCCCAATCAATGCCGAGCGCATCGATGGCACTTCGGTAAAGCGTGACGTCGCCAGCGAAGAGTGCGCGGTTTGTCAGTAAAACGACTTAAGAAAACACCCCGATAGAACGTCGGGGTGTTTTTGTGTATGAAAAAGGTCCCGGAGCAAGTAAAGCTCGACGGGACCCGTGCTGCTGCGCGAACGCGCTAGCAGCGTTTGTTCTTCTCGCACAAGCGCAGAAGAAAGATGACCTCTTCAGGATGGATCTGAACCAAAAGCTGCAAGCTGCAGCGGTTCAAATCGCAACGCATCGTACCCTCGCACTCACCATTGAGGTGATGGCCAGGCTTCTCCCATTCGTCACCAGGGAGCTTGCCTGACCGAAGCCAGTCAAGCATCACCTGCCAAGAAGCGATCTTCTCTTCGAGCTTATGGATCCTCACGAGCTTACCGTAGCCATCAACTGGCCGGCGCCCGAAGTGATTCCAGAACACCTCTTCTTTTAGCCACTGAACAGCACCGAGTGGATGCGTATTCAATGTGATAACAATCCCATCCGAACTCGACGACACACGATCACTCCCTCTCGAGTTGCCCCGATCGCTTACCCCCGAAAACGGCCCCCTGCGAACCGAAGTAGCTGTCATAACACCTTCCTTCCCTTGGTGAAAAAGGAAGACGATAATAGCACGAAAGTATTTTATTGTCAAAAACACCACCTTTTTAGGTGGTGTTTTGTGACGGTTTAGATCTCGTCTTCGATAACGAAGTCTTCGCGCTCGGTAACGGTATCAATTTCTTTTTCCAGACGGTCGAGTTCAGCGAGTTCGTCGAGCTCTTCTACGCCCGTTTCGTCGTCCTCGTCATCATCGTCAGCAGGAGTGACGACGGTGGCGGCAGCGTCGGTGTCGAGACCGTCGTCTTCTTCGTCTTCATCATCGTCTTTTTTGTCTTTGTCATCGCCTTCAAGATGCATGCCAATCTCGGCAAGGTTGGCGTCATTTGGGTCTTCGTCGAGACCGGCCATATCGCGGTCCCAGCTTGAAGGACCGACATTGAGAGGGAGTGCTGTCATAGAGATGTAGTGCTTATCGCTCCCACGTATAACCGATCGGCACTTGCTTTGCAAGAGCCGGCCGATTTGGTACCTTTGCCCTCTATGAGCATGACGGACGTATTATTGGTGATTGGGGCGATTTTACTGGTTGGTACGGCCATCGCGGTTTTTGCCGTCTTGCGCCAATTGAAGGCTCAAAATCAACCAGCGATTGATCCGCAATTGTTGCAGTTTATGCATGAGCGCCTTGAGTCCCTCGACCGAGACATGCGCCAAAGCCTCACCGAAAATAGCCGCACACAACAAACCGCGAGCCACCATATGACAGGTGCGGTACGTGATGTGACTGAACGCTTGGTAAAGATCGAGGAGACCAATAAACAAGTACTCGAATTCTCAGGTCAGCTCGATCAATTGCAGCGCATCCTCACTAATCCAAAGCAACGCGGCATTTTGGGGGAGTACTACCTTGAGACGCTTTTGCGTACCATCTTTGCCCCTGACCAATACCAGATGCAATACAAGTTTAAAGACGGCGAAATCGTCGATGCAGCCGTATTTGTAAAAGAGAAGATCGTGCCCATCGATTCAAAGTTCAGTTTAGAGAACTATAATCGCCTCGTAGAAGCGCAGGACCCGGTTCAACGTGCGACCTTTGAAAAAGCCTTCGTCAATGATTTGAAGAACCGCATCAAAGAAACGGCAAAGTATATCCGCCCCGGCGAGGGCACCATGGATTTTGCCTTCATGTTTATCCCACACGAAGCGGTTTACTATGACCTGTTGGTTAATAAGATCGGTGAAGTAGGGGAGGATACCGAAAGCCTCATCCAACGTGCGGCATCGAAGTACCATGTCATCATCGTCTCACCAACGAGCTTTACGGCCTATCTACAAACGGTTCTGCAAGGCTTGCGCGCCATGCATATCGAAGAGCAGGCTAAAGAGATCCGTAAACGCGTAGAAGACCTTCAGCGCCATATGTCGGCCTATGAGCAATATTTCACGAGCCTTGGCAAACATCTCGGCACCGCCGTTGGCCAATACAACCTCGCCGGCAAAGAATTCACCAAAATCGACAAAGACGTCTTAAAGATTTCAGGCAAAGCCATCGGCTACGAAGCCCTTACGATCGACAAGCCAAGCGACGAGAGCTAATCCCATGCCTGCCTTTATCAAGCGTGCCCTGATAACGATCACCATCATTTTTCTGGTGGGCGCTTTGACGATCGCTTCGATTATTGGGTATGTGCAATTGGGGCATTTGGGGAGCATTTCAACCTCGCTGAACGATCTTGAACCTGCGCCTTATGCCATCATTCTCGGTGCCAGCGTTAAAAGCGATGGCACGCCTTCTGACGCCCTCTATGACCGTATTCTCGTGGGGAGTGAGCTGATCAAAGCCAAAAAAGCCGAGACCTTGCTTATGACCGGCGACGGGGGAGCCTTTCACGTCAACGAGGTTGCCGCGATGAAACGTGTCGCCATGGAGCTCGGTGTTGATGAACGCGATATTATCGTCGATGGCCAAGGCTATCGCACCTATGAGAGCTGCAAGCGCGCGATTCAGGTCTATGATATTAGAGAAGCGATCGTAGTGACTCAGCGTTTTCACTTAGCGAGATCGCTCTATCTCTGTGATTTCTTTGGGATTGAGGTGCAAGGCATGGTGGCGGATCAGCAAACCTACCTTAAGGAGTATTTCTTCATCTTTCGCGACCTCGCATCGAGCTTTAAGGCTTGGTGGGATACGCGCATTCAAGCACCGCCTCCACCAGTATAAAAACACCCCGACATAACGTCGGGGTGTTTTTATGACTTCTTTTTATCTAAGCGCTCGAGGTTGAGCTTTTTAAAGATGAAATAGATGATCCAGGCGATAATCAGAAAGTCGATGACATTGGCAGCAAAGTTACCGAGCAATACCGGACCGAGCTTCCATGACTTTAATCCTTGCGTTGTGCCGAATAAGAGACCGATCGAAGGCTGAATCACGTCCTGCACAAACGATGTGACGACTTTATTGATGGCGCCGCCCAAGATAAAGGCGATGGCGAGGCTCACAACGCCCTGCTCACGCACAAAGGTGATGAATTCGATGAGGGATTCTTTGAGCTTCTTTTTAACGTCGAGCGGGGGAGCTGGCGTGATGACCGTGGCCGTCACCGGGCCAGGTTCTGGCATCGGGTGCGTAGAATTTTGCATAGCCATCAGTATTATAGAAGCGGTCGGTTTGGGCAAGCGAGACAGAATGAACTATACTCCTTGCAAACCTTATGAAAGCTATTTTATTACAAAACCTTGAGAAGACCTACGCCACAGGAACCCACGCCTTACGCGGAGCGAATCTCTCGATTGAACAGGGCGACTTTTATGCGCTCCTTGGTGCCAACGGTGCCGGAAAAACCACCATCATCGGCATCCTCACGGGGCTCGTGAATAAGAGCGGGGGATCCGTAACCGTGCTTGGATATGACCTCGATCAAGACATCGACGGCGTTAAAGCCCAGATCGGTGTCGTCCCGCAAGAATTCAACTTCAGCATCTTCGAAAAGGTTGAAGATATTCTCTTAGATCAAGCCGGCTTCTACGGTATGCCAAGAGGGGAGGCAAGGCCTCGTGCCGAAGAGCTTATGAAAGCGCTCGGACTCTGGGACAAGAAAGCCGAAGCAGCCCGCACCCTCTCGGGAGGCATGAAGCGCCGCCTCATGGTGGCTCGAGCTCTCATGCATCGTCCTAAGATTTTATTATTGGATGAACCTACGGCTGGCGTCGATGTCGAACTCAGATTGGGGATGTGGGAGTACCTGAAGAAACTAAACGACGATGGAACAACTATTGTACTCACCACGCACTATCTCGAAGAAGTAGAGAAGCTTTGTCGCAATGTTTCAATAATGAAGAAGGGGGAGATCGTTCACCAGTCACCCGTAAAAGATCTTGTTGAAAAATATCAAAGCATCGAAAAAGCTTATCTCGCTATCACGAACGAAACTCTATGATCCGCACTCAAGTCGTCGCTATCCAAACTATCTTACATCGCGAGATTGTGAGATTGTTTCGCATCTGGCCGCAAACATTTTTGCCACCGGTTATCACACAAGGTCTCTACTTTTTGATTTTCGGTACCTTCATCGGTTCACAGATTCGTCCGATTAATGGCGTATCTTATATGGCCTATATCGTGCCCGGAATCATTATGATGTCCATGATCACGAGCGCCTATATGAATGTGGTGTTCTCGTTTTTCGGTTCAAAGTTTCAACGCAATATTGAAGAGCTTCTTGTTGCACCAATCACAAACTACACCATTCTTGCTGGTTATGTTTTGGGTGGGATCTTTCGTGCATTCATCACGGGCTTCATGGTTTTTATCGTTTCGTTTATCTTCATCCGTCCAACGATCGAGCATCCATTCATCGTCATCTTATTTGGTTTGTTGACCGCCATTGTTTTTGCCCTCGGCGGATTCTTGAATGCGCTCTATGCCAAGACCTTTGACGATGCGAATATCTTTACCACTTTTGTACTCACCCCATTAACCTACCTTGGCGGTGTCTTCTATTCGCTCGACATGTTGCCGTCATTCTTCAAGACCATCTCTTACGCCAATCCGATCGTCTATATGGTGGATGGGTTTCGATATGGATTCTATGGCTTCAGCCAAACCAGTGTCTTGAGTGGTATTTTATTCTTGGTTATCGTTATCGCGGTCTTGGCAGGGATCAATCTTCACCTCCTGAAGAAGGGGACCGGGATTAGGTCATAACAAAAACACCCACGAAGCTCGTGGGTGTCTGTTGAGATCTCAGACCAACGTTATGTCAGTCGAGATAGATGGGTTCGGCCAGCTCGGCCTCGTACCCGGTCACCGGTGCACCATCCGGGTATTGGATGGTAGTCTCGAGGATGAATGCCGTGTTGTAGCGGTTCTCCTCGAAGCCTTGCTCGGTGATGTAGCGTTTGGTGCCACCCTCCATCAGGTAGCAGTTTGGGCTGCCAGAATAGGAGATGATGGTCCCGTCGGGATGAACGGGGCTCGTGATCACCGTACCCAGAAGGTAGGTGACAAAGAACGCGTCCGGGATGTCTTGCGTGAGCATGACATCGTCCACGGGCTGATTAGACAGGTACCCATGGTTCCAGCGATCTCCGTAGAGAGCGGTGATGATCGCTTCTCCCTGGATCCAACGCAGAATACCACCAGGGGTGACGGCGTAGATCTTTGGGTCCGTCGTGATCTTGCCGAGCCACGTACCTGGCCGAAAGGTGAGCGTACCGCCGATGAAGATCGAGGCTAGCTCAACATCGGTGATGGTCACGACCTCCGAGTAGTCGGGGTACCACGACAGATACGTCTCCTCGTTAGGAAACACGTACCTACGCCCATCTGCGGCGTAGTAGTACAGCGCGGGGCCCGAAGCCTTGATGACGGTTCCGGTCCTCAGCGTGTCACCAGCATCGTTGCCAGCATCCATGCCAATGTCCGTACCAACATCTTGGCCAGCGTCGTGCTCGCCAGCATCGCTCCCCATATCGGGCATCGAACTGTCGTCGAGAGGCATGCCTCCGTCCGAGAAGTGAATGTACACGTCCACGTCACGGTTACAGCCCGAAATGAGCGTAACGACCGTGAATAGAAACAACGAACTCTTGAGAAAACGAGCCATGAGGCACCTCTGAAAGTGGGAGTTTGAGTTGTAGATTTAGCTACGATTAGCTATTTCTCAACTATACATAATAGCATAAATAGAGGCTTTTGTCAATAATTCAATACAAGTCATACGATCATGCCTTTCTATTTACATAACATGTTATTAATGCTAGAATAGCCCCATTATGACCACATCCACATCAACCTCCGTAAAGGTAGGTACAACCATTATTCTTTCTGGTTTGGCGGTAGGTGTCGCTTTTGGCTTTGCGTTCTTCACGCTCAGAAAAGGTCCAAAGGCTCCTGTGGCAAACAAACCTCGTCCAACACCAAGTGGCTACACGACAAGCTACACCCCAACGGGATACACTCCTGGCTATACCTCAGGTTACCGTCGCTAATATGCCTTGGGAGTCGATCCTTGTTATAGCCATTCTCTTGGGCTTTGCTGGCTACCTCTACTATAGCCAAAAAAAACAACAGCCCAAGTCTGAATCTGTAAACACGTTACTAACGGATCTCACAGAGAAAGCAAAGCAGGGGAGGATCGCCCCTGCTTTTGGTGTTGATCCTGCGATTGAGCGCATCATGCATGTCTTGGCGCGCAAACAAAAAAACAACCCTTTGCTCATTGGTAATCCAGGCGTCGGTAAAACGGCCGTCGTCGAAGCTTTTGCAAAAAAGATTGCTGACAAATCCTTACCGGAGGCTTTTCATGATAAAAAAATTCTTTCGTTAAATCTTGCCGACTTGCTCGCTGGCACACGCTATCGTGGCGAACTCGAAGGACGCCTTCGTACCCTACTAGAACAGTTAGAGAAAAATCCGCGCGAGAATATCTTGTTTATCGACGAGATTCACATGATCCAACAAGCGAGAGGATCTGAAGGCTCTTTGGATATCGCTGATATCATCAAGCCTGCGCTCTCAAGAGGTGATCTTCATATTATCGGTGCGACGACATGGGATGAGTATCAAAAATACATTAAATCGGATTCAGCCCTCGAACGACGTTTTCAACCCGTGCTTATCGAGGAGCCGAGCCGTGATGAAGCGATCCAGATTTTGAACAATGCCAAGCCCTCCTACGAGAGCTACCATCAGGTACAGATTGATGACGCGGCTATCGTTGCGGCGGTAGATCAGTCGATTGCATTCATCAAAGATCGTTTTTTACCCGACAAAGCCCTCGATCTTATTGATGAAGCGAGTGCCGCGGTCTCGTTAGAATCGCTTAGCCCTGCCCAGACGGCTGCTTTTGCCCTTTTGCACGGTGCGAGTAAGCACGCTGTAAATACGTGTCCAATTAACGAACGTCGCGTTACCGCAGAGCATATCTCTGTCATCATCGACCAATGGAAGCTGCATCAACAAAAAACTCAGGAGGGGAGTTAGACGCTTTTTCATTCTTTCTTTTTGGCCAAGCCTTGGCTGTTTTGGCATTGGTCACCACCTACTATCTCTTTTCCTTGCCTCATGGTTTGGCCGGAGGCGTTATGGGGACGGTGACAGCTATCTCACTTCTACGTTATCGAAAAGCGCTTCTACAAAGATTTTTGAGCTTGTTTGTTATTGATAAGAGCGCGCTTATCTTAGTCACCGAGTTTCTCACCATTTTCTTACTTGTTCTGGGCGTGATCGTGTATCATGCCACTTCTGAAAGCGTGACGTCACCTTGGGAGGTTTTGCCCTATAGCATCTGGCCACTCTATGGACTTCTCGTGGGGGTCTACATTCTTATTCGTGACAAAATCCCAAGCGTCTACCAACGCATTATCACCTTTCTTCTCTTAGCGCTAAGTTTTTCTGTTGTTGCCATCTTATTACCCGTTGGTTTTGGATATGACCGTTTTGTTCATGAAGCCACCGTTCGCTACATCGTTGAACACGGTGACATCACACCAAAGCAGCCGTACTATCTCGGACTGTATATCCCCATTATTGCGATTCATGAACTGACGACAATAAGCATTAAAAATCTCTTTACGTGGTTCTTACCGGTCGTGGCGGCACTTTCTCTCACGCTCGTCGTAAAGGGCGATCAATGGCAAAAACGAACACTCGCACCACTGCTACTTCTCTATGCGCCATTTACCTTTACCGTGCCATTTAATGCGGTCGTTCTCTTGTATCCACTCAGCTTAACCTTGCTACAAAACGGCTCTCATTTTACCGCCCTCCTTTTAGCGCTGGTAGCCATCACCATTCATCCCTTAGGCGGAACCTTTTTATTCGCACTTCTCTTAGGCGCTATCGCTCGTAAAAAATACCCGCATTGGCTCACGCTCATTGGGAGCTTTTTTGTGAGCCTTGTCGCTATTCTTGGTCCTTTTTATCTCTATTACCGTTTAGGTGGCGGTACGATTTTACCTTTCACAACTGAGGGGTTATTTGGCACGATAGACATTCTATTTAGATCTCCAGTGCAATGGCGTCAGGCTTTTTGGCATCCTTTAAGCATTGTTTATGCTTACTTCTATCTCTGGCCAACGGTTATCGCATTTATCGGCATCACTGAGCTACTCAGAACATCCAAACAGCAAACAATCTTTCATGTATCTCAGGCGTTCGCCCTGATACTAGGCGCGATTATCGTGGCGAGCCAGTTTCGTTTTTTTGATATCGTTGCGGGCGAACAGTATGAATTTGCCTTTAGACTCGTCAGTCTCGCTCCTTGGGTCTTTTTTATCCCGTTCACACAGGCTATAGCCCGATTAAAGCATTGGCTGATCTATCCGGCGATTATCGCGACGCTCTTCATCTCTTACCCGCAATTCAACGCCCATATCCCATTTTATGCGCCTACAGTAAGTGCGCTTGATATCAAAACCGTTGATTGGATTGATGAGCGACGAGGCGATAAAAGTCTCACGGTTCTTGCACCTCAACTCGTTTCAGCCGCCGCATTACGCAAGCACGGCTTTAACGAATCCATCAAAACAAGCGAAGGCGACATTTATCCCTATGCCATACCAACAGGGGATACGCTCTATCGCTACTATCTTGAATTTCTCTCAGGTGAGCGCATGACCGAGACATTAATCGATGTGACTCAGTTCACAAAAACCCAGTATCTATTTATCGTTGTTGATCCGGGTTGGGATCCATACGGTGTTTTAGCGTATTATCTCACTGGCATCTCTGAATCGAGTGTGCAATTTGAAGAAGGACGGCAAGTGTTTTATCTCACTACCTCACAATCCTTCGTGAATGAACGATAGATACCGGCACCTGAAATGGTAAAGATCAGGTCATCTGCTTTGATTTCGATATTTGCAACCGCGTCGTTCAGCGAGGCCTTGTTATCAACGGCCTTATCCCATAGCTCCGCTAATGTACAAGAAGGTAATGCAATCGCCTGAGGATTTTCAATCTGGGTCGCCTTGTTCGTGTCGCGCTGCATTCCGTGATGAATATAGCTGTAAGAACTGCTCACACCACCGCCTGTACGCCTTACATAACGACGTCCGCCCGGCTTAATCACTTCAATATCAATCGGTTCTACCCATTCACCCTTTACCGAAGTACCCGCGCCTACTGGCGGAGCATCCTTTGGCGGTTCGGCGAGCTTACGAATGAAGCTGTATTCGACCGACGGTGCGTAGCTGTCAGCCTCTAGGTTTACCGTGCCATCTTTTCTGATATACCGAATCGAAACCTCTTGCAAAAGAGCGCCATCGCCAGCATAGGCCGTCACGGCCGCCAATTGCTCGAGAGGACGATAATTTTTAGGATCTCCGGGCGTCTTCGCTGTATGTTCTGCGTAGCTACCAAGTAAATAAGGCATACCCCAGAAGATAAAGACGAAGAATGCGATAAAAAGAACGAGACATCCACCACAACCAGTCTTCGCATCAATGATTTTTGCAGACACGACAGGGGAGTTGGTGTTTTCCATATTAGACCAAGGATCCCAAGTTTTTGCCAAAATGGCAATTTATGTATTATATTACGATATTGGTAAAATACGACACATGAGCCCAAAGAGGGATTTTGAGCCGTTCTGTAGAAAGTGAGTGCTCTTGAGCCGTTCAGAAAAAAGAAATAGAAAAAACATTTTCAAAAAAAATAAAAACACCGATAACAAAAAGAAAAACGAACCGCTAGGGAAGTACCGTTTTAACGATACTCATGCGTCGCACAATATATCTTATACGACGTATGGGGTGGATTAAACCCTAGAATAGGCCTAAAACCGCGTTTTCCCGTCCTTTGACGTAAATGCCAATATTCGACCCTCGCTAGGATGCCCTAGGAGCTTTTTGCAGGTCTCCTAGTACCTTTGGCTTTGCCCTGCTCTTGGCGCTTAGTGGCTCTGAGACGATCCCAACGTAGGCGCACCAATTCAGAGAAGTGTTGGGAGGTCTTTTTAGGACCTAAACGCTCTTTGAGCCTTGTAGAGGTTTTTTTACCACCTTTACGTCCCAACATCGCGGCAGCTTTCTTGATCTCGGTATCCATGTCTCTCATCTTACTATACGAAGCGCTTCGTATACAAGGGTAAAACCATAAATACGCTTTAAATGTTATCCACATTAGTATTTTAAAGTAACTTCTTGGGATTTTTCTGCTCCGTATGAAAAACACGAATCGTTTATGACCCATGTTTAGACACCCCTACTCTCCTCTCTTCTACCCCACTCTCTCGATGTAGTACTTTATTATTATTTTCATTCTTTCACATAGACGCGTCCTGGTACGCGTACATCGATATAATCGTAGATTTTTTTTGCACCCTCTTTTGTTTTTTTAAACGCTTGATACGTCTTCACCTGCATCTCGATGGATGCCGTGATATCCATGCGGACTTCTTCGCCATTTTGTGCAAGCACATCGAGCTGGGTACTTGATACCGATGGTGGCGTGAATTCACGAAACAGCATTCCTGCGCGTTTTAGGTTGTCGTGCAATTCGATCCACTCTTTTACTTCGCGACTATCACCAGCAGTGAATCCCTGAGAAACGTTCTCTTCGAGATTACGTTTAATAATTGGTGCGTCACCAGCTGTCGCGGCGCGCTGTCCTAAGAGGCGTGCCTGCGCATCTTTTCTTTCGGTGTCATCTAATTCAGACGTGACAACACCATGTAAATCGACCCACGCGTACTGTTGGCGCGAATGAAAGACGATGCGTTTGGCGCGTTCTTCAACCGTGATTTCGATAGACTGGCCATACCCTTTTTTGACCGTGACATTTGCCGCAAAGAGACGTTCTTTTAGTGTTTCTTCTAGTTTGGATTGGTCGAGAAACCACGAATGGCGCTTGGGCCATGGACGCCAACCTTCACGCGTATCTAAAACACGAAAGACTTCTTTCGTAACATCAAGTTCGTCTAATGCCTGCAAGCCATTCGCCTTTACCTCGTTAATCTGAAAAGCGTCTGACATCAATATAACGTGAATCCAACCAATGATGGCAATCACGCCGAATAATCCAAAAACGGTATCGCGACGCGAAAAACTGCGTGAACGTAAAAAATCGTTCAGCTCACTATTGCGATATAAGACGGATCGTCGGCGCGGAGCATTCATACCTTATTTTTTCATGGCATCACGAACCAAAAACGTGACGAGCTGTTCAAATGAGATACCTGCAGCCTTGGCTTCGCGCGGCAATAACGACATAGGCGTTAAGCCTGGCAAGGTATTTGTCTCAAGCAAGATGAGACCTTTTTTTGGATGTAGCATCATATCTGTTCGTGAATACGATTGGCATCCAAGCGATTGGTGAGCCTTTAGCGCCAAGCTCTGCGCTTCACGTGTGAGCTTTGGATGAATCGGCGCTGGGCAAAGTTTTTCTGTCTCTTTGTCTTGGTACTTTGCCTCATAAGAAAAGGTCCCGCGCTTGGTGCGGATTTCAACTACCGGAAGCGCTGAATGACCTAAGACGCCCACGGTTAATTCGCGGCCTTCGATATATTCTTCAACGAGAATGCGATCGTATTTGCGTAAAAGTTTGGTGATGAGCGCCTCCCAGCCGGCTTTTGGCGGATTAACCGTCACGTCGACACTCGAACCATCGTCAATCGGTTTAAGCACGATCGCATCACCAATAAGCTTCATCTTGCGTCGTAAAACGTTTTGCTTATTATCCTTCCAAAGCGCACGTGTGACGACGAGTTCTTTTGCCACCGGTAATTGATTTGCACGATACACTTCTTTTGCACGGACTTTGTCCATCGCAATAGCTGATGCCGAGATACCAGAGCCGGTATACGGTACCTTTAATAGTTCGAGCATCCCTTGGATCTGGCCGTCCTCTCCTCCGGGGCCGTGGAGGGCGTTAAAAACCACATCATGTTTGCCTTTTTTAAGGGCAACAAAAAATGCTTCGAGATCATCGCGTAAATCATAACTCTTCACGATGAATCCGGATGCTTTGAGGCCTTTAACGACTTCGAGGCCGGTCTTGAGCGAGATTTCACGCTCTGCAGAATCTCCGCCCATGATGACTGCTACGCGCGTGGCCGACGTTTTCTTCATAATGCCCGAAGTATAACGCAGAAACCGACACCCCGTAACTAGTCCACCAAGAGACGCGGCAAATGCGCGCTGATGCGAGTGACGAGCTCGTAGTTAATGGTGCCCGCGAGTTCAGCGAGCTCTTCGGCGGTGATACGCTTATCACCTTGAGAACCAAGCAAAACCACCTCATCACCAACGTTTGCTCCAACGACATCGCTCATATCTATCATGCACATATTCATGCAAATGCGACCAATAACTTTGCATCGCTTGCCACCAATTAATACCTGGCCACGCGATGAAAAACCCGTACGATCATACCCGTCATAATATCCCGTTGGCAATACAGCAATGACTGAGTCTTTGCTCAAAACCTCGGTCAATCCATAACTCACCGGTGTACCGGCTTTAAGGGATTTTATTTGAGCGATGCGCGTTTTCCAGGAGAGAACGGGCTTTAGTTCAAATGAAGACTGCTCACGAATACGCTCAGATGGCCAAAGACCATATTGCGCGATACCGATGCGACTCACGTCATAGCGCAAATCAGGATAAAGCATCGCCGCACCACTCGCTGACAGATGAATCTTTACTGAATCAAATTGGTATTCATGAAGAATAGTGATCGCCTTTTGCAATTCGGCATTCTGTTTATCGGTATAGTCACGATCTACCACATCTTCAACATTGGCGAGATGCGAATAGAGTCCAGCAAGATGAAGTTTTTGCGCTTTTATTTCATCGAGAAAACCACGAAGCCCGTCTAATGAAATCCCTTGGCGTGATAATCCTGTTTCAATCGGCAGATGAATCTCCGCTCTTGGGTTTATTGTTGCTATGAGAGATAGAAATTCTCGGTGATAACATGTTATCGAAATATTTTCTAACTTCGCTAATTCGTGAAGTTGGTCTTCGGGGATAAATCCTAGGATGAGAATAGGTGCCTTGATCCCCTCCCCTCTTAATTGCTGAGCTTCTTCGATTGAATCAACGCCAAGCAACGTGACACCTGCTTCTTCAGCAAGTTTAGCGCAATGCAAAAGGCCATGACCATAAGCATTTGCCTTGATCACGGCCATTGGCATCGCGGGCGCAACAACTCGCGATAATACTCCCCAATTCTGCAACCAGGCTGAACGCGAAATCTCAACCCAGCTACGCATACTTATTTGATAATATCGAAACCGGTATAAGGAATCAAAACCTCAGGAACCTTAATGGAACCGTCTTCTTGCTGATAGTTTTCGAGGATACAGATAAGCGCACGAGCAAGTGATACGGCCGTACCGTTAAGCGTATGCGCGTAAACGAGCGAACCATCTTTGCGCTTCATGCGCACATTCAAACGACGCGACTGGTAGTCGGTGCAGTTTGAGGTTGAGGTCACTTCGCCATAACCGCCTTTGCCATCGCCACGACCCCACATCCACGCTTCAAGATCATATTTGCGATAGGCAGGACCACCGAGATCGCCTGAGCAAATATCAATCACCTGATAAGGGATACCGAGCTTGGTAAAGACGCGTTCTTCGAGACGCAACAATTCAAGATGCAAAGCCTCGCTTTGTTCTGGCGCACAGAAGATAAACATTTCTACCTTTGCGAATTGGTGCACGCGGTAGAGACCGTAGGATTCGCGGCCATAAGCGCCGGCTTCGGTGCGATAGCAATGCGAAACACCAACGTACTTGAGCGGTAATTGCTCTTCAGCGATCGTCTCGTCTTTGTGATAACCACCGAGCGTGATTTCAGCGGTACCAACGAGCGATAAGTCTGTGCCCTCGATCGAGTAGGTCTGGGTTTCATTGCCACGAGGGTTGAAGCCCGTCCCGACCAATACCTCGTCACGAGCGAGATCAGGCGTCGACATAGCGGTATAACCTTCAGCGCTGATTTCTTTCATCGCCCACAAAACCAACGCCTGCTCAAGAATGGCGAGTTTGTCTTTCAAAAAATAGAACTTAGCGCCGGCAACTTTAGCGGCGCGTTCAAAGTCGATAAGATCGAGCTTTTCTGCAAGCTCAACGTGGCTCTTTGGCGCATCAAGATGCTTAACCTCGCCTACCGTGCGCAAGACTTTATTGTCTTCATCGGTAGAACCAATAGGCGCGTCTGGATGCAAGATATTTGGAATCAATAAGAACTCCGTCTTCCAGGCGGACTCGACTTCGGCGTGAGCGGATTCTTTGGCAGCGATCTCTTCTTTGAGCGCCTTACCGCGCTCGATAAGTGCCGGACGATCTTCAGCGGATGCCTTAGGCGTTTGAGCCGCAATCTCATTGCGTTCTTTGCGCAGGTTGTCCACCTCCTTTTGAAGGCTGACGCGCTGTTCGTCTAACGCTAAGACGTTGTCGACATCACAAGCGATGCGTTTTTTAGCAGCATGATCTTTGACGAGCTCGGCGTTTTCGCGGAGAAATTTGATATCCAACATAATTATTGTTTTGGACGGAGGGTCGGATAGAGAATGATTTCTTTGAGAGAAGGGACGCCGGCCAAGATAGCGGCAAAACGATCGATACCGATACCCATGCCAGCGGCAGGAGGCATACCGTGTTCGAGCGCTTCTAAGAACTCTTCGTCCTTAGGCTGAGCGACTTCACTCCCCGCCTCGGCTTGCTTGGCTTCGACATCGAAGCGCGAACGCTGGTCGATTGGGTCGTTAAGCTCGTGGTAATACGCATTGATCACCTCAGCACCATGAATGACGAGCTGTGCCGCAGCAGACTTGGTCGGATCTTCAGCGCGATTTGCCAAAGGCTTCATCTCAACCGGATAGTCGAGCACCCACACAGGGCCCACAATCGCCTTACGCGCGGTTTTTTTATACAACTCGTCCAAATACTCACCGAGACCGACACTGCCCTTAAAATCGACTTTCACCTTCTTAGCTTTGATCTCGGTAATAAGACCAGGGATATCCGTAATACCGTCGATATCAATCCCACAGGCATTCAAGATGGCTTCGCGGAAGGTGAGGCGCGGGAATGGCGCGGTGAAAGAAAGGTTCCCGTCAGCATGCTCAACTTCAGTAGTACCAAGTACGGCTTTTACCGATTCTGAAACCATCTTCTCGAGAAAGGAGAGATACTCATCTTTTTTGGCATAGGCCCAATACATCTCAAGCAAGGTGAATTCTGGATTATGCGAGTGATCGATGCCCTCATTTCTGAAGCAGCGGCCGATTTCATAAATCTTTTCAAAGCCTGCAACGAGCATGCGCTTCAAATAGAGTTCAGGGGCAATACGCAAATACAAATCAATATCGAGCGCATTGTGATGCGTGACAAAAGGCTTGGCATTGGCACCACCTGGCACGGCCTGCAACATCGGCGTTTCGATTTCAAGAAAATCCGCTTTGTTTAAGAAGTCACGAAAGGCTGAGACGAGTTTAGAACGCAAAACAAAACGACTGCGCACATCTGCATTGGTGAGAATGTCGAGTTCGCGTTGGCGAAAGCGCATTTCAACGTCCTGCAACCCATGCCATTTTTCTGGCAGAGGCAAAAGCGCTTTGCTAATCATGCGATAAGCAGAAACCGCGATGGTCTTCTCCCCTCTTTGCGTGATAAAAGGTACGCCCGTTACTTGGGCAAAATCACCGGCATCAAAAAGATCACGAAATCGCGCAAATAACTCTTCGCCCATTTCATCTTGGCGAAAGGAGATCTGCATTTTGCCCGAACCATCTTGAAGGTCAGCGAACATCATCCCGCCGTGTACACGCATGATCATTAATCGACCAACGATTGTGACCTCGGTCTTCTTTTCGGTGAGTGCGTCAAAATCCGCAAGAACGGCAGCGACCTCATGAGAGCGTTCTGCCTGTTTTGGATACGGATCCATCCCAAACTCTTTGGCCCGTTCAAGCTTGTCCAAACGGACTCTGCGTTCGTCGTTCATACGACGCCAAGATTAGCGGATTTCCAAGACTTCGTACACTGTCACGCCTGATGGGGTTTTTACGGAGACTTTTTGGCCCTTGGTAGCACCGAGTAAAGCGGCACCGATTGGTGATTCATTTGAGACTTTGCCAGCAAGAGGGTCAGCTTCGTTTGAGCCTACGATGGTGTATTCTTTTTCTTTGCCGTTTACACCCACCTTAACGGTCGAGCCTACACGTACAGCACCACCGAGTTGCGCTTCAAAGACGATCGCGTTTTTAAAGGTGTCCTCAATCTCAAGAATGCGGCCTTCGACAAAACCGAGTGCATCTTTTGCTTCGTGGTATTCGGCGTTTTCTGAAAGATCACCAAGAGACTTCGCTTCTTCGATGCGAGCGGCGAGTTCACGGCGTTTTACCGTTTTGAGTTCGTGAAGCTCGGCTTTGAGCTTTTCAAGAAATTCTGGGCTGACGTATTGGTTGTTCATAGCGTAGAGATAAAAACGAAAGAAAAACGGCGGCGAACCGCGCGTTTTCTTTCTATAAAGAGATAGTAGCCTTAGCTGGATAAGCTGTCAATTATCCGTATTTATTGGGGTATTGCGCATCTCCCACCATGCTTGAAGGACTTTTTGCGCGACAGGGACGGCAACAGCAGAACCTTCGCCACCTTCTTCAAGCAAGACGGTTACAACGATTTCTGGATTCTCATAGGGCGCAAAACTCGTGAACCATGCGTGGTTAGGTTGATCGGTTGCCCACTGTGCCGTACCGGTCTTACCGGCGATATCTACTTGCATACTTGATAAGCGACGACACGAACCAACCGTCACACAATCGCGCATACCCCCGCGCACCGTATTGATAATCTCTTCACTCGCCACGCGCTCAGGAGAGATCATTGTTTTGCCCGTGTCTTTTTTGAGATGCGGCGTGACATTGAATCCGCCATTAGCGATGGTCGCGGTATACGCCGCAACCTGAATAGGCGTCACCAATAAATCACCTTGGCCAATTGAGAGGTTGTAGGTGTCACCCACATACCAACGTTCGCCTTTGCGCTCCAACTTCCAGTCTTGTGATGGGACGAAGCCTTCATCTTCACCGGTGAGATCGATACCCGTTTGCTCGGATAATCCGAAACGGCGCATCCAATCAGTCATCTTATCAACTCCTAAGCCTGCAATAGAGCCATAACCACCACCAACCGTGTAGTAAAACGTATTTACCGAATTGGCGATCGCCCCACGTACCGTAACAACCCCGTGACCTCCTGGCTTCCAGTCAGGAAAGAACCATTGTCCGATGCGAATACCTCCCGAAGAAACAACAGTCGTATTAGCGGTAACGATCCCCTCGGCTAATGCCGCCACCGAGTTCACAATCTTCACCGTCGAACCCGATGGATAACTCCCCTGCCAGGCACGAGCAAAAAGCGGACGGTTTTCATTATTAATCAAGGCAGAATAAACCGTTGAAGAAACGCGTCCAGAAAAAAGATTATTGTCATAAGAAGGCCACGACACGAGCGCCAACACCGACCCATCACGCGGATCCATGGCGATGACCGCGCCACGCTCAGCCTTTGCCGTCACGAGCCATTCTTTGAGTGTGTCTTCGGCGACTTTTTGTAAACGAACGTCTAAACTCAATTCAAGATCTCCCCCATCAATCGCTGCTTGCTCGCCAACGAGGACACCCGTTCTACCGCGCGAATCTACTTCAGATGTACGATAGCCTTTTACGCCCTTTAGCAGAGACTCGTAGGCTTTTTCTAGCCCCGTCTTACCGATGGCATCTACACGGCTATACCCCTGTGGTTTGAGGTTTTCAAGTTCTTGCTGGGTGACGATGCCTGAATATCCAAGCAAGTGTGACAGCGATTGAATCTCGGCACTTTTAGGATATTTGCGACGTGCTGCAACCTGCAATTCGAAGGCTGGGAGATTTGGCTGTTCGATCGCAAAAGCGAGGGACTGCTCATAAGCCACTTCTTCAGCAACGATAACCGTCTCATCAAAAACCGAAGAGGTCGCATTGGCAAAAGGCTCAATATCACTGATGGAGATCCCTAGTACGCGAGCGGCGCGGCCGATCATGTCACTCGCCTGCTGTTTATCGAGCGGTAAGCGCGAAGGCGTAAAGGCGACTTGAAAGCGTGGGATATTTTCTGCCAACACAACACCATTGCGATCTTTGATAATCCCCCGACGTGCAAAGAGCGATTCTTTGCGCAAGCGATTGTTCTCAGCTTTAGCGGCATACTCTTCGCCTTGAGCTACCTGCATCCAACCAGCACGCCCTAATAAGGCAACGAGCACTACGACTGACATGGCGGAGGCGATCATGAAACGCTTGCGAGCAAATGACCCGCCGACATAGAGCTGTCTCCCGCGCAAAGACGTGATGTCCTGCTCAAATAAGACCTCGTGTTGAAGGTCTTCGCCGAAGCCCCGCTTAAAGAGCTTTTGCAAAACATTAAGCGCCATAGCCACGTGACTTAAATCTCACAATACGTCCCTTGCTCCAAGCGAGCAATCCGTAGCCAATCATGGTCAAAATGACCTCCCAAAGAAGTATCGATACCCAATGATCTGGCAAACTATAGGATGAAGAAAACCCCATCACGATACCGATATTCGAAACGATCCATGCGGTGAACCAGTCCAAGAACTGAAAGAGAATAACCAGAAAACATACCACGTACATCGAGCGGTTGGTAAGAAAACGATCCGCGAGCCATTGCATAAGCCCATAAAGCATGATCCATCGCAACATCACACTATCAAAACCGTCCCAGCGAAAGACATCTTGCAATGCGGCACCCACGAGCAAGGCAACGAAGGCATGACGATAGCGTTCGGTAAAAAAACAAAAGAAGGCAAAAGGCACCACGAGACGAATCGAAAGCCATGAAGGCAAAAAGCTTGAACCGCTCATGTCCCAAATCGCAAAGAGACAGGCAAAGATCAAAAAGATCACCCAGCGTAAGATCATAGCTTTGGTGCAAGCGCCGTGGGACGCAAAACGGATACCAAGGTCACCTCATCAAAACGGATGAGGGATTCGATGGAGGCATCAATAAACGGGTCGGTTGGTTTGCCACGGACAATGCTCACGAAGCCAATCGGTAAGTTGGCTGGGACTTTTTCTTCAGTCCCCGCAGTGATGAGTAGTTGGTCGGTTTTTAATTGGGCGGATGATGGAACATAGGTCAGCACCATGGCACCATTGCCTTTGCCTTCGAGCACACCGGTGAGACGACCTTCACCTTGAAGGGCGCTCGCGACACGGCTTTTGGCATCAGTGAGCAAGGTAACTTCAGCAACGCGGTCATAAATTTGGGTAATCTTGCCGATCATGACACCATTGTCGGTGACGACGGCTTGGCCAATCTCGAGCGCATCTTCGCGACCACGATCAATCAAAAAGGACGCACGCTGACCCTCGAGTTCACGACGAATAACACGAGCGCCTACTGAGTCATAACCAGAGCGATCCAAAAACCTCGCCTGAGCACGTAGGCCCCGATTTTCTTCTTCGAGAGCACGGAGGCGCACATAATCGGCCGTAACGGCAGTAAGACGATTCTCTAGGTCTTGTACGCGATCGTCAGGATCTTGTGATGATGACATTGATGAGCTCATCCCCACGAACCAGCGACTTAATGGTAGCAACGCCGATTGCGCCCAATGCTGAACGGGACGAAAAAGTCCGGTAACGACAAAAAGACCAAGCAGTAATAAGCCCAGCGCATAGCGTAACCATGATGGGATAGATGTCATGAGCGCGTAGATTAAAGGCCCTTCATCATCTCGGTTGCCGAAACGCCGATCTCGTTTAGAAGACGGTCATTCTCGAGCAAGATGCCCGTGCCCTTAACAACGCAGTTTACCGTATCGTCCGCGACGCGCACAGGCAAACCCGTGCCACGGCTAATCGCCGTATCGAGACCACGTAATAACGCTGTGCCGCCCGTTAAAACAATACCCTGCTGCTGGATATCAGCGACCAATTCTGGTGGCGTGATTTCGAGAATGGATTTTACTTGATCAACAATCGCTTTTACCGAACGCGCAATCGCCTCGCGGATCTGAGCGTCATTCACTTCAATTTCTCGAGGTAAACCTGAGAGCAAATCACGACCACGCATCTGTGCCGTCATTGGCGCATCGAGTTCAACGGCTGAACCGATTTTCATTTTAATTTGCTCAGCAACACGTTCACCAAGTAAGAGATTAAAAACGTCGCGGGCGTATTGA
>JAMIEW010000070.1:0-8524 GCA_035906575.1 bacterium
GCGATCTTTGCCATCGATGATATCGGTGGTCGCTCTTCTGGATCTATCTCCCTTGCAACAACCTTGTCCGCCGAGCCAATTGAAGAGCCGGAGACTCCGCCAGAACCCGTTGTCCCTCCAGTGACTCCACCAACCAATCCGCCAACCACGCCAAACCCCCCGACAAGCCCAACCACGCCAACGACTCCAACCAATCCGACAAATCCACCAACAAACCCAACGACGCCACCTGTCACGGGCTTGCCAACCGCGCCTTCAACAACGCCTGAGCTTGTCGTCCCTCCGGTCACGGCACCTGATGTCGTGCCATTGAAGCCAAATGAACCGACGAATCCCGTCCAAAATCCCCAGGTCACCCCATTGGCCGGTATGACGTCACCAGCCCTTCTTCAACAGATCTCCGCATGGGTTGAGGCTTCTCCTATTTCACCTGAAATGGCTGCCGCGATTGCAACAGCTGCGACGCTTGCTAGCATCGCTTCGGTGGCCAATGCCTTTAGCTATCTTGGATATCTCTTCTCTCAACCGCTCATGCTCATTGGTGCTCGCATGCGCAAAAAGTGGGGGGTCGTGTACAACTCCATCACCAAGCAGGGGACCAACCTCGCCGTTGTGCGCTTGATTGATGCCGAGACCGGCAGAGTGCTTC
This sequence comes from bacterium, assembly GCA_035906575.1. Classification (GTDB taxonomy): domain Bacteria; phylum Patescibacteriota; class Patescibacteriia; order 2-12-FULL-60-25; family 2-12-FULL-60-25; genus HK-STAS-PATE-2. The sequence goes on from JAMIEW010000070.1 coordinate 650, forward strand.
AAACCAAAATCACCGACAATCTTGGTCGCTACTTCTTTCATGTGAAGCCGGGCAAGTATCGTCTTGAGGCGTCAAAAGCTGATCACGTCTTCCCAAGTGTCGTGGCAAGTGGGCTTGCTGAAGATGACGAATACCTCGATATCTATCACGGTACCCCGGTCACGGTTGAATCCGAGATGGATCTGACCATGAATATCCCACTCGATCCAAACCATCGTGAAGAACAAAACCATATCGTCTTGTTTAACCGCTTCAAGACAAAGATGCAGTACGGCATCAGCGCCCTCTCATTTGGTATTACGGCCATCGCTCTAGCCCTTCAACCAAGTCCAGCATTGCTTGGATTGCTGCTCTTGCAGGTTGTGACCTATCTCGCCTTCAGAAAACTTGTTGCCGTCCACAAACCACAGAAGTGGGGTGTGGTGACCGAAGAAGGTTCAAGCAAATCCATCAAGAATGCGGTTGTACGTATCTTCGACAAGCAATACAACAAACTTCTTGAAACCCAAGTCACTGACAGCAAAGGTCGCTATGGATTCTTAGCAAACAAAAACCGCTACTTTGTGACCGCTGACAAACAAGGCTATCAACGCTACGTTTCAGAAGAGATCGATCTTACCAAAGCCGATGCACAGACCATTGAGAGACCGATTGGGTTGCGCAAAGCTGAGATTGCAACGCCTGTCCCGCCTTCTGAGACAATTGTTACTCCAACGATCTAATACCTATGAAAGCCGCCGTTTACCATGTGTATGGACCACCTGATGTTATTCATGTGGTCGAGATGCCAAAGCCCGTGCCAAAACCTCAAGAGGTTTTGGTGAAGGTGATGAGTGTTGCTTTGACGGCGGCTGATGTTCGTATTCGTGCTGCCAGATTTCCGAAAGGTTTTGGGTTTTTGGCTCGATTAGTTTTTGGGCTGTCTGCTCCTCGTAAGTCTATTCTTGGCAGCTGTTTTTCTGGTGTGATCGAAGCGGTGGGAGGCGAAGTGACTCAGTTTAAGGTTGGTGACGAAGTCTGTGGCACAAGTAGTATTGGGTTTGGGATGCATGCAGAATACGGTGTCGTGAAAGCGAGCGGTTCAATTGTGAAAAAGCCCCAGAATGTGAGTCATGACGATGCCGCCGCCGTTATCTTTGGTGGCACGGCGTCGCTCTATTTTTTACGTGACCGTGCAAAGATTCAAAAAGGCCAACAAATACTCGTGAATGGGGCTGACGGCGCTTTGGGTACGAATGCTGTTCAGCTTGCAAAGCACTTTGGCGCAATCGTAACGACGGCGACGCGCATGAAACCAGTCCCATCGGGTGCTGTAGGGCCTTATGATATTGTTTTTGATACGGTAGGCAATCTTACCCCAGCTGATGCCTCACGTCTGCTTACAGAGAAGGGCACCTTGATTTTAGCGGTGGCAAGCCTTAGTCAGATGTTTAGCGGGGATAAGCGCGTGGTTACAGGTACAGCGACCGAGAAAGCAGAAGACCTGCGCACTCTGCTCTCATTGGTTGAACGTGGCGAGCTTTATCCTGTTATTGATAGCGTGTACCCGCTAGAACGCATGGTTGAAGCGTATCAGAGAGCAGAGAGTCGGCAGAAGCAGGGCAACATTATCATTCATCCCAGCTAGCCACTATGCAAAAAGATATACGCGCATACAATACCGCTCAAAAAGGCGAAGAGAAAAAGATCTGCCAAACCTTGGCAGAGATTATCGACGCAAATATGCCCAAAGCTGAAAGCAAGATCTGGCATGGTCACCCTGTATGGTTTTTGGATGGAAATCCGATCGTTGGTTATAGCAAACTCAAAGACAGTGTTCGATTATTATTTTGGAGCGGGCAGTCTTTTGATGAGCCCGGTTTAGAGAACGAGGGCACGTTCAAAGCCGCAGAGAAGCGTTATGTCTCAACGGATGAAATCAAAGTAACCGTTCTTAAGCGATGGCTTTCGAAGTCCAAAAAAATTCAGTGGGACTATAAAAATATCGTGAAACGCCGTGGTCAACTGGAACGTTTGAAGTAGTTATTTTTTTTCGCGCCGCAATGTATCCTTGTGAAAGGAGTTTGTACGATCGTGATCGAAACGCGAGAAGGGTAACCATAAGGCCGATGGTGCCGGCGATGATGAAGACGAGAGCGATACCGCGGTTCATGCCAGTACCAAACCAGCTACCAATCAGCTCGACGCCAGCGCCCGTAGTCATGAAGGGGATGAAGATGAGTTGAGCGATAGGACCAATCAAGAAGGCCGTAATCGGCGTGGCCGCGGATTCGATGCTTTGCGCAAAGCCGAAGACGCGGCCTTGTTTTTCATACGGGACGATAGATTGAATAAGGGTTTGCTCGGTGGCTTCGATAAAAGGAGCGAGTGTCATCCATACGAATAACCCTACGGCTAATAGAATAATTGAAGGCTGGATGGTGAAGAAGATACAGGTCGTCCAAGTTACGACATTGATACTGAGCATGAGCTTTAATGGGTATGAGCCAAGTCCGCGTTTGGCGATATAGGTGCTACCGAGAATGAATCCAAAGCTAAGCACGGCAAACATCATGCCCCAGGTTTGAACCGATACGAGAGAGAGGCCATAGGCGTCCATGAGCGCCATAAAGACACCGCCCAAGAAGTTATTGAAAGTCGTAAAAAGATGAGTCCAAAGAGACCGGGGATACTTGAGACGATGGCAATAAGCGCTGAGATTGGGAGTTTAGTGTGTTCTGTGACATCGCCGTTCTCATCGAGTTTTTGCGGGGATGGTTCGACAAAATGAATAGAAACCAAATGCAAAAGCACGAGTGACATGCCCGCAATAGCGCAGGTGATGGCAACCTCCATCCCATAAAAACCGATAGCGAGACCGCTTAAGACCGAGGTGATCGAAAAGCTAATTCCGTTTGCGGCACCCACCATGCCATTAGCTTTGTCGCGGTCTTTATCAAATAAGCGCGTGACGGTTGTTGAAAGCGCGATCATGCGCAGGTTGCCCGCAACGCTACCGAGCATAAGAACCAATATCAGTACCCAGAGACGAAGTGAACTGATATGCGAGAACGATTCAGGAGGCGCGGTAAAGAGAATGACGGCACCTAAAGAATACGCCGTTAAAGACGCGATACTTGAAACGATCATGGACGTTCGTTTTTTGTGTTTGTCGACAAATTGACCAAAGACAAAAGCACCAATCATATTGGTAACCGCAAAGGTGCCCGCGATCAACGATGTCGCTAATACCGATTTGGTTTCAAGAAAGACCCAAAAGGTCAGTGCGAACCAAACAAAGGCATTCGTGATCGAAGCGATGAGGGTATTCGCGAGCAGCTGGTGAAACAGCTTTTTCTTGTCTTGCATAAAGATGGCCGGATCCTACGGACATTAGGCTTTTTTGTCTATTGTAGGTAATTCGCATCGATAGTCTCTTGGGTCAAAAATCGAGGGTGCAGGTTTTTTGCCGCTTAACCATTTTGCAATGCGCTTACCGCCATAAATGGACGGCAAAATACCAATGCCATTGCAGCCGAGATTGTAGAGAAGGTTTGGATTGCAAGGCTCTGGCCCAACCATACGGATGCCATTTGAGGTATAGCCCATGAGTCCGTGCCAGCGATAGTCGGCCTTCATCCCATCATTAGGGGATTGCTCATAGGTTTTGTCGATGAAGGCATTTATCTCGCCTTCATGTTCTTTTGGAAAGGTGGATGTGCGTTGATAGTTTTTGCTTTCAGGCAAGGCTTCTTCTGGTCCACCAACACAAACGAGGTTGTGGCGAATATGCTTTTCTTTTTCGAATGGACGGCGTGTGAGGTAGTAGTAGACTTCGCCCGTTTTTGAAACCTGGGTATCTTTTGGAAAGTAGCTAATGGCGGTTGGCGGTTGATCGATTGGGTCGAGATACGCCGTCATATAACCAACCGTACCGCTAACGTTTTGATGAAAGCGCGCATTCACGTCTTCGCCATCGCGATTAAGAATGGTGATATGTTCAAAGCCATTGGTGCAGAGCACGGTTTTTTTGGCTCGAAGAGTGTGGCCTGTAATATGAAGCAGGGTATCGGTGCGAGAGAGTTCGAGTGTGCTCACCGGGCTTCGTTCAAAAATCGCAAAACGATGCGGGTAGGTCGCAAGCAAATAGCCAGCCAGCTCTTCGGTAAACAGCGCGCTATTCAAACAACCTTTTGGTGAGAACCCTGCGGCGACATATTGAGGGTCATCGGTTTCAAGCATGGCTTGAATCTCGTGATGTGAAATAAGCGAGACGAGTTCAGCGTGATCGGCCGGCATGTCGGTAAGCCAGTCGGCATGGGCTTTGGCTAAAAAGAGACTATGCTCGATCATGATGCCGGCTTTCTTGCGCCAATAGGCGTCCTCAAGATATTTGAGGGCTTGTTCTTTGGTACTGAATCCAACATAGCCGGTACAACGGCTTAGTGGCGTTTGAATATTGGCGTCGCGGATGATCTCTTCGAGGTCGATCCAGGCATTGTTTAACCCGTCTTGCGCTTGAGCGGCGAGCTCGAGGCCATATTCGGCAACGATGCTAGCAAAAGGGCGTTCAAAATAGCTCACGGCTTGGCCGGCATTGTGGCCGGTAGCGCCGTGAGCAATGAGTCCCGCTTCAATAAGCGCGACATGGTGTTCGGTTGTTTTGAGTGTGTAGTAGGCGCTCGAGAGCCCAGCAATACCACCGCCGATGATGGCAATATCCGTTTGCTTGTTCGAAGAGAGCCGATGTTCGGCGCGCGTGCGTTTCAGTTGCTCGATCCAGGGAGAAAGGCTCATGACTAGAGTATATCATGCAGGTGACCCTTGCCTTACTGCGTGATAAACTTTATCCATGATACCGACATGGATATTATTGGCCTTTATTGCACCGGCATTGTTTGGTATTGCGAATGCTCTGGACAACTATTTGGTGAAAAAAGAGAAGCGTAATCTGTTTTCACTGCTGTTTATAACAACATGTATCGCGACGCTCTTTCTCCCAATCCTCTTTTTGATCGAGCCTCCCGAGCTATTGCTGTTGAAGGACGTGCCTGGATATTTACTCATCGCGTTTGCGGGGATCGTGTCATATTACCCTTACTATCTCTCCCTGGAAGCTGAAGAGACGTCTATTGTTGTTTCGTTGTTTTCACTGGGTCGAGTTTTTCTTGCGTTGTTCGCCTATTTTTTACTTGGTGAGTTATTGTCGGTTTGGCAGTATCTTGGCATGTTTGTCATAGTGATTGCGGGGGCGATTTCAACTTACGATGGTGGCCCGCATAAGGTTTTAAAGAAATCTTTTTGGTATATGATGGGCTGTTCGATGTTATGGGCGTTACAAATGGTGATGTATAAAAAGGCATTTAACGAGGTAAGCTGGAGTACGGGTTTGTTCTGGACGCAGATATTTTCAACTATCATCATCTTATTGCCATTGGGTTTTGTTAATGTCAGAAAAAATCTCGTTCGCACTGCATCGCATTGGCAAAATAGAATGCCTTTTCTGCTATCAGGGGGTCTCTTTGCTTTTTTGGGTACAGCAGCATCGATGGCCGCAATCTCGACCGCGTCCGTCACGGTAGTAAAGAATATTGGCGCATTACAGCCTGTTTATGTTCTTGTGTTTGCAACAATGTTACGTCCTATTTTACCAAAATTCTTTCACGAGCAGACCGCAAAAGGCCACCTTCTAAAGAAGATGGCCTGTATTTTGGCGGTCTTTATTGGTACCTATTTGGTATTGAATGCTTAACCAAACTAGTGCGTCATCGATTCGTGCATGGCAGGTTCATTGAACCAGGCATCATTCCATCCGCGCATCATTTCAATTTCTTCGGTCTGGGCTTCGATGATGGCATTCGCTAAAGCTTTCATTTCGCCACGTTGCGAATTCTGTAGGGCGAGGTTTGCCATGTCGATGGCGCCTTGGTGATGAATGACCATCTCTTCAAGAAAAGCTTTATCAAAGGCATCGCCGGTTTTGCCCTTAAGAACTGACGTCATCGCGTCCATCTCGTGTTGCATGGTTGGGGCTTTTTCGGTGTTCGCGAGATCAGCGAGGTAGCTATCGAGTGTTGCGCCACTACCAAAGCCAACGAGAAGGCTGCCGATGACGACAAGCACTTGTTTGTAGTTGATATTTTTGATGTTCATATGTGGTTGATACGCGTTTGTAGATCATTTTCTGACAGCTAGGCTTTGCCCTTGCTCCCAAAAACCATGATCTTGCGCTTAGCCACTTCTTTCATGAGCTGGTTAGATGGTTCAAGAAGTTTGCGGGGGTCGATGATTTTTGGCAGGTCGACCACAGCTTCACGGATGCCGGCGGTAAAGGCGAGGCGGATATCGGTGTCGATATTGATCTTCGCGATGCCATTTTTAATGGCTTGTTTGATGTCTTGGTCCATGACGCCGCGCGCTTCGCCGAGTTTGGCGCCATAGTGTTCGGCCATGGCTTTCACGTCCTCAATCACGCCTGAAGCGCCGTGAAGGACGAGCGGTTTTTTGACGAGGGCTGCGATCTTCTTGAGACGGTCGATATCGAGATGGGTTTTGCCTTTGAATTTATAGGCTCCATGAGCGGTGCCGATAGCGATCGCGAGTGAGTCGCAACCTGTCGCTTTTGAGAAGGCGAGGGCTTGTTTGGGGTCGGTGAGCGCAGCATCACGTGCTTCGACGCTGACAAAGTCTTCAATGCCGGCGAGCACGCCAATCTCTGCTTCAACGCTCACGCCTTTCTTTTTTGCCCACGCGACGACTTGCTGGGTGGCTTTGACGTTCTTGCTATAGGGCAATGACGAGCCGTCAAACATGACGCTCGTATAACCGCTATCGATGGCTTTTTTAATGAGCTTTAAATCTTTGCCATGATCGACATGTAATACGACTGGGATTTTTGCTTGGGCAGCAATGCGCACCATGGCAATCAAATAGTCCATGCCGGCATATTCGATAGCGCCTTCAGAGGTTTGAACGATGATAGGGGACTTCAATTCAACAGCAGCCTCGATAACCGCCTTGAGGATTTCAAGGTTGTTTACATTGAATGCAGGGACGGCGTATTTGCCGGCGCGTGCTTTTTTTAAAAGCGGGAGTGCGGGGACGAGCATAATTTAGCGAGCTTGGTGATTGAGTTTTTTGCCTTTCGTGCCAGCAAATTTTTTGAGAACTTTTTTCATTCCAGTTCTCGTTAAGAGGCCTTTTTGAGGGCCGATAAATTGTACAACGCTCCAAGCATTTGCTGTGCCCCAGCGCAATGCTTCAGGGATCGTGAGACCCGTGGCGATGGCCGCTGAGAATGCTGTTGCAAACGAATCACCGGCGCCCGTGCGCTCAAAGGCTTCGCCGTCAAAGATCGGTTGAAACCATGATTCAGCGCCATCGGTGGCGTATGAGCCATTATGGCCGTCGGTAATCACGACAATTTTTGCGCCTTGTTGAATAAAGGCGTGCATTAAGTGCTGGATGGTTTTTTCGGTAACACCAAGCAGACGCTCAGCCTCTTCTTTGTTGACGGCAAAAACAGTCGACCGTTTGATGACGGGCAAAAGAGATGCGAGACCGCGTCTCAATTGGTGGGTGCCTGGGTTAAAGCAGAGTTCGGTTTCTGGGTGCGCTTTAAGATAGGTGAGGAGTTGCTTTTCAAGCTTCTCATGACCAACACCGAGGGAGGTGTAATAGATCCATGCCGCTGATGAGAGTTTTGGTAGGACATATTTGCAAGGTTCATGGTAGACGAGAATAGTGCGCTCGCCTTCGCGAAAGAGAATAGACGAATAGCTTGTTGGACGCTTTTTGTCGGTGATCGCGTATTTTGCCGAGACGCCTTCTTCCTTCCACTTCGCGCGGATTTCACGGCCAGCCTCATCATTGCCGATGACGCTATAGATGACTGAA
>JAMIEW010000071.1:0-43197 GCA_035906575.1 bacterium
AGCACAGAAGGTTATGGTATCGAAGCGCTCGTACCAGAATCTGATATTACGATCGTTGAGCCAGGTCAATCGGTAGAAATCACGCTTGATGCGTACGGTGATAGCGTGAAGTTCGTGGGCAAAATCGTTGGCGAAAATGCCGACCAAACAAAAGTTCAGGATGCTATTTACTATAAGGTCTATGCGACGATTGATGTCGGCGATAAAGACGTAAAGCCAGGTATGACGGCTAACCTCACGGTCACGACAGCCAGCCGCACGGGCGTAATCTTTGTGCCTTCGCGCGCTTTGCGTGATGCGAATGGCAAAAAAGAAGTGCGCTTGATCAACGGCGCGACCATCGAAAACACCCAGGTCGAAGCCGGTTTGCGTGCTGATGACAGCAAGAGTGAAATTCTTAAGGGTCTTGCAGAAGGTGACCGTATCATCTTGCGAGAAGCCACGTCTGAAGAATACGCCAAACTCCCAACGGACTCGCGCTTCGAAGAAAAAGGCGCGGCCAAAAAATAACCATGTCCGCACTGATCAGGCTTGAAAACATCACCAAAACCTACGTCAATGAAGGATCGGAAACGCCGGTCCTTCATGGCGTAAGCTTTGAGGTGCCAAAAGGTCAATTCGTGGCTATCATGGGTCCATCCGGTTCGGGCAAATCGACGCTCATGCATATCTTGGGTTTTCTCGATAACCTTACGACGGGTAAATATTTTTTTGGCGACGAAGAAATTTCAACGCTCGATGAAGATGAGCAGGCGACTATCCGCGGTGAAAAAGTCGGCTTTATTTTTCAAGCCTTCAATTTGCTGCCAAAAACCAGCGTGCTTGATAACGTAAAACTTCCTTTGCTCTATTCGGATGTGCCAGTAAAAGACCGTGACAAGCTAGCGATGGAGGCGATCAAGCTCGTCGGTCTCGAGCATCGCGCGAACAATCTCTCTAATCAGCTTTCTGGTGGAGAGCGTCAGCGTGTGGCGATTGCTCGCACGCTCGTTCGCAAACCTTCAGTGATCTTTGCTGATGAGCCAACGGGTAACCTTGATTCAAAATCCGGTAAGATTGTCATGGATACGTTACTTGAATTGAACGAACGCCATGGTCATACCATTATTTTGGTAACCCACGAAAAAACCACCGCTCAATACGCAGAACGTATTCTGATGATGCGTGACGGTATGTTAGTTGAAGATAAGAAAGTAGAAGATCGTATTCAGCTCGGTGCCAATTATTCGAAATAGCCATGAAAATCCGAGATCTTTTGCAAAGCGCGGTCCAAAGCCTGACGCGCAACAAAGGTCGTACCGCGCTTACCATGCTCGGTATCGTTATTGGTATTCTCTCGGTGATTGTTGTGCTCTCGATCGGTGAGGCGGCACAGCGCTCTATTCTTGGTCAAATCAATTCGCTTGGTACCGACATTATCTTTTTGCAAAGCGGTAATAAAGAGCTCGCAAATTCGCCTGAACAAGCTTTTGCAACGCCTTCGCTCACCTATGCAGATGGTAAAAAACTCGATGAACAGCCTTGGATCAAATACGTCTTACCACTCATCATCACAACTGACCTCGCGACTGGCCGCGGCGAAGACATCACCGTGCAAGTAACAGGAACGTTTCCTGATGAGGCGCTTCTATATGATCTAGCCTTCGATGAAGGGGGCTTTTTTGACATGTCACAGGTAGAAAGTCGCAATAAATCCGTCGTCTTAGGGTATGAGGTGGCAAAAACGATTTTTGGCGATGATACGGCTGTTGGCAATTCGGTAAAGATTAACAATCAAAACTTTCGCGTGATTGGCGTTGTGACCGAGTCTGGTTCGCGTGCGTTTACGGATCTTGATAAATCCGTCTATATGCCGGTAACTGCCGCAATGGATCTTTACGGCCAGAGATTTATGACCTATGTCATCATTCAGCCAGACGGAATTTCTCAAAACGAAACCGTCGCGCGCGTTACGGATATTATGCGTGACCAGCATCGTTTGCGCGAAGGTGATGACGATGATTTTTTTATGGAGACCATGGATGAGTCGGTCGAGTCCGTATCACAGATTACGGATATTTTGAGTATCTTTCTCTCATCTGTCGCAGCTATTTCGTTGCTCGTTGGTGGTATTGGTATTATGAATATCATGTATGTCAGCGTCACCGAACGCACTCGTGAAATCGGTTTGCGTAAAGCACTTGGGGCAAAAAACCGTGACGTTCTGGGACAATTTTTAGCTGAAGCTATTTGTTTAACAGTCATTGGAGGGATTATCGGCGTCCTTTGTGGTATCGGCGTGACCTGGCTCGCCATTCAGGCGATCGCCAGCGTTCAAGACGGTTGGACGTTTAGCGTTTCAACGAGTGGTGTCATGCTCGGATTCTTTGTGTCGGCAGGTGTCGGCATCTTGTTCGGCTATGCGCCAGCAAAACAGGCATCTAAATTGCGCCCTATTGAGGCCTTAAGAAGGGACTAATATGAAATTGCGCGATATTTTGCCAATGGCATTCTCAAGTCTTACTCGTAATAAGAGTCGGACTGTTTTGACTATGCTCGGTCTCGTCATCGGTATCATGTCGGTGATCTTGATGTTGTCGATTGGCCAAGCGGCTGAGCGTTTTTTATTGAATCAAATCGCCAGCTCATTTAGTTCAGACATGATCTTTGCTCAAAATGGCCGCGGAGCTGAAAGTGGAGGTCCACCAAGCCCTACTCAAAAGAAGTCACTAACCGATAAAGATGTTGAAAAACTTGACGATCAGTCTTGGCTCAGAATCGTCGAACCCTTTATCGTACAGTCTGATTTAGCCACCTTTGAAGGCTCATCTCGGCGCGTCTCATTAAATGGTGTCACCGAAGCGTCTTTAGATATTTACCCTGATCGTCCAGAGACTGGGCGCTTTGTTGAAGCGAGTGATGTTGATGGTCGTGCGCGAGTTGTGGTATTGGGTCGCGCTGTCGCGCTAGATCTTTTTCCGAACACCGAACCAATTGGTAAGTCGGTGAGAATTGGTAAGCGTAATTACCGCGTGATCGGTGTGATGGAAAAAGGCGGTACACGTTTCTTCACCAATGTGGATGATCAAGTCTACATCCCAGTATCAACGGCCATGGACGCGTACAACCGCAAAAATGTGGATTTTATCGCGATGAAAACCGATCTTTCAATCAATGAGGCAAAAGATCGTATTCGTGATGTGCTGCGCGATAATCACAATATCGATAATCCAAATGATGATTTAGCGAAAGATGATTTTCGTCTCGGCGCCCAAGCTGACGCTGCACAGAGCGCCGGTCAAATTGGGTTGATTTTGCAGGTCTTACTTGGTTCGATCGCCGCGATCTCGTTGCTCGTCGGTGGTATCGGTATCATGAATATTATGTACGTGACCGTGACCGAGCGTACTTCTGAAATTGGTTTGCGTAAGGCGATCGGAGCACGGCCTGCTGATATCCTTAAACAATTCTTAGCAGAAGCCATCGTCGTGACCGCGCTCGGAGGTTTGATTGGCATCGCTCTCGGTGTGGTGTTTTCGTTCTTAGGTATCACCGCTCTCGCGAGTTACCAAGCCGGTTGGTCATATGACTTTCCAACCGATGCGATTATCTTGTCGTTCTCGGTATCAGCGATTATTGGTATCGTCTTCGGGTTCTTTCCTGCACGCCGCGCGGCCAAACTAAGTCCGATGGAGGCTTTGCGTTACGAATAATCCCATGTCTGAACTCGCTCTTTTTTATCTCTGGACCTGGTTGAAGCTGGTTTTGTCATTGTGTTTTTTCTATCTCATTTTGCGCTATGTCGCCGGTGTCGGCGTTGGTGCGCCGTACTTTCCGGTACGCAAGCGTGATATTGATGATGCGTTTACGCTTGTCGATATTAGCGATAAAGACACTGTGATTGATCTTGGTTCTGGTGATGGCAAGATTCTGCTTGCTTGCGTTAAGCGTGGCGCGACCGTCATTGGCTACGAATTGAATCCGCTGCTGGTTTTGATTACAAAATGGCGCCTACGTAACTATCCAAAAGCCAAGGTCTACTGGAAAAATCTCTTTACCGCTGATTTCAGCGGCGTCACCAAAGTCTTTATTTTCGGACTCGATCCGATCATGCAGGATGTCTCAAAAATGCTAAAAGAAAAAGCGATCAAAGAGATTGAGGTTATTTCATTTGCCTTCATGTTGCCTGGGTTTCAAGAGGTGGGGCAAAAGGGGATTGCGAAGAAATACCTCTGCGAACCCTCTGCCCGCATTTAGTTACTGAGATTCGGTTGGGCATCTCCCTTCTTCGAGGGAGAACTGACATCTAGAGTGTCAGTAATTGTTTTTAGTACGTGCCCGATGCGTTTATTGATATCGTCATTCGTGAAACGGATAATTGTAACACCAAATTCAGAAAGTATGGCTGTTCGTTCTGAATCGTAAGTAGTTCCTTGGTCGGTGGCATGCTGCGAACCGTCGATCTCAATAGCGATACGGTATTGAGCGCAATAGAAATCCATAATAAAGCGATTGATGCTGAATTGGCGCAAGAATTTGTACCCGCCCAGCTTTCGTCCGCGTAGATAATGCCAAAGCTCTCGTTCTTCGTTGGTGGCGTTTTTTCTTAATTCGCGTCGGCGTTCTTTGAGGCGACGATCGGTGATTTTGTATTGCATAGCGATATACCCCGTTCCATGAACCAGAGAACGGTGTCAAGGCTGCGAACCCTCTGCCTGCGTTTGTTTGCCGAGATAGTGTTAGGCATCTCCCTTGTATTCAAGGGAGATCGCTTCAGTTTCAGTCCTCCCTTGGAACAAGGGAGGTGCCCATCCAAAAACACAATGCGGGCGGTGGGTTCGCAGCCTTGACCAGGTTGCGGACAGGCTTTATAGTTACATTAGCACTCAGCACTTGAGAGTGCTACTTCAATACATGGACGCCAAACTCCTTCAGCTCCTTAAGCTCGTGACCGAAGAATATATTGCCAGCGCCGAACCCGTCGGGTCTCAGGCGCTTGTTCAGCGTCATGGGTTAGAAGTGAGCTCGGCCACGGTGCGCAATTGGTTCTCTGCTCTCGACGAGGCGGGCTTGCTGCAGCAAACCCATACCTCCGGCGGACGTATCCCGACCGAAGACGGCTTTAGGCTCTATGTCGAAAATTTCATCACTCCTAAATCTGCCAGTAAGAAAACTCGCGATCGTTTAGTTCAAGCGGCGACACTCGAAGGTGATCGCAAGATCAAACTCGTCGCGCGCGAAGTCGCTGATAGCCTCGGGCTTGCGGCCATCGTCGCCCTGCACGAAGCGGATACGTATTATACGGGTCTCTCTCAGCTCTTTGCCCAGCCTGAATTTCGCCACTGGCAACGCGTTGTTTCGATGACCGAACTCCTTGATCATCTCGATCAGACACTCGGCTCATTACGTCGTACGAATTTTGAACAGCCGCAGTGGTTTATCGGCAAAGATTGTCCGTTTGGTCCGGCATCGAGTGTGATTGTCGCGAGTAGTCCGCAAGGATTGATCGGTATTCTTGGACCGATCCGTATGGACTACCAAGACGCACTCTCGCATCTCATTGCTGCTATTGAAGCTTTATCCTAAAACTATCTATGGAAGAAAAAGACCTCTCTACTCCTCCTTCGTCGTCGATCGAGGTGACAAATGAAGAACATGAGCATAATGAAAAATGCGAAGAATACCTCGCTGGATGGAAACGCGCACAAGCGGATTATCAAAATTTGAAACGTGAAACTGATCAGCAGAAAGCGGAGTTTGCAAAGTACGCGAACGAACGTTTGTTCGAAGATCTTTTACCGGCGATTGATCAGTACGCCATGGTTCTCAAGTATCAGCCTTCGACCGAAGGCATGACGGATGACCAACGCAAACAATGGGATAATTGGTTAATCGGTGTCAAAGCCGTGTGGAGTAATTGGGAGCATGTCATGCAGACGGCGGGTCTCAAACTCGTGACGGCTGATAAGACTTTTGATCCGCAGCTTCATGAGGCGGTGGGGACGGAATCTGCTGAAGACAAAGCTTCAGGTGAGATTATCCGAATTACTCAAGAGGGTTGGATGTTGAATGGAAAAGTTCTTCGTCCCGCCAAAGTCATTATCGCTGAATAACTATGTCACTCATCAAATGGTCTCCTTTTTTTGAGCCGTTCGAGGGCATGGATAAGTCGCTTGATGAAATGCGCGCCCTGCAAACCGCTCAAGGTGTCGGTATCGTGCCTCCGGTTGATATGTATGAGACGGATAAGACCATCGTTGTTGAGACGCCGGTGCCAGGCGTAGACCCGGGCAAGATCGAAGTCACCGTTGAAAACGGTATTCTCACCATCAAAGGTGCGACCGAACGCAAAACCGAAGTTGAAGATAAAAACTATTATCGCAAAGAAGTTCGCCAAGGTGTGGTCTTTCGCCAAATCGCTTTACCAGCGCACGCAAATCATGAAACCGCTGAAGCGAGTTTTGAAAACGGTGTGCTCAAAGTCAGTATCCCAAAACTCCAACAAGAAACGAAGTCAATTAAAATCGATGTTAAAAAACAATAAGTTTTACCCCACAGAATCCTATGTCTAAAATCCTCGGAATCGATCTCGGTACCACCAACTCCTGTATGGTGGTCATTGAAGGTGGTCAGCCAAAAGTTCTTGAAAACGCTGAAGGTGCTCGCACTACGCCATCGGTTGTTGCTGTTACGAAATCTGGCGAACGTCTCGTCGGTCAGGTCGCAAAACGCCAAGGCGTCGTGAACCCAGAAAATACGATTTTCTCAGCGAAGCGCTTAATGGGTCGCAGATATGACGATGCGGCCGTGCAGCGCGATTTGAAGTGGTTCCCATTCAAGGTGAGTAAAAAAGATGACGCGCCTCGTATCTCGATGGGCGGCAAAGACTATGCTCCTGAAGAAATCGCCGCCATGGTTTTGCAGAAGCTTAAAGCTGACGCTGAGGCTCGCATTGGCGAAAAGATCACCGAAGCCGTCATTACCGTGCCAGCTTACTTTGATGATGCTCAGCGCCAAGCGACCAAAATCGCAGGTGAAATCGCTGGTTTGAATGTTCGTCGTATTATCAACGAACCAACGGCAGCAGCGCTTGCTTATGGTTTTGATCGCAAGAAAGACGAAAAGATCGTTGTCTACGATCTCGGCGGCGGTACCTTTGACGTATCCGTTCTTGAAGTAGCATATGATGCTGCTACTGAGCAGAATACGATTGAGGTACGCGCAACCAATGGTGATACTCACCTTGGTGGTGATGACTTTGATCAACGTATCATCGAATGGATCGTTGATGAATTTAAGAAATCTGAAGGTATCGACCTCGGTAAAGATAATCTCGCTTTGCAGCGCATTAAGGATGCTGCTGAAAAAGCCAAAATCGAACTCTCAAGCTCGATGGAAACCGAGATCAACCAGCCATTTATCACGAGTGATAATGGCGTGCCAAAGCACTTAATGGTGAAGATTACGCGTTCAAAGCTTGAACAAATCGTTGGTGATCTCGTTGAGAAGTCTCTCGAGCCTTGCAAGAAGGCACTTTCAGATGCAGGTCTTTCGGCATCCGATATTAATGAAGTGATTCTTGTTGGTGGTATGACGCGTATGCCGCTTGTGCAGCAGACGGTTGAAAAGTTCTTTGGCAAAAAGCCAAATGCCACCGTTAACCCTGACGAAGTTGTTGCTGTTGGTGCCGCGATTCAAGCCGGTAACATGCAGGGTGATATCAAGGGCGAAGTGCTCTTGCTCGACGTCGCGCCTCTTTCGCTTGGTATTGAAACCATGGGTGGCGTGATGACCAAGGTTATTGATCGCAATACAACTATCCCTACCTCGAAGTCACAGGTCTTCTCGACGGCCGCTGATAGCCAGCCTTCGGTAGAGATTCATGTGCTTCAGGGTGAACGCGATATGGCTGCCGACAATAAGTCGCTCGGCCGCTTCACGCTCTCGGATATCCCTCCAGCACCACGTGGCGTCCCTCAAATTGAAGTTACCTTCGATATTGATGCCAACGGTATTTTGAACGTAAAGGCAAAAGATAAAGGCACTAATAAAGAACAGACAATCACTATCACCGCTTCAACGAATCTCGATAAAGACGAAGTTGAACGCATGAAAAAAGACGCAGAAGCTCACGCTGCTGACGACAAAAAGCGCCGTGAATCGGTTGAAGTAAAGAACATGGCCGAAACCATGATCTATACGACCGAGAAGATGTTAAAAGACGTCGGCGACAAAGCCAAAGAAGAAGACAAAAAAGTCGTCGAAGAAAAAATGGCCGCCCTCAAAGCGCTCAAAGACAGCGACGATATCGAAGCCATTAAAAAAGCCGCTGACGAACTCGCTACTGAAGCGCAAAAAGTCGGCGCCGCTCTCTACCAGACCCGTCCAGAGACAGAAATGCCTCCAGCAGACGGCGCTCAGGCAGAATCCGCCCCAGAACCAGAAGAACCAAAAGCTGAATAAGCATGGCCAAAGATTACTACGCGATATTAGGCGTTTCGAAGAGTGCGAGTGAGGACGAAATCAAAAAGGCATTTCGTCGCGCCGCGCATGAACATCACCCCGACAAAGGCGGTGATGCTTCGAAATTTAAGGATATTAACGAGGCTTACCAAATCCTTGGTGATAAAAAGAAGCGCTCGACCTATGACCAATTCGGTTCAGCTGCCTTTGAAAACGGTGGCGGGGGAGCGGGTGGGTTTGGTGGTGGTTTCGGTGGCTTTGATTTTGGTGGCGCTGGGTTTGATCCAAACCAATTCGGAGATCTTGGTGATGTCTTAGGTGAAATGTTCGGCTTTGGCGGTGGCGCTAAGCGTAATCGCGGCCGTGACATTGAAACCGAAGTCGATCTCACCTTTAAAGAATCAATCTTTGGCGCAAACAAAACCGTAAACCTCTATCGCACGAGTCTTTGCTCGGTCTGTAAAGGTGACGGTGCCGAACCAGGCACCGAACTCGAGACCTGTGGCGACTGTAAAGGCGAAGGCCGCGTGCGTCAGGCAACGCGTACCATGTTTGGCACCATGCAAACCGTGGTGGCCTGTGCGACCTGTCACGGCAAAGGCAAAAAGCCAAAGACGCCATGCAAACATTGCAAAGGCTTTGGTGCCGAGAAGCGCAATGTGAGCGTGACGGTTGGTATCCCGGCCGGTATCGATAATGGTGCGGTGCTTCAGGTGCAGGGTGAGGGCGAGGTCCCTGATCATGGTGGACAAGCTGGGGATCTTTTCTTGAGAATCCGCGTGAAACAGGACACGACCTTTCAACGCGAAGGTCAAACGATTTTCTCGACCATGTACGTACCAATTTCAACGCTTGCGCTTGGCGGTAAAATCCAAGTAGAGACGGTTGATGGTGCTGAGACGCATACGCTTAGCTCCGGTACGGGTTCGGGTGAAGAATTGGTCTTGCAGGGTAAAGGTGTCCCAGGGCGATCAGGCCGTCGTGGCGATCATGTCGTCAAAATCGAGGCTGATATCCCAGACAAACTCACCAAAGAACAAAAAGCATTGTTGGAGCAGTTGAAGGAGCAGGGATTGTAACTCTCATGCCCCGCACCCCCTACCCCCGGTTGTCACATATATTGGTTGTTATAGATATGCGCCAACCGACCCCTTCCCACATCTGGGAAGGGGTTTTTGGTACTTCACTTCAGTTCTTACTCAGAACAGACAAACCCCTTCCACAAACGTGGGAAGGGGTCGCCCGACGAAGGCTCTGCGTAGTCGGGCGGGGGTAGGGGGTGCGATGGGTTGATGCTTTTGGTATCATGCGCTCATGACCACCACCGTGGCGATGGTAATTAGCGGCTTTGCCGTTACCTGGGAGATGCTTTTGCTCGGTGGTCTTTTGTTGTCCGGGATTATTTATGGTTTTGTCGTTGGACGCGACCGCGCCGTCACCGTACTTTTGGCGACCTATGTGTCTTTGGCCGTGGTGACCAATGCGCCGATTCTCGGCCGCATTAATATCGCGCTCGGCATCAGTAAATCACCATGGCTGACGTTGTTCTGGTTCTTTGGTGTCTTTGTCATCGCTTTTTTAATCTTGTGGCGCAGTGCGCTATTGCGTTCATTGGCGAGCAATCGCGGTGCGTGGTGGGAGACGCTGTTGTTTAGCATCATGCAAATTGGGCTTTTCTTAAGTATCGCGTTGTATTTGATCCCGCCCGACATGTTGAAGGTATTATCTTTCGTGACCCTTCAAACCTTTACCGACGAACTCGGCCGCTCATTTTGGCTCTTGGCGCCACTCGTCTTTTTGGGGATTCTCGGCGGCTCAGGCGGTGGTCGCACCGACGATTTGGACTAACCTCGGCCTTTTGGGTAAGGTACGGCCATGTTGCGCATCTATAATACCCTGACCCATAGCGAGCAGGACTTCACCCCGATCAAGGCCGGCGAGGTCGGTTTGTATACCTGTGGACCAACCGTCTATGGCCGCGCCCATGTGGGTAATTTGCGTGCGTATGTCTTTGAGGATGTCTTAAAACGCACCCTCACCACGCTCGGATTCAAGGTGAAACATGTCATGAATATCACCGACGTTGG
Organism: bacterium; assembly: GCA_035906575.1. Classification (GTDB taxonomy): domain Bacteria; phylum Patescibacteriota; class Patescibacteriia; order 2-12-FULL-60-25; family 2-12-FULL-60-25; genus HK-STAS-PATE-2. The sequence continues at coordinate 10,530 of JAMIEW010000071.1, forward strand.
TCATTTGGTTGGTGATGGCGATGTCGGCGAAGACAAGGTTGAAAGCACCGCGACTCGCCTCGGCCGCACCGCTTGGGATATCGCCAAAGACTATGAAGCGATGTTTGTTGAAGATATTGCTAAGATGAATATCTTGCCACCAGATCACATGCCAAGAGCGACCGATCATATCAAAGAACAAATTGATCTCGTTTTAACGCTTGAGAAGCAAGGCTTTACCTATACGACGAGCGATGGTGTCTATTTTGATGTCGCTAAGTTTGAAAAGTACGGTGAGCTCTCGGGTCAATCACTCGCCGACAAGCTCGCTGGCGTACGCGTCGAAGAAAACGAAGAAAAACGCCACCCAGCCGATTTTGCTTTGTGGAAGTTTTCACCTGCCGGCCACAAGCGTCATATGGAGTGGGAGAGTCCTTGGGGCGTTGGATTTCCTGGTTGGCATCTTGAGTGTTCGGCGATGGCGCGTGCCTATCTTGGTCAGCCTTTCGATATCCATTGCGGAGGTGTTGATCATATCGCCGTCCACCACGAAAACGAAATCGCCCAGAGTGAAGCCGCCTACCACGAACCGCTTGCCAACTATTGGATGCATGGCGAATTCTTGCTGATGGATAATCAGAAGATGTCCAAGTCGCTCGGTAATCTGTATGTCTTGCATGAGATTGTTGAACGCGGTTTTGAGCCTTTGGCATTGCGTCTCTATTTCTTGGGGGCAAATTACCGCCAAAAACAAAACTTCACCTGGGAGAGTTTAGAAGGTGCCCAAAATAGCTTGAAGCGATTACGCGCCGACATGAAAGGTCTTTCAAAAGACGGGCAAGTAAATGAAGGCTTTATGACAAAATTCAAAGAAGCAATCAGTCAGGACTTAAATATCCCAAGTGCCTTAGCGGTATTGCATGAAGTCTTAGGTTCGGATCTTTCTGCAGGGGAGAAAGGTGCTACGGTTATGGTCATGGACGAAGTCTTTGGCCTCGGTCTCGCTGACTGGATCGGCAAGGTTGAATCTGTCCCAGCTGAAATAACAGCGCTGGCCGAAGCTCGCTGGCAAGCCAAGATTGCCAAAGACTTTGCCAAATCCGACGAGCTCCGCCTCGCCCTCACTGAAGCCGGCTGGAATATGAAAGACGGCAAAGACGGGTACGAACTCGAGAGAATCTAAACAAAACCCGCTACGGCGGGTTTTTGGTTGTCGTGGTATAATGAATACATGTCCGACGGTGGATTTTTAGAGGGTTTTGATTCAGGCGCGAGCCCATCACCTGAGCCTGCTTCGCCCGAGCCACAAGCCCCTGAACCGGTGCAAGAAGCACCGGCGCCCGTTTTTGTTGCCGAAGAACCGGTAGATTTGGGCTATACAACGGAGCCAGGCGAGACCATGACTCCTGGTCAGGCTGACCGCCTCGCGTTACAAGAGCTCGACCAAGATAATTTTTTAGAGCAAGGCATCGAACAAGAGTCAGTTTCTTCAGACCGCGCCATAGAATCTGCCGGAGCTTCAACGGTCGCTGCCGCTGTCGTCACAGGCAAAAAGCAACAGACTGAAATAGAAGTCGTCAAAGACGAGGTATACGAAGAAGTTGAAAAGATCGTTGAAGACGGCCTCGGTCCATTTGTTGAGACGATGGAGCCAAATGCCAAAGAACGCTTCGTTAAAAAAGGTCGCGAAATCACCGCCATTATTGCGGGCATGGTGCGTAGCATGCATGTCAAAACCAAAGATGTTTTTCGTTTATTGAAAGAATGGTTATTAACGATCCCTGGCGTGAACAAGTTTTTTCTTGAACAGGAAGTCAAAATCAAAACCGATCGAATCACTGAACTTGATCGCGTGCGTCGCGAAGAATCCGAGCCAAAGCTTTAAACCCACCAACATGTTCTTTCTTTCTCTTCTGCAAATAACCCTTGAGACGCCAACCGATGTCGGAGTGGGGAGTTCGGCATTGCAGGTTTTTGATGTGAGTACGCTTTTATCGAATCCAATGGTATTGCTAGTATTAGCGCTTTTGGGTCTTGTTGTCTTTGTCGCGATAGCGATTAATGTCGCACGGTTATTTTTACGTGGTAGCAAGGCTGCGGATGCGGCGTTTAAGACCAAGGTATTGATGGTGCGCGTCCCTAAGAACTTGTCAGCGGACGATGCCAAACAAAACGCCTCCCAGTCTCAGATTCAAGAATCGATCGGTGCCATGGAGACGGTATTCGCTACTGTCGGTGCCTTGAAAACACAAAAAGGTTTTAAGGCTTGGCTTTATGGTCGTGACGATGTCTTCTCGTTTGAAATCGTTTCACACCGCAGCAAGATCTCGTTTTATGTAACGGTACCTGAAAAACAGGTCACTTTTATCGAGCAACAAATTCTGGCTCAATATCCGAACGCGCAAGTTGAAGAAGTTCCGGATTACAATCTCTTTACGCCAACCGGCGTTATTTTGGGGAGTTATTTAGCGTTTCGTCGCGAGAACTTTTTTCCTATCAAGACCTATCGAAAACTTGATTCGGATTCGATGAACGGTTTGACGAATTCGCTTTCAAAGATTGAGGACGCAGATGGTGCCGCTATTCAATATGTCGTGCGAACAGCACCTCCGTGGTGGCGTTCTGAGGGGTTGCGTATTGCGCGTGGTTTGCAAAATGGCAAGAAAATGAAGGACTTGCAAGGCGGTAGTATCTTCTCCTCCGTGGGTAAGGAGCTTGGTAAATTTGCTACAACGAGCAGCAAAGACGACAAGCCAAAAGAAAACCAAAGCCTCTCGGCGTTAGAGCAAGAGATGGCCAAAGGTCTCGAAGAAAAAGCTTCAAAGGCTGGTCTGGATGTGAATGTGCGTATTGTTGTTTCCGCACGCACGCCAGAGATTGCACAGCGCTATCTGAACGATATACTTGGTTCATACGGTCAATTCAATATCTACGAATATGGCAATGGCTTTAAACATCAGATGCCAAGTCGCCAACAGCGCGTCATTCGTGATTTTATCTACCGTTCTTTTGATGAGAATTTCAAAATGGTGATGAATTCTGAAGAGATGGCGACGGTATTTCATTTGCCGTTGCCGACGACCGAGACGCCAAAGATCAATTGGCTTCTTTCACGCAAAGCGCTTCCACCATCCAACCTACCTGAAACGGGCCTCTTATTGGGTAAGTCAACGTATCGTGGTCATAACTACGATATTCGCATCAAGCAAGAAGATCGCCGTCGTCACATGTATATCATCGGTAAATCCGGTTCGGGTAAAACCGAGATGATGAAATCCATGGTCCAGCAAGACATTCAAGAGGGCCGCGGCGTTTGCGTTATTGATCCGCACGGCGATTTTGCTGACGATGCGCTCGCCTTTGTCCCAAAAGAACGTGCTGAAGACGTGATCTTCTTTGACCCTGCCGACTTTGAGCGTCCGATGGGTTTGAATATGTTGGAGTTTGATCCAGCAAAACCTGAGCAAAAGACCTTTGTGATCAATGAGATGTTGAAGATCTTTGACAAGCTCTACGATCTCAAATCAACCGGTGGTCCGATGTTTGAATTGTATATGCGCAATGCTATTTTGCTTTTGATGGAAGATCCAGAATCCGGTTCAACCCTGATGGAGATTCCAAAGGTTCTTGCTGACGAAGATTATCGCAATTACAAATTATCCAAGTGTAAATCACAGGATGTTAAAGACTTTTGGACGAAAGAAGCGCTTAAAGCAGGTGGTGAAGCATCGCTCGCCAATATGGTGCCGTACATCACCTCTAAGCTCACCCCGTTCATTTATAACGACTACATGCGACCGATTATTGGTCAGCAGAAAAGTGCATTTAATGTACGCGACGTGATGGATGGCCAAAAAATTCTTCTGCTCAAGCTCTCAAAAGGCAAGATCGGCGATTTGAATGCATATCTCATTGGTATGGTGCTTGTTGGTAAGATTTTGATGGCGGCTCTCGCTCGTGCTGATACCGATGCTAAAGACCGTAAAGATTTCTATCTCTATATCGATGAGTTTCAGAACTTCTTAACCGATTCAATTTCGGCCATTCTCTCTGAGGCACGTAAGTACGGCCTTGACCTCATCATCGCCCATCAATTCATTGGCCAGCTCGAGAATAAGGGCGATACCGCGATTCGTGATGCGATTTTTGGTAACGTAGGTTCGATGTTCGTTAATCGTGTCGGTGTTGAAGATGCTGAATTCTTAGCCAAAGAATTTGCGCCAACGTTTAGCGAGTATGATTTGGTGAATGTCGAAGCCTTCACTTTTAATGCCAAGATCCTGATTGATAACCAAGCGTCTAAGCCGTTTAACTTTCAGCCTAGCCGCATTCAGCTTCCAAAATCCAATGAGCTCGCTAATATGATCAAAGAGCTCTCGCGTTATAAATTCGGCCGCAAACGCGCCTTGGTTGAGGCAGAAATCGCCCAGCGTCGTGAGATGACGGCGCTCGCCGGTGATGACGCGTTTCTCTAATGCGTTATACTAAGTCATATCTAATATCCAATAGCTAAACCTACCTAATATGCCAACCCCATTTCAACTACCAGAAGATGAATCGTCACAAGACGAGGTTATTATCCCAGATGTCATAAATCCTTTCGAAAAAGAAGAATCAGACAAAGAAGAGCCGGTAACTCTATCAGCGATTGAAACCAAGCTCGCTCTCGCACAACGCGTCATTCGTTCACTTAAAGAGCAGATGGATACGCTCGAACGCCTTCTTGATAGTCGCGCCGAAGCGGCGGACGTCGAAAAGCTGCTTTCAGAAGCCAAAGACTTTGGTATCTCTTTTGAAGGCAAGTCGATAGACGGTGTTTTTGATGGTGAAAATATGGTGGGTGAAGATGGTAACCCTTATCCTGTGCCACCAAACTACGCCTCCAAGTCAAAGCTTGTTGAAGGTGATTTGATGCGTGTCACGATTACAGATTCTGGTCGCTTTGTCTTTAAACAACGTGGCCCAATTGAGCGTCGCCGCGTTATCGGGACTTTGGTTATGGGCGACATGAGCACGGACTTCAAAGTCCTTGCTGATGGCCATACGCATCGTGTGCTTGCCGCCGCCATCTCGTTTCATAAGGCAAAGCCAGGTGATGAGGTGGTGATTCTCGTACCAAAGAGTGCTCCATCCAAATGGGCCGCCGTTGAACACGTCATGAAAAAGGCCGAAAGTACATGGGAGTGAACCCTCTGTCGCCTTCGTCGACATCTCCCTTTAAAGGGAGATCGGAGGGTTACCGTTCGTGCATCTTTAGTAACGCGGGTGCCGGTGGGTGTTTTTCGAGTGCTTGAAGGGCGGTGGTGATGGATTTGAGTACGTGCCCAATACGTTTATTAACGTCTTCATTCGTAAAACGGATTACAGTTACGTCAAAGGCGGCCAGGACATTAGCTCTTTCATTATCGTACTCAATCCCTTCGACAGTATGGTGTTGTGATCCGTCGATTTCAACAGCAAGCCTGTACTGAGCGCAATAGAAGTCCACGATAAATGAGTCGATACTGAATTGACGAAGAAATTTATAACCGCTCAGCTTACGTCCTCTGAGATAGTGCCACAGCTCGCGCTCTTCTGGCGTAGCGTTTCTTCTGAGTTCTCTACGACGTTCTTTAAGCTGCGGGTTCGTGATTTTGTATTGCATAGCTTAATACCCCGTTCCACGTAACCACGTAGAACGTCAAGTCCTCCGTCTGATCTCCCTTTAAAGGGAGACACCCCGACGAAGGAGGGGAGAGGGTTCCTGCTTGCGGGGTGCCTGCCGAGAGGTCATGATACGGGCCATATGCCGTCCCTGAGCCAAGTCCATCGACCACAACGTTTTGCTGATGTTACGGGCCAGCAACATATTACTGAGACCCTCCGTAAAGAGCTGGCCACGGGGCGCTTAGGGCATGTCTTTTTGTTCTCGGGGCCAAGAGGTGTAGGTAAAACGACGACGGCGCGTATTTTTGCCAAGGCGCTTAATTGCGCCAGTATGAAAGACGGTGAGCCTTGTACGGTTTGTGATACCTGTCAAAACGCTCAAACCGGGCGCTCTTTTGATACGATTGAATTAGACGCAGCAACGAATAACGGTGTGGACGCGGTACGCGAAGCCATTATTGAGCATGTACGTTTTGCTCCAACGTCTGGCCGTCGCAAAGTCTATATTTTGGACGAAGCTCACATGCTTTCAACGGCCGCATGGAATGCGCTTTTGAAAACGCTCGAAGAACCTCCTGAATATGCGTTCTTCATTCTCGCCACAACCGAATGGCACAAAGTGCCAGCGACGATTTTATCTCGTAGTCAGCAATTCGCGTTTCGTCGCATTAACGATGAAGATATGCGAGCGCGTTTGCTCGATCTCGCTAAAGCAGAGGGCTGGACTATTGATGATGGCGCTATTCGTATCTTGATCAAAAAAGCTGATGGTTGTTTGCGTGATGCCGAAACGCTTCTCGGTCAAGTGGGTGGATTGGGTGATGCGCATATCACCGAAGCCACGGTCGGACTCGTCATCCCGGTTGGTCAGCAAGAAAAAGCGGCTGAGCTTTTTGTCTCTTGGGGTAAGCGTCATTTTCACGATAGCTGGAATCTCGTAGAGCGTCTCGCTGATGAGGGCGTGCCATTTTTGCCGCTCTTTGATGACCTGATCCAATGCGTAGAAGATTTACTTACTGCTGAGGCTGATGCCGGTTCAGCTGAACGTTATCGCGCAGGCTCAGGTGCTGAACGCACTCTGGTGAGTTGTTTGGGCTGTTTTACGCCGAGCGAATTGCATAATATCGCCTTGTCGTTATTTGAACGTCGTCGCGATGTCAAAATGGGCATGGACCCGATTTTTGCTGTGCAATTGGTTGGTTTGAGCTTGCTTGCTCCAACGCAGCTGACACAAAACCCGCCAACATCAAGCGCTCCAGCGCCGGTCATGCCAAAGCCGCAACAAAAGTCTGAACCGGTTGCCGTAGCTCCTGTCATCGCGCCCGAGCCTTCAATTTTAGAGAAAGAAGTTATTGAAGAGATGCCTATTTCGGCACCAGCTCCTGTTGCAGCACCAGTTGAATCCGTTGCACCAGTGGTTTCGATGGCGACGGTACGTGCTCAATGGCAAGAGATCATTCGCCTCGTTGATGAAAAAAATCACTCATTGCCATTTATTTTAAAAACGTCATCACCGCATTCGGTCGAGGGTAATACGGTCTTTATTAAATTTCAGTACTCTTTTCACCGTGATCGTTTGATTGGGGACGGGAAGAATCGTGCCATCATTCAAGAAGCCGCTCGGATCGCCTTAAAAAATGACCAAATCATGATCGAAGGGATCGTTGCTTCTGAAGCAGCAGCGGCCCCGGGTGGTGCGCCTGATATGGTGGGTAATATTCTGCAGGCTTTTGGTGGTTCGGTGGTTGAATCCTAATTATGAATCAAGCGCGCGCGGCCATCTTGAGAGCGCAGTGCTTTTTTGCGGCGCTTGCTTATCCACCAACGCGTTTTGAATTGGTCGCGCATGCTGAGACGACGAATCCGGCCATTTTTAATGAAGATGCAGAACAAGCAATAGACGTACTCGTTCAAGACGGTGTGTTATTTTTTACAAAAGGTCGATACGTTTTTCAAAACGCAGAGCAGCTTATCGCCGAGCACCGCGAACGAGAAGCGCTTTTTCCCCGCAAGATCCGTCGCGCAAAACAGTTTGCGACATTTCTCTCTCGTTTAGGCGGAGTAAAAGCGGCCTATGTCTGTAATACCCTCGCCTTAGCGCATACCAATGAAGAGAGTGATATCGATTTTTTTATCGTGTGTAAAAACGGCACGGTTTGGCAAACGCGATTTTTTGCCACGCTTTATTTAGCTATTAGACGTTGGCGAGTAGAAAGCGCAAAACAAGATCCGGTTTGTCTTACGTTTTTTGTCGATGAGACCGCGCTCGATCTCTACCCGCTCGCTATCGAGAATGACGTGTATTTGCGTCACTGGTTTCTTTCTCTGTTGCCTCTCTACGATGACGGTATCGGTGAGAGTCTTTGGCGTCAGAATGCAAAACTGCGTTCATTAGTGCCTCTAGCAATACCATGGTTATCATTGCCTGGATTTCATAATGGCGTTAAGTCTATACGATTACCTGTTTTTGCTTGGGTTGAAAAACTCACACGACGACTTTCAGAATGGAAGTTCGTTGCAGATATCCGCTCGCAATTAAACAAAACGACCGCGGTCATTGCGAATGATCATATCTTAAAATTTCATGTTGATGATCGTCGCTTAGCGTATCGCAATCGTTATCTCGAGCTTTGCAAAACGTATGAATGTTAAACGCGCCCTCTTTATTCTCTTGATGCTCGTTTTGCCTTGGCAAACGCGTTGGTTTAGTGATGCGGGGTTGCTGGCCGGCTATCCATGGGAGCAGGGCAGAATCTCGATCTATGCTTTTTGGTTGATATTGCTTGTGTGTGCCACTGTCTCTCTTTGGCAAAAGCGTGTTCAATGGCGTAAACCACAAGTTATTGAACTCATACTACTGGTAGCGGTCCTTGTTCCTGCGCTTTTTTCGGGTGAGCCGCGTGCAAGCATTGCATGGCTTATCTCGGTCGCTTTTGCTGGGGTATTTGTTTGGGTGATTCAACGTGAACAGATTCGCCTAACGGATTTAGCGCTTTGGTTCTCTATCTCATTGATTCCGCATGCATTGCTGGGGATGTTTCAATTCGCCGTTCAATTTGGTTTTGATCAAAAATGGTTGGGATTGTCAGCGCTCGATCCTGCGACCAAAGGAACGGCGGTTATTTTGAATGAAGGCGTGAGATATTTGCGTGCTTATGGCGGGTTTCCACATCCAAATATCTTTGGTGGATACTTGGCGCTGGCATTATTGGGCATGGCTTATTTCTGGTCGACCTTTTCAGATTGGGTCAGAAGGTTTTCGGTCTACCACTTACCGTTATTAGCGATGGCGCTTGCACTGACGGCATCTCGTTCGGCGTGGCTTGTCTTTGTTTTTGGTTCAATTGCTCTTTTCGTCACCCCGAGCAAGCGAAGCGCCGTCGAGGGGTCTCGTCGCTTATGGTTGGCAATCTTTTTACCCTTCGTTTTAACGCTCGCGATTTTTCCTTTTCTCGTCCGTCCTGTCTCCGCACCAAATCAAGGAGCAGCTGAAGCGCAGTCGGTGAATGAGCGCGTTGTCGCACTTCAACAAGTACCTAGCGTCTTTGCTCGTCATCCGTTTTTTGGTACGGGGCAAGGGGCGCTAGTACCCGTTCTTATAACAGCAGGGCAGAAGCCTCTTTTACCTCATGTGGTGCCGGTTATGGCATTGCTCGAGCTTGGTCTTGTTGGATTCGCCAGCCTTCTAATTGCTCTCGGACGCTTTCGATGGGATTGGAGGAGGGTGTCGATCGTCAGTGTAGTAATTTGGCCTTTATTGCTACTGGATCACTATCTCTGGAGCTATTGGTCGGGGCATATTTTGCTCGCTATTATTTTGTTATTCATTGGTCTTGAACGTCGTCAAGAGATTCGCTAACCTTGAAGCCGATTAGCACTCTCACTGTTTGAATGCTAATCTTCATTCATGAAATCTACTATGATATTACGACCACTTCATGATCGCGTTATTGTGATCCCGACGTCCAAAGAGACGCAAACCGCATCAGGATTTCTTTTACCAGATACCGGTGAGAATGAACGCTCTGAACAAGGAGAAGTCATTGCTGTTGGGCCAGGTCGCCTGCTTGAAAGCGGCGCCCGTGCTGCCATGACCGTTGCAATCGGCAACAAGGTGATGTTTAAAAAATACGCCCCAGACGAAGTAACAATTGATGGCAAAGAGTACCTCGTCGTTTCTGAATCAGATATTATCGCCGTGATTGAATAATATGAGCAAGATTATCACCTTTAACGAAGACGCACGCCAAGGCTTAAAACGCGGCGTCGATAAATTAGCGAATGCCGTCAAAGTGACCCTCGGCCCAAAAGGCCGTAACGTTATTATCGAGGGTTCATACGGTGCACCAACCATCACCAAGGATGGTGTTACGGTTGCAAAAGAAATCGAGCTCGAAGACAAGCTTGAGAATATGGGCGCCGAACTCGTCAAAGAAGTTGCCTCACGTACCAATGATGTGGCAGGTGACGGCACAACGACGGCTACCGTTCTTGCCCAAGCCATGATTGCAGAAGGCTTAAAGAACGTGACCGCAGGCACAAATCCGCTCGCGATCAAACGCGGGATGGAGAAAAGCGTCGAAGCCATGATCACCGAATTACGCCATCATGTTTCGCAGCCGGTGAAAGGCGAGATGATTGAGGCGGTGGCTTCGATTTCGGCAAATGATAAAGAGATTGGCAAAACCATTGCTGAAATTGTGGCAGAAATGGGCCAAGACGGCGTGATTACCGTTGAAGAAGGCCAAAGCTTTGGTATCACCAAAGACGTGGTCAAAGGGATGCGTATCGACCGCGGCTACGCGTCGCCTTATATGGTGACCAATCAAGAACGCATGGAGACCGAGCTCGCCGAGCCGATGATATTGGTGACCGACAAAAAGATTGCGTCATTTCAAGAAATCTTGCCAATGCTCGAATTGGTGCTCAAAACCAATCGTAAAGAGTTGATGATTGTTGCCGACGACATTGATACGGATGCATTGACCACGGTCGTGATGAACCGTATTCGTGGCATTTTTAATGCCCTTGTTGTTAAAGCTCCTGGCTTCGGCGATCGTCGCAAAGAGCTTTTGCAAGACATCGCCATCATGACAGGTGCAACCCTTATCAGCGAAGACATTGGACGCAAACTCGATACCGTCACGCTTGAAGACTTGGGCAGTGCACGCAAAGTCATCTCAACAAAAGAGACAACCGTCTTTGTGGACGGTAAAGGCGAAAAAGACGCGATTGAAGCGCGCGCGAATGCATTGCGCAAACAGCTTGAAATCACGGATTCTTCTTTCGACAAAGAAAAGATTCAAGAACGTATTGCAAAACTTGTTGGTGGTGTTGGTGTTATTAAAGTCGGTGCTGCCACCGAAGTTGAGATGAAAGAAAAAAAGCACCGTATTGAAGATGCGATCGCCGCAACAAAAGCCGCGATCGAAGAAGGGATTGTCCCAGGCGGTGGTACGGCGCTTTTACGTGCGGTCAAAGCGCTCGACGCATTGAAGTTGGACGAAGACGAAGACGTTGGCTTGCGCCTCATCAAGCGCGCCGTCGAAGAGCCATTGCGGATGATTGCACAGAACGCCGGCAAAGACGGCGCCGTGGTTGTAGAGTCTGTGCGCAAATTGTCGGGTGCTATGGGCTATAATGCCGAGACCGACGAGTATGTCGATATGGTCGCTGCAGGCATTATCGATCCAACTAAGGTCACCCGCTCAGCGCTCCAGAATGCCGTCTCAGCGGCCGCGATGTTTGTCACGACCGAATGTGCCATCGTCGAAAAACCAAAGAAAGACGAGCCTTCTATGGGCCAAGTCGGTAATGCGATGGGTTACTAGTTGCCAAAATCCCTTATTTCAGTAAAGCTATACCCGTATGGAACAAACAAACCCAACCCCGGAGAATAACCAAAACTCCCACCAGAGCCACTCCTCTGAAGCGCCAAAAATGGCTACCCCGGTAACCCACTTTGACGCCAAGGACATCGAAGACAATAAACTTGTCGCTGCACTCTCGTATGTCGGTATCTTGGTTTTCGTCCCGCTTCTTTTGAAGAAGGATTCAAAATACGCCTATGAGCACGCAAAGCAAGGTCTTATGATCTTCATTGCTGGATTGGTCGGTTCATTTGTCTTCTGGATCCCGGTTATCGGTTGGATCTTGGCAATTGCTCTCTTCATCGTAGATGTTATCGCTCTTGTGAAATGTCTCCAAGGTGAATTCTGGGAAGTCCCAGGTATTGGCCCACTTCGCAATAAGTTCAACTTGTAATTCGTTCAAATAAAAAACCCTCCCGACATTGCGTCGGGAGGGTTTTTTATTTGGTGAGTTGGTTGAACCGAATGCGGTACAGTATCGCACGAACAAATTTTGCTAATGGCGTTTTGATTTTCAAGAATCCGAGATCAAAGAGTCCATTGTCACCAAGCACCAGAACCGCGCCTTTGCTCAAATAGGTAAAAGCGACTTTTTGTTTGGTGATAAGACGTTTTGCCGCCGCTTCGCCCATCGGCATGGCAACTTGGGCGGTTTTTGGGGCTGGCATGGTGCCAAGCATCATACGCACATTGTCACCGGCACCCACAATGGATTCATCGAGCTCAAGATCATTTGGACAAATCCAGCCACCGCGTTCTTTTGGGAGCTCTGGTTGTACGTCGATAAAGTTTGGCTCGACACCGGCACACCACAGAATAGTGCCAGCGTGAATCGTCGTGCCGCGTGTCGTGAAGAGAGTATTAGACTCGAGTTTTTCTACGGGTTCGCCGAGAATGAGTTCGATACCTTGCTTGCGTAATTCGTCGGTCGCAAGACCGATGGCACGGCTATTGAAGCCTGGCAAAATCGTTGGAGCGCCTTGCACGACATAAAAATGTGCATAGGGTGCGACGCGGCACCATTGCTCACCGAGAGTTGATTCAACAAACTTCTTCAGCGCAAAAGCACTTTCAACACCGGTAGGACCAGCTCCAACAATAACAAAGCTTAATAACTCTTGTTTAGTGCGCGTATCAGAAGCGCTAAGGGCTTTTTTTGTGCATGAGCGCACATGCTCATGAATACGCTCAATATCGCTTAGCGTTTTAAGTGGCAAGGTATTTGTTGTTGCGCCTGCAATGCCATAGTAGCCCGTCTTTGCACCAAGCGAGAGAATAGCGTCATCGTAGTTCAGCGCTTGAGGGCCGCCTTTATGTAGCTGAATCGTTGCTTGATGTTGGTCACGTTGCAAACCGAGAACGGTACCGCGAACAAAGGTAAAGCCAAGTCTTGTGGCAAGTGTTTCATAGTCCATCGAGATATCGAGTGGAGCGCGTTCACCGGCTAGTGCGTCAATCAACCATGGAGTGAACACAAAGCGCTCGCCTGAATCGACGAGCGTGATGCGCATGTCTGGTTGCTTGCGCAATTCATGGATGGCAGAGAGGCCGGCGAATCCGCCGCCGAGGACGAGAGTGTGTTTCATGGTTAGAGTCCGCGTTCTGCGGCAAAGTCAGAAGCTTTTTTCAAGCTATCGAAGGTTCCGGCATCCGTCCAAAAACCGCGTACCGGGCGTGCCGAGAGTTCACCTCTCTGCAAATACGCATTGTTCACGTCGGTTATTTCAAGTTCGCCGCGACCTGATGGTTTAAGCGTCTTAATGATATCGAAAACGCGTTTATCATACACGTAGAGACCGACTTGCGCGAAGTTTGAGCGTGGCTGCTGCGGCTTTTCTTCGATAGTGAGGACGCGTCCTGTCGAATCAATCTCCATTACGCCAAAACGATGCGGGTCAGCAACGGGTTTATAAAAGCCCATGGCGCCGCCTTGAAAGCTTGATACCGGCGCATGAAAATTATCTTCAAAAATATTATCGCCAAGAATCACGGTGACATGGTCATTGCCAATAAAGTCTTCACAGAGCGCCAACGCGTGAGCGATACCGCCCGATTCGTCTTGAATGCGATAGGTGATATTGCAGTCATATTGTTTACCCGAGCCAAGCAAGTTCATAAAGTGCCCAGCATAGTCAGGGCCGGTCACGATGATGATATCGCGAATACCTGCCTGCAAAAGCGTTTGTAGGGGATAGAGCACCATCTGCTTATTATTAATCGGCAGCAAATGTTTGTTTGTGACATTGGTGAGCGGCGCTAAACGCGTGCCACGTCCACCCGCCATAATAGCGCCCTTCATCTTTGGTGGTTGTACTGGAGTAGGCTGATTGGTTGTTGCGGGTGTACCACGCAAAAACGACGTGGCATTTTGCTGTTGTGGCGTTTGTTGGGCGAGCTTATAGACGGCGTACTTCATCATGGTATCGCGAAGCGCGACGTCGATTGGACGCATCTGAATACCGAGTTCTTGCAAACGCGTTGATTGAAGGATGCAGTTTGAACGGGTTTTGGTGGCGAGACCTTTTGCGACAAGATCTTCTGCGCGAATCCATTCGGTTTGGATGGTTGGATCAACGAGCTCGCGATAGAGGTCAAGTAATGCGCGATGGCGCAATGTTCCCGGATTCACCACATGAAATATCCCTTGTCCACGTTTAACGCAAAGCTCATACATCGCACGAACAAGATCATCGATAACGGTGGCGCTATTCTCTACATCGACTACCTGTTTATAGGCTGCGAGCTTATCAATGAGATTGCGTTGGTTTGGACGATTGTCGATAGGCATGCGCAAACGAGCGATACCGACATTTTGCATCTTCGACAAAACGAGATCAGCGGCATATTTGGTGCGCGAATAAAATGCTGACGGATTCGCAAAATCATCTTCACGCCAACCGCGCGGGTCAGGGGAGTCACCGTAAAAAATACAGCCTGAAGCAAGATGCAAAAGATAAATACCATGCTCTTGGCAGGCACTAGCAAGGGTTAGTGGTAATTGCACGTTGCCTTCATAGGTCTCAACCTGGTGGTCTTCACACCAATCAACATTTGGACGCCCTGTGCGACCGGCGGCGTTCACTACTGCGTCAGGCTGGTGTTCGTCGAGCGCTTTTAAGAACGAGGCTTTATCAGTAACGCGTTCGCTAAAAGCAACGGTTTCGCTCGGATAGGTTTCAATAAAACGCTTTGCAACAAAGCCATTGGCACCAACGACAAGGATCTTCATAGATACCCCTTTCTTATCAACAAAACCTCGTAATTACGAGGTTTTTGTCAAGAGCGGGCGCCACCAGTCTTCATGATCGAGATACCATTGGACGGTTTCTTGCAAGCCTTGCTCAAAAGATTTCTTAGGCTCCCAGCCGAGCTCGCGTTTTGCCTTGCTTGAGTCGATGGCATAGCGGCGGTCATGGCCTTTGCGGTCTTCGACATAGCGAATCAAGGACTCCGGTTTATCGAGCGCTACAAGCACGCGTTTTACCACATCAATATTTGCTCTTTCAGCATCGCCGCCCAAGCAATAAGTCTCACCGACCTTACCCTTGAGCAAGATCGCTTCAATGCCACGGCAATGGTCTTCGACATGAATCCAGTCGCGCACATTCAATCCATCGCCATAAACGGGGAGAGGTTTGTCTTGCATCGCGTTCAAGATCATCAACGGGATGAGTTTTTCTGGAAAGTGATAAGGGCCGTAATTATTTGAACAATTACTGATCGTGATCGGTAAATGGTGGGTGTGATAGTACGAACGCACGAGATGATCAGATGCGGCTTTTGAAGCGCTATAGGGGCTACGCGGATCATAATGTGTCACCTCAGAGAACTTCTCATCCGAGCCGAGTTCTAACGCACCAAAGACTTCATCCGTAGAAATATGATGAAAACGCTTGATTTGATCACTTCGTTTTTTTGTTTCTTCGAGCAAGGTGAGTGTGCCAAGGACATTGGTTTGAACAAAAGGCATGCTACCCGTAATCGAGCGGTCGACATGCGTTTCTGCTGCGAAGTGAATGACGGTATCAATGTCGTCAAAGGCTTTAGCGACCGTTGCGACATCGCAAATATCGCCTTGAACGAAGTCGATATCGAGTCCTTCGAGGTTTTGGAGGTTGCCGGCATAGGTGAGCACGTCCAAAACACGAATCATATCTTCTGGATGATGCGTTTTCCAATAACGAACGAAGTTGGCACCGATAAAGCCGGCGCCGCCGGTGACGAGAAGGTGGGACATGGCCTAAACGCTAGCAAACGTGTACTGTCAGAGCAATCCGTATGCAGGTTGAAGGCGTAAATAACAATAAAATATCATGGCTAAACGCTGATCAACCGGGGGCAATCGACCTCACGGTTATTACGGTTACCTGGAACTCCTCCAAGCAACTCGAAGCCCTCGCCAAATCACTCGCTGCAAGCGAAGGCTCGATCAAGGCTGAATGGTTTGTTGTGGATAATGCCTCATCTGATGGGTCTGCCGAAGTCGCGATGAAGGCCTTCGCTCAAGCTCGTATTATCGCCAATGATCATAATGCGGGCTTTGCCAAAGCCAATAACCATGCCTGGGAGTTATCGCGTGGACGCCACCTTCTCTTATTGAATCCAGATACGACGGTAGAGAAAGACGCCTTGCAGAAAACGGTTGAGATCTTGGATGCCGACAAATCCATCGCCGTCCTCGGCGCAAAGCTTCTCATGGCAGATGGTCAGCCCGTCCCGCAATTACGCCGATATCCGACGCTCTTGAATCAACTTTGTGTTTTAACAAAGGTTGCTAAAGTCTTGCCATTTACTGTCTCAGACTATTTTGGCAAAGATCTTGATTTACATCAGGCGCAAGACTGCGACTCATTGCGCGGCGCCTATTTTGCTGTGAGCGAAACGGCAAAACGTAAGCTCGGCATGTTAGATGAGCGTTATTATCTTTGGTTTGAAGAAGTCGATTATTGTCGTGCGGCAAAAGCCGCTGGTTTGCGCGTGTGTTATGAGCCTTCGATCGTCGCTCACGATGACCTCTCGAGTGCGAGCTTCGCCCAACGAGAGAGTTTGTGGAAGAACAAAGTCTTCTCAGCTTCAATGATCGCGTATTTCGACAAATGGCATCCACATTGGCAGGTCGTGATGATTAAATACGCTGCAGCATATTCTTATGCGCTGACCAAGTTTTTTGTGCGCTTTGGTAAAACGTCTCTATGAGCAAACTCGTCATTCAAATCGCGCTCTATCACGGCAGTCAATACCTGCACCCACTTTTGCGCTCTCTCGAGTCACAAGCGATAAGTGATATCGAGGTGTTATTTTATGAAAACTCCTGTGACGCTTCTGAGCTCGCCAAAGTGCGCGTGCATCTCGCGAATTTTTCGTTGCCGTATCGTTTGACCGTAGGTGAGCGCAATCTTGGTTTTAGCGCCCACAATAATCTCTACCGCATGACGGATGCGCCATTTGTTCTTGTTTTAAACCAAGACGCCTATCTCGAGCCAGACTGTCTGCAAAAAATGCTCGCCTCGGTTGAAGCAGACGCGACCATTGCTTCTGCAACGCCTATTGTTTTGCGTTGGTACGATAAACCTACCGATGAGATTGATACGGTGGGTTTAGACTATGTGTGTTTAGGCATGGTGCGTGATTCGCGTCGTCTCATTACGGGCATTCGTGATCATTCTGGTATCGAGGTTTGGGGCGTGTCGGGTGCGGTAGCTATGTACCGCCGCGCTTCGGTAGATGCGGTTCGCACGGACGGTAATCTCTATGATCCGCGCTTCTTCATGTATAAAGAGGATGTTGAATTGGCCTTTCGTTTGAACCATGCGGGGATGAAGTCGGTTTGTGTGAGTGATGCGCGCGCCTATCACGTGCGCGCCATCCGCGAGTCACCTCGTGGTATCTTGAATCGCATTCTCGCTGAACGTAAACGTCCAAAACATCTTCGTGTTGCCGCGTACCGTAATCAGTGGCGCATCTATCAGATGCATTGGCGTGAGATCACGCTCAAAGATAAGCTTCTCACGATTCGTTACGAGATTGCGCGTACCGTTTTGTTTATGCTGGCCTATCTATGAACCAACCAAAAATCGGTATCATCTATCTGACCTATGCGACCCAAAAATGGGAGCGCGATATTGTGAATGCGATGACCTCGCTTGAAAAGATTTCGTATCCAAAAGACAGTATCGAACTCATTTGCGTCGAGTCAAAATCCAATCGTGAACCCGTTAAACCATGGTTTGAGCGTGAGTGGATGCCGAAATCCAATCAAAATCTGCCTAGTATCACTTATCTCGATTTCACCAACGAATCGCTCGGATTCGCGGCGAACAATAATCGCGGACTCGCAAAAGCAAAAGAGCTTGGTTGTGACTACGTCTATTTGTTAAACCAAGACGCCGACGTTGCGCCGAATTTTCTTGAACCTATCGTTGCAAGAATGGAAGGGGACAAGAGTATTGGTATCGCTCAATCACTTATTCTTCTTGGTGAAGATCGCGATCGTGTAAACACCGTTGGTAACGCCTATCACTTTTTGGGTTTCGGCTATTCGCGCGGCTATAAATGGACAACAGAGCAGGCAAGGGCCTTTTATAAAGAAGAGCGTCTCACGAATCCCGATCTTGAAATCGCTTATACTTCGGGCGCGGGCATGATGGTGCGAGTCGCCGCACTCGAAGATCGTCCATTATTCGATGAGGATTTTTTCATGTATCACGAAGATACCGAAGCTTCGTTCATGATGCGCATACAGGGTAAAAAGATCGTGGTTGTTCCTGAGTCTGTCATCTATCACTGGTATGAGTTTTCAAAATCCATGACCAAGTTTTTTTGGATGGAGCGCAACCGCTATGCCGTCATGTTCATGTATCTCAAGCCGTGGACGCTGTTTTTGATATCACCTTTTCTTATCGGGATGGAGTTCGTTCTTTGTCTCTTTTCGCTTGCACGCGGATGGTGGCCAGAAAAGAAAAAAGTCTACCAAGAACTTGTTTCAAAATCGTATTGGGAGTGGGTTAATAGACGCCGTGTTGAAATTCAGCGCCTTAGCAAAATAGACGATCGTGAACTATCACGTCTCTTTGTATCAGAGATTCTCTTTCAGGATGACAGTGCAAAAATTCCACTACTCGAACACGTTGGCAATCCGGTAATGAAAATGTACTGGTGGGTGGCGAGAAAATTTCTTTAGGATAAAAAGACCCCGCGAGCTGTGCTCTAGCGGGGTTGGTCTTTTAGTTGATATCACTGGACCCTTTTCTTGAAGTTTCAGCGTTGTAGTTCAAGATTGGCGAAGGTTCATGTGAGACGTGCTGCTTGTAGAACCCAAGAATCAAGCTTCTCACACTCGCTTCGCCGCTAAGGGGCAGATAGAGGGCAATCGGTTCAGGGATGACGAAGAGATCATGCGTGAGATGGTCTATGCGTCGACAAGCTACCTCGGTCTTAACGTGCGTTGCTTCGGTTTCGGCAATGTCGTATAGGCGGCGTAGTTCACTCGTGGAGACAGGGGTTCGGATTTTTACCGAAAGCGTACCCTCTACGGCGGTAACTTCGTAGTGAAGTTCGTAGGTCGCTATCCCTTCGTCATCGACGAGAACATAGAGCCCAAAGATGAAGAAGTAGTTGAGGGTAGGTGTCTCGATGTACACCCTACGAATAAGACTTGATTCACCTAGTACTAGGTAGTTTGTTTTTGTGTCCATGTAGACCTCCTCGCGGTGCTGACACTAGGAGAGTATGAGATTTTTGTCTGACTCATCACTCGTCTGATCGATGACTACAGCGTAGTCATGTACTTGGCGCTGAAAACGCTCAGAGATAAAGATGCCAAAGAGCACGGTAAACCGTTGAATGAATCTCTGAAAACCATAGGACCCCAAAAGCGGGATAATGATGGTCTGTGGCTCAAGAACCGTGTCATCAGGATCGGTTTCTTGTAGATAAGGGATAAATTTGAGCGTGTGCTGAGTAGCGTCATTTTTTGCCGCCTCTACGAGTGCTTCGAAGTCATCGGGAACAATTATCCCTTCGATTACTGATGGGTGACCATGAGGTTGGTAGATGAAGTGAATCTCACCACCATCATCGAGGCCGGTCTCTGGCGTAACCATTTGAATGTGCCGGACCCACCCAAGAGCAAGACTTGAATGAGTGGTCGTCTCACCCGAGGGGGTGACAACAAACGCGTGGGCCTGCTCCAATTCGAGGGCTTCGCGGATATAACGATCGGATGATTTTTCGGGTGGCATGACGAGCGTCTCCCTGGGTACGAGTCATTATTAACCCTAGGGGTATCGTCTTAGCGCGTCAATAATACCGGGTAATGACGACAAAAGAAGCCTAGTCTTGCGTATTTTCTAGGGTTCTGCTAGTATCTGCCCATTCTCAAATATCCCTATGAAGTCCGAAATCCACCCAAAATACCACAAGGATGCGAAGATCGTTTGCGCCTGTGGCAACTCCGTACAGGTAGGTGCAACGTTGGCAGAAATCAACGTCGAATTGTGTAATAAATGCCATCCGTTCTACACGGGTAAGCAGAATCTTATCGATGCGGCAGGTCGTATCGACAAGTTCAAGCGCCTTGCATCGCTTAAGAGCGAAGAAGCTACTGGCAAGAAGACCAAGACGGCAAAACGCACAGCGGTTAAAGCTGAAAAGCGTTCTTCAAAAGCAACCGTTGAAATCGGCGCTTAGCGGCCTCGACCTCACTTCTCGTACGTCTCCGACACCCCTACCAGGGGCAAGGGGCGGGCGAGGGGTGAGGTTTTTTGATACCATGAACCCTGTAAAATAATATGAACGCCTCCCTCAAACAAAAAGCCCTCGAAGCCCGTGCCACGCTCAAAGAAGCGGAGGCGAAGTTGGCTTTGCCCGAAACCCTGGCAAGCCAAAAGCTGATCAAAGAGGCTTCGATGGCGTTTAACCACGCCCGTCACATGGCGGAGGTTGCCGAGGTATATCTCTCATTAGTTCAAGCTATGGCCGACGCTGAAGAGGCGGCGGGCTCGGATGATCAGGAGATGAAAGACATGGGCATTGAAGAAACGGCACGCATCCAGCCAGAGCTTGCTGCCGCCGAAGAAGCCTTCGAACTCGCCCTCGTCCCACCAGACCCGCACGACCAAAATGACATCATTATGGAAATCCGCGCCGGCGCCGGTGGTGATGAAGCGGGGTTATTTGCTGGCGATCTTTTGCGCATGTACCTACGCTACGCCGAACGCCGCAACTGGAAGTCGAATCTCTTATCAGAGTCCACCAATGAAACCGGTGGTTATAAAGAAGTGATTTTGGGGATTCAAGGCGCCGGTGCCTATGGTTGGTATAAATTCGAGTCAGGCGTGCATCGCGTGCAACGTGTCCCAAGTACTGAAAAACAGGGGCGCATTCATACCTCGACCGCATCAGTCGCCGTATTGCCAGAAATCGAAGAAACCGAAATCGAGATTGAAGCCAAAGACCTGCGCGTTGATACCTTCTGCGCTGGTGGTAAAGGTGGTCAATCGGTGAACACGACCAAATCGGCCGTGCGCATCACTCACTTGCCAACGGGCATGTCGGTCTCATGTCAGGACGAACGCTCGCAGTTACAGAACCGTGAACGCGCTATGACGGTTCTTCGTTCGCGTTTGTGGGAAGCCCAAGAAGCAAAGCGCCACGCCGAACTCGACGCCGACCGCCGTTCAAAAATTGGCACCGCTGATCGTTCAGAAAAGATCCGCACCTATAACTATCCACAAGATCGCATCACTGATCACCGCATCAAGAAAAGCTGGCATAACCTGCCACTCATCCTCGATGGCGATATGGAGCAAATCGTGCTCGCGGTAAAATCCGGCAAACAAGGCAACGAAGAAGACGGGGAGTAATCCTCGTCTTTTTGATATAAAAACACCCCCTATCCGTAAAGATTCGGGGGGTGTTGCGACAGTACGTCGCACGAGTCAGATGACGTCGTCTTCGGTGCCGAAGGCGCCATCGCTACCTGCAGAGGTGACGCCGACTTCGTCGGTATCACAGCTGACGACGAAGGCATTGCCCCAGGGGTCGACGGTCTGCACTTGCCTGCCGCGAAGCATACCCGCTTGATGCAGGTCTTCTACGGTCGGGCATTCGACCTGGTCGCCTGACAGTAGTAGCTGTTCGGCGGCGGCACGGATGCTGCTCGCGTCGATGCGAGCCTGCTTAACGCGAGCGCGCATCATCTGAGGGATGACGGCAGCGCCGACGCCTGTTGCGATCATCGCCATGATGACCACAACGATCATGATCTCAACGAGCGTCATCCCGGAGATCCGGGGGTTCTTTTTCCTTTTCAAGGCGTGTTCCTTTCCGAGTATCAAGCCATGCGACATGCGTAGCCACCTTCAATCGTCCCTATCTCTCGATAGTAATAAATGAGAGGATATCAATACTCAAATACAAGTTATCATAAAATACGCATTTTGTCAATATTTAAATAGACATAAAAGGTACTGATTTTGGCCTAAGGCTTGCCAAAAAAGGGGGGATTGGGTAGGATCCTGTCACTAATTAACCTTCGTCTACCCCGCTATACGGCACCTCTTTCCTTTCCTCATTTGAGGCACGGAGGGCCAGGGATGAACGAATAAAAGGAATTATCTATGTCCAAACTCCCTTCAATGGAGGACATGCTCCAATCGGGCATGCACTTCGGTCACCAAACCTCTAAGTGGCACCCTAAGATGAAGAAATTCATCTTCGGCCAGCGCCAAGGTATTCATATCATTAACCTCGAAGAGACCGTCAAAGCTCTTGAAGACGCTTTGGTTTTCTTGAAAAAGACGGCAGCTCGTGGCGGTACGATTTTGTTTGTTGGTACCAAAAAGCAGGCTTCTCAAATCGTTGAGACCGCAGCAATCACTGCTGGCATGCCTTATATCAACAAGCGCTGGCTTGGCGGTACGCTTACCAACTTCCCATCCATTGCCTCCCAGATCCGCAAATTGAAGGATCTTAAGCGCAAGCAAGAAAAGGGCGAACTCGGTAAGTTCACCAAGCTCGAACAGCTTCGCTTTGCTGAGCAGATCAAACTTCTCGAAGATAAGATCGGTGGTATCCAAGAGATGAACCGCGTCCCTGACGTGCTCTTCATCTTCGATGTCAAAAAAGACAAAACTGCGCTTCAAGAAGCGCTTCGCCGTGGCGTAAAGGTTGTCGCTGTCTGTGACTCCAATGTGAATCCAACCGATATCGACTACCCAATTCCTGCGAACGACGATGCAGTGAAAGCTATTCAAATGATGGCAGACATCGTTGCTGGCGCCATCAACGATGGCAAGAAAGAATGGGAATCGAACCGTGCACGCTTGGGCAGCACCCTCGTTGCTTCTCCTCAGGCACGCTCGTTCGCTCAGCTCAAAAATAACTAATACCGTCTCGCTTTAGGCGAACGCTCATTACAAAATACTATGGCTATCGACAACAAGCTCGTCATGGAGCTCCGCAACCGCACTTCAGCTGGTATCGTGGACTGTAAAAACGCCCTCGAAGAAGCTGGTGGCGACATGGACAAGGCAATCGAAGTCCTTAAAAAGAAAGGCGCGATCAAGGCAGCAAAAAAAGCATCCGAACGCACCGCGTCCGAAGGTTTGCTTGCAACCTACTTGCACCACAATGGCAAACTCGCGGCTATCGTTGAACTCGCATGTGAAACCGACTTTGTCGGCCGCGGCGAAGATTTCAAAGGCTTGGCGAATGACCTCGCCCTTCAGGTTGCTGCCGCTGACCCAACCTATGTCAGCCCAGAAACGATCCCTGCTGAAATCCATGAAGCAAAGAAAGCTGAATTCATGGCAGAGATGGCTGAAGACAAAAAGCCAGAAGATATCAAAGCAAAAATCGTCGAAGGTAAGCTCAATAAGTGGTACTCCGACGTGTGTTTGACCAAGCAGTCCTTCATCAAAGATGAAGACACGACTGTCGAACAACTTATCACGGCGCTTTCTGCCAAAAGTGGCGAAAAGATCGAGGTAACGCGCTTCTCGCGCATGGCAATGTCCGCCCCAACGGGTCAGACCTGCTAATCTCTAGGCTCCCAATCAAAACCCCTCCTGTCAGGAGGGGTTTTGTGTGTTATCCTTCTTTGCAGATATGCGTTTATCACGTTTTGCCGTACCAGCTTTGGTGACGGTAGCTGCCCTCGCAGGCATGCCTGTTTTTGCGGCGACGAGTACTCCGGCCACCAATGCCGGCTGTACGCTTTCCATCCGCAACGAAGACATTAGTGTTTTGCCGGCGGCGCCTTTTGTAGGTTATGCGGCAAAGATCTATGCAACGGTTCAGCCACTTTGCAAAAGAGATACCGAAGGTGACGTGCTTTTTTATGCGAATAATAAGCTTATTGGCACCAAGCCAATTTCTTACAAAAAGAATGGCCTCGCCGAAGAAGTTTGGATTGGTTGGACACCAGCCGAGTATGGTAATCATTCATTGCGCGTAGATACGAAAGGCGAGACGGGTGTTGTGGGCGATTCAGCGTCAATCACGTTTTTTGTAGATCGTGATAATGATGGTGATGGTACTGGTGATAAGGTTGACCCGGATGACGATAATGACGGCGTACCTGATACAAAAGACCAATTTCCAACCGATCCAAAAAAGTCCAAAGATACGGATGGGGATGGTATCGATGACTCCGAAGACTCAGATGACGACAATGACGGGCTCTATGATTTTCAAGAACAATCCGTCGGTACGAATCCGTTAAAGTTTGATACCGATGGCGACGGTGTTGGTGATAAAGATGACGCGTTTCCGCTTGATCCAAACCGTTCTGCACCGGATCCTGTTGCGCCCCCTCCGACTATCCCATCCGAGCCAGCTTCAAGCACCGTGATTCTACCGACTGATACGAATCTGCCGACAGAAGAGGGTCGCGTTCTTGGCGCAACAACTGAACGTAAAACTGATGATAAGTCTGTCTTCGCGACCTATCCGTGGCTGTGGGCGATTGCGGCCGGCACCATGTTCTTAGCCTTCTTCTTTCTCTACAAATCGCGTAAAGAAGAGCGCGAATACGGTAAATACTAATTTCTTTTTCACTCGCTCTTTACGCCTATGACACGCATCGCTATTAACGGATTTGGCCGCATCGGTCGCAATGTTTTGCGCGCCGGTTTTAAACTGCCTGGTTTTGAGGTGGTCGCTATTAACGATTTAACGGATACGGCGACCCTTACACATCTCTTGAAGCACGACACCGTCTACCGCAAGTGGGACCAAGAGATTTCAGGCGATGCCAAATCGATTACCGTTGGCCGTAAAAAGATCCAGGTCTTTGCTGAAAAAGATCCAGCTAATTTGCCGTGGAGCAAGCTTGGGATTGATGTTGTTCTCGAGTGCACCGGGCGTTTTACTGATCTCGAAGGTGCGTCAAAGCATATTCTAGCCGGTGCAAAGCGCGTGATTATCAGCGCGCCAGCAAAAGGTGGTGATGTGCCAACACATGTGATCGGGGTGAATGAAAAAGGCGCAGGTAAAAAAGCTAAGGTGATCAACAATGCAAGCTGTACGACGAATTGCATCTCGCCCGTCGCCGCCATCATGAACGATGTCTTTGGCGTGAAAAAGGCGATGATGACAACGATTCATGGCTATACCGCTGATCAGAATTTGCAGGACGGCCCACATAAAGACCTTCGTCGTGCTCGTGCCGCTGCAGAGAATATCGTCCCAACAACAACGGGCGCCGCTCTTGCAACGACCGAAGTGATCCCTGAACTTAAAGGGTTATTTGATGGGCTTTCAATCCGCGTGCCAGTACCGGTTGTTTCGCTTTCGGACTTTACCTTTTTGTTGAAAAAGAAAACGACGGTAGAAGAGGTGAATAAAGCCATTAAAAAAGCGGCTGCGAATATTAGATATAAAGGCGTGCTAGAAGTAACAGAAGAGCCGCTCGTTTCATCAGATTTTATCGGTAATCCAGCGAGCTGTATCGTAGATCTCGAGCTTACAAAGGTGGTTGATGGCGATATGGTTAAAGTAATCGCTTGGTACGATAATGAATGGGGTTATTCAAATCGCCTCGCTGAAATGTCGCTCGAGGTTGGCAAAAATCTTCGCTAAAAACGTCCATGAAACTCCGCACCTTGCCCGCAAAGCTGAAGCTCCAAAACCAGCCCGTGCTCGTGCGGGTTGATTGGAATATCCCCCTAAATGGCACGCTTGAAGCTGAGCATCATTTAAAATTGCAGCGTTCAAAGGTGGTTGTCGAGACCTTGGTCACGCGAGGGGCTAAGCCTATTTTTTTGACGCATATCGGCCGTCCTCAAAAACGCGAAGCACGTTTATCAACCGAACGTCTTTTACCACTCCTCAAAAAATCCCTCGGAAAATCTGTTATTTTTTTGGATGGATCGATTAGCAAGGCAAAAGATCTTAAAGCGATGCAAGAACGTATCGCTCTGTCTGAACCGGGCACCTGTTTTATTGTAGAAAATGTCCGTTTTGAAAAAGGCGAAGAAACAAATGACAAGGTTTTAGCGAAGGCTTATACACAGCTAAGCAAGGTTTTTGTGAATGACGCGTTCTCTGCCTGTCATCGCAAACACGCCTCGATCGTCGGTATCACGGCTTATGCAGACACGTATGCAGGCCCTGCGCTCATCGAAGAAGTTGACCAGCTTGGCAAGCTATTAAAAAAGACGGCGTCACCCTATATCGCAGTACTCGGTGGTAAAAAACTGACGACCAAAATCGGCGTTTTAAAGGATATGTTAAAGCACGCTGACAAGGTCTTGGTTGGGGGTGCTATGGCCGCGCCTTTCTATAAAGCGCGCGGATTGTCGATCGGCGCTTCATATTGCGAAGACGCGGCATTACCGATCGTGAAAAAACTCCAAAAAGAACAAGCGATTTTAACTCCAACGGATGTCATCGTCACGAAGAAGCTTTCAGAAAAGCCGGTATTGCGACGCGTAGTGGTTGAATGCATTGAAAAAGATGACATCATTGTTGATATTGGTCCAAGCACCCTGCGCGCCTGGCATACCGAAATCCAAAAAGCGAAAACCGTCGTTTGGAATGGTCCTATCGGGATGACCGAAGTGAAATCAACGGGGTTCGGTTCTCGGTTTTTAGCCAAGAGTATCGCCAAGCGTTCTGACGAGGCGTTTACGATTTGCGGGGGTGGTGACACGATCCCGGTCATCTCACAAACCAAGACCTTAGCCAAAATGGATTTCGTCTCTACGGGCGGGGGAGCGATGCTTGAATTTCTCGCAAATGGCGGTGACCTACCTGGTCTGAAGAAATTGCGCTAAACTAAGCTCAGTCTAACCCTTCATTTTTTGTACACCTATGTTTCCATCCTACAAAGAAAGCCCAATGGCTAATATCGCTGGCATTGTTGTTTTGTGTTTTTTAGCGGTATTTCTCGGTCTCGCATCTTACAAGACCTTTCGCGAAGCAAAAGAAGTGGGTCATGTTGCACGTGATCGCGATACCATTACCATCGCTGGTAATGGCAAGATTGCAAGCAAGCCAGATCTCGCTGTCGTGAATCTTGGTCTTTATAGCGAAGGCAAAGAGGTGCCAGTGATTCAAGATGAGAATAGCCGCAAGGTGAACGCCATTATCGTCGCTCTCAAACAACTCGGTATCGCTGAGGATGACATGCAGACGTCCAATTACAATATCTCGCCAAAATACGACTATACCGATGGCGCACAAACGGTGATCGGTTATACCGTTTCGCAAAACCTTACGGTTAAAGTACGTGATTTGACCAAGGTCGGCACCGTGCTTTCACAAGCAGGCACCGTCGGTGCAAACCAGGTCAATGGCGTGAACTTCTCGATTGATGATCCTTCAGAGCTAGAGATTCAGGCTCGCGCCAAAGCCATCGAAGATGCACGCAAAAAGGCCGATGAATTAGCAAAGGCTATGGGTGTCAGTATTACGCGCGTTGTCACCTTCAGCGAGAATTCTTCTAGTATGCCAACGCCCCCTGTCTATACCTTTAGAGCTGAAGATGTTGCAGCACAGGCACCAGATATTAAGCCTGGCTCATTGGATGTTGAAGCAAATATCACGGTTACCTTTGAAATTCGCTAGTCACTAAGTTTTTCTTCGTTCTTTATGTTCGCTACTACTAAAATCAAATCTCTCGTCGCCCGCGAAGTTTTAGACTCGCGCGGCAATCCAACCGTGGCCTGTCGTGTCACGTTAGCTTCTGGTGCTTCTGCTGAGGCAAAGGTGCCAAGCGGTGCCTCAACGGGCTCACACGAAGCCATGGAGCTTCGAGATGGTGGTAAACGCTATGGAGGCAAAGGTGTGCTCAAAGCCGTCGCAAATGTTAATGGTCCACTCGCGAAAAAACTGGTAGGGATGGACGCCCTTAAGCTCGCTAAAATCGACGCGGTGATGATTGAGCTTGATGGTATGTCAAACAAGTCGCGTTTTGGCGCGAATGCATTGCTCGCCATCTCAATGGCTTGCGCTCAGGCCGTCGCCCTTCACCGCAAAGAACCGCTCTGGAAGACCTTGCGCCACATGTATGATTTTCCGCGCGCCGCCAAGATGCCGATACCAACCATGAACGTGCTGAATGGTGGGGCGCATGCCAATTGGTCACTCGACGTGCAAGAGTGCATGATTGTGCCAAAACAGCGCACTATTGAAGAGCGTGTGCGTGCAGGTGCTGAAGTTTTTCAGGTACTTGCTTCGATCTTAAAGCAAAACGGCTTTGCAACAACCGTAGGCGATGAAGGTGGTTTTGCACCGCAGCTGCATACGATCGAAAATGCTTTCGACGTACTTGTCCAAGCGATTAAAAAAGCTGGATACACGCCTGGTAAAGATATTGCCATCGCTACCGATATTGCTGCTTCTGAATTCTACAATGCCAAAAAAGGTGTGTATGAAATGAAAACCGAAGGCAAGACCTATACGGCAGACGAGCTTTTGCAACGCTATATTGATCTGCAGAAAAAATACCCGATAGAATCGATCGAAGACCCCTTCGCCGAAGATGATTGGGCGGCATGGAAGAAAGCTCTCCCTAAGCTCAAAAAGAAATCCGTTGTGGTGGGGGACGACTTCTTTGTGACGAATGTCGAGCGTCTCGAACGCGGTATTAAAGAAAAAGCCGCAAACGCCATTCTTATCAAGCCAAACCAGATTGGGACGGTAAGCGAAACGGTGCAAGCCATCATCATGGCCCATAAGCACGGATTCAAAACCTCTATCTCTCATCGCTCTGGCGAAACGTCTGATACCTTCATCGCCGACCTTGCTTATGCCTGTGGTTCGGACTATATCAAAACCGGTTCTCTCTCACGTTCAGAACGTGTTGAAAAATATAACCGTTTGATGGAGATCTCGCTTGAAACACGCAAGTAAAAAAACACTCCGACATTAGGTCGGAGTGTTTTTGATATGATCGCGAATGGCTTGCTGAGTTTTTTCGTCCAACTGACCCATAACAGGTAGAGCTCGCTCGATAAAGGTTTGCTTAACCTCGTGCAATTCTTTTGCGAGTTTTGCGTAGGCTTTTTTGAGCTCGTCTTGCTGTTGGGGTGTCGGCGTAGCCATAGGCCCTTAGGATACCGCTTTTTCATGCCCTTGAAAACTGTGATACACTGAGGGTATATGCGAATCCCTATGTTTCTTACCGAATCCCGCCAGCGCTGGATCGCCACGCTCATCTTAAGCGCGTTGATTCTCGGTGGTCTCTTTGTCTATACCTTTACCGCATTGCCATCGGTTATTAACGGAAATTCTTATCAAGCCGTCTTTTTGACCAATGGTCAAGTTTACTTTGGTAAGCTTGTCTCGACGCGCGGTTCATACAAGTTAACCGACGTGTACTATCTTCAATCAAAGCAGCCCGTTCAGTCTCAGGGAGCAGATGCCGGCGCTGAAGGTGACATGGCACTCATCAAGCTCGGTAATGAACTCCACGGTCCAGAAGATTGGATGTTGATCAATCGCCAGCACGTGGTTTTTGTTGAACAACTCAAAGGCGATAGCCGCGTGGTACAAGCGATTAACAAAGCAAAGGCAGGTAATTAGGTTGTCTTGTGGCGTTACCCAAACTCCTCTTTATCGTAGGTCCAACGGCGTCTGGTAAGACGTCGTTGGGTTTATTGTTGGCGAAACGTTTTGACGGCGAGATCGTCAATGCTGACGCGCGCCAGCTCTATAAAGAATTTTCGATTGGTACCGGCAAACCTGAATGTGAATCCGAGATTCATCACGATGAACATATCTGCTGGGTAGACGATGTTCCGCATTATTTGATGGATTCACAGGATCCACGAGAACCGATCAGTGTCGCTGAATACAAGGCCCTCGCCGAAGAGCGTATCGCGGACATTTTATTGCGTGGCAAATTACCTATTGTTGTTGGTGGTACGGGGCTTTATGTGAGCGCCTTGATTGATCAACCGCTCTTGCCTGAAGTACCGCCAAATGAAGTTCTGCGTGCTGAACTCGAACAAAAAGAATTGCCAGAGCTCGTACATGAACTTCTAGAGTTGGACGAAGAAGCGGGCGATAGCATCGATCTCCAAAATCCGCGCCGGGTGATTCGCGCGATTGAATTGATAAAGGCGTTAGACCTGCCGATTCGTGAAATCCGTAAAACAGGCGAACCAAAATACGATGCACTTCAATTAGCAATCAAGCATGAACCAGAAGTATTACGCGAACGCATCGATAAAACGATTGAACGATTTTTTGAAGAAGGGTGGTTACAAGAAGTGCGCGAGTTATTAACAAAAGACATTCCTTTCGATGTTCCTGCGTGGTCGTCTATTGGCTATCCTGAATTACGACAAGTGCTCGAGGGCAAGCTTGAAGAACAAGAAGCGAAACGCCAGATTCAATTCGCGACCTGGCATTACGCCAAACGTCAGCTCACCTGGTTCAAACGCGACCAACGTATTAAGTGGATGATGAATGATCACAAGGTGATCCAGGAGGTTATTCAGTTTCTGGCGACGTAGAGCAGCAGAGACGTGGAACAGTCTAATACCGTGTGATAGGATCAGGGTATAACTCAAATGCCTGCTCATATCAATGGAAAACTCTTTTAAATCGACGCCCTCGCTGTCTCATTCTGCAGAACAGGGGCAAGATCTGTTAAAACAAAAAGAAGCTGCTCTCGAGACAATCAGATCGGTGTTGATTAATGGAAATGGGGTTTATTTAGCTAATGCTATTAAGCAGGCTGAGTCTTGTGGAGCAACTGAGCAAGATTTTAGATCCCTGAAGGATGTATTAGTGACGTCAGTGGTATCGGTTTTGTCCGAAGGATACATATCCTCGGTACTTGCTTTGCTTGGTCATATGACAACGTTCGGTGCCTCGAAGGAGGATTTTTTAGGTCTCAAAGAAGCTGCGATAAAGGGTGTTGATGCGCAATTACTAAGAGGTGAGGCTCGTGAAGCTCTTAGCCTCATTGAGAATAGCTGGCGATTCGATGCTTCAAAAGATGATTTTATTGGTTTAAAAGAGAAGGCGACACGGGGGATAGAATATCTACTCGATGAAGGCCTCGGATTAGAAGCGCTTGAAGCACTTGAAGCTACCGAGCGTTTTGGCGTGAACGAAAGTGATTTCAGTGAATCAGCTCAAGAAACCTTTGAGGTTTATAGATTGGATCGTCGAGGTTAAAAATAGGCAATTCGTTTTTTATCAGCGTAAAGCGTTGACAGAGCGTGGCTGATGTAAAGAGGCTGTGTTAGCATTAAGTCACTTAATCTGTGACTGTACCTATCTATGAAATCATCTCTTGAATCGATGTCCTCAGCGGCTACTCCAGCAGAATCCAAAAAGTCTCAGGATCAGGAGCAAAAAGAAAAGAAGATTTTGTTTTTGAGAATCGAGTCCTACCTGCGCAAAGGCGATGCAGCTAAAGTGTTCGATTACCTCGAACAAGTACAATCGCTAGGCGCTACCAAAGAAGAGTTAAGTAATTTGTCAGAGTCCGTGGTTAAGGGGGTGGATAAATTACTCTCTATGGGCAAGGGAGAGGAGGCGATAAAATTACATGCATTCGCACTGTCGCACGGCGCTACCAAGGAGGATTTTACAGGATTTCGAGAAGCGCTTCTCAAGGGGGCTGAGTATCAGTTATCCATAGGAAATATTG
Organism: bacterium; assembly: GCA_035906575.1. Lineage (GTDB taxonomy): Bacteria > Patescibacteriota > Patescibacteriia > 2-12-FULL-60-25 > 2-12-FULL-60-25 > HK-STAS-PATE-2. The sequence continues at coordinate 42,138 of JAMIEW010000071.1, forward strand.
ACCGTGTTCTCCCGACTCTCGAAAACGGGGAGTTGTTCGGTGCCTCGAAGGAGGATTTTAAAATCATTGGGAAAGCCGCCATAAAAGGCGCCGAGTTAGGTTTGTCCAGAGGCGATATGGATCCGGCAATTAAAGCCTTAAAGTATTCGTCGAACTTCGGTTTATTTACGGAGGACTTCGCTACGCTAAAAGAGGCAGCGATTAAGGGTATTTACGATCTATTGCTAAGTGGTGAGGCTGAATCGGCTCTTGATTTAATCGAGAACACAAAACGTTTCGGAGTCTCCAAGGAGGACTTCAGCATCTTAAAAGACGCTGCAATAAGAGGGATAAATACGTTAAGCAAAGATGGATTTGGGCTAGAAGCTTTAGAAGCCTTTGAAATTGTTAAAAAATTGGGTGTTACGGTATCAGATATAAGTGAATCAAGCTGGGATATAATGAAGTCAACTCGTAGCACGCAATATTAAACCAGGGTCCCATGTCCTATTTTCTCATCAAATCTGACCCCGAAGAATTTGGATGGAAGGAATTACTTCGTGATGGCAAAACCGCCTGGACGGGTGTGCGTAGTGCAGCCGCAGCATTGAACTTGAAAAAGATGAAAGCGGGGGACACTGCGCTCTTCTATGAAAGCCAAGGCCCAAAAGAAATCGTCGGACTCTCCGTTATCAAAAAAGCGGCTTATCCTGATCCGACCAATACCGACCCGAAGCGCGAGTGGGTGGCGGTAGACGTCGTGCCAGGAAAACCGTTTAAGCGCCCGGTTACCTTGGCTGAGATAAAAGCCGACCCGTTTTTTCTTGACTTCTTACTGGTACGTCAATCAAGGCTCTCGGTGATGCCCGTAACAGTAAAACAATACGAAAAAATTGTATCAAAAGGCAATAAATAAGCGCTCGACAAGACGCTTATTTTAGGCTATGATGGGCCGTATTCCGCTATGTTTACACGATTTCGTAAAACCGACAGTGAATCGGTGTCAGAAGCTCCAAATTCGCCGCTCGGCATCATTCTTGAAGTGGTGCAGGTGCTCGCCATTTCGTTGGCGCTGATCATC
>JAMIEW010000072.1:0-9789 GCA_035906575.1 bacterium
GTTGGGTTCATTGGTTGGCCTTGGATACTTTCGGTGTTCATATTGATTACGGGGACAGCCTTCACAAAATGGTTGTCGATCGCCATTGCTGCCTCAAGTGTACCAGCGCTTTATGTGCTATTACGAAAGCGCTTTTCACGCCCAGCTTCATTAGTTGGAACACTGACATTGTTTTCTTATCCCGCATTTTTTCTCTATCTCAATCGTAGCTTGTTTCCAAATCCGCCAATACTTGCGGCAACACTTTGGCTCACGTACTTCTTGAAGGCGGATCTTTTATCGAATACCAAAAGTGATCAGCAAAAGATCTATCAAAACTATTGGCGCGAGTTTGTTATCGGTATACTCTTTGCTGCTATCTGCGTCATTCGCCCGATTGAACTGTTCTGGGTTTTACCTTGGTTGGGAGCGGTGGCCTATACTAAGCAACTTCATCCAACGCGAAAGCAACTTCTTGCAGTAGTAACAGGCATGGGTGTCATTCTCCTTCCTGTCTGGATTCTCGCCTGGCGCACCTATGGCGCACCTTGGAGTGTCGGCTACTTTTTACGAGATAATAGTACCCCCACAAGCGTGGGGGCAGGGGGTTCAGAAGGGGCGGGGAGTTCAGCCGTGCGCCTGCTCGCCTTCGGCTTTCATCCCCGAAACGTTTGGTGGAATTTGCGCTCGTTTGGTTTTGGCTTTGCTTTGCCTTGGGCGGTATTGCTAATCGGGGTAGCCGGGCTTTATCTCAAGCCCTGGGCCGAAGTCTGTTGGAAGTATCGCCGAAAACTTAAAAGCGTTTTACGTGAACTCGCCTCACCTGATCACGGATTCATCGCCGCCATTCTTGGACTCGGATTATTAGCCGCTTATTATGGCAACGGTCTTTATACCGATCACGTACGCGTCGGTGCTGTCACCGTCGGTAATTCGTATCTACGTTATCTTTTGCCTGTTGCGGCCATATCAGGCTGGGCAATCGCGTGGCTCTATGATCGCGTCGAAAAGGGGAGACCACAGAAGATCGTCCTAGCAATCGCGTTCGTGTTATGTAGCTTTGGTCTTTATCGTGGGGCGTTTGGCGATGATGAATCCGTTTTGGCCGTGATTCAATCAACGCGGCTTAATGACCAAACGCGTACAAAAACCGAGCAGGTCATGCCAGCAGAGTCCATTATTTTTTCAGACCGTTCTGATAAGATCTTCTTTCCTACCTATAAAGCTGTCTCCCCAATGCCGTCATTGCCCGAAGTCTCAAGATTGTTGAAGTCGATAGAGGTACCGGCAGCGTTCTATTCGCGTCCACTCAACCAAAAACAACGCGACGAATGGCGCAACCACGGCCTACAACTTGAAGAGCTTTTCGCTTTTGATCGCCATGTATTGTACCGTATACGCCATCTGCCATGAGTGAGATCCCGTTCTTTGCGCGTGTCATTGTGCGCTTGATTGCCTGGTCAGCTTGCGCCGGCATTATTGCGATTGTCTTGCTGCAACAATTTCCTCCGAGTGGCCGTATTGAGCGTTCATTTGTTTTTGATGGCAAAAGTATTTGGCTCTACCCCTTTCAGCCAGGCGAGCGCGTGACCTCGCCGGGCAAACAGCCCGATGGTTGGACGGGTCAACGTATTGTTTCTGAACCCGTTTATACGACGGTGCGCTTGCCTGGGCCATTTGACCGTCTCGATGTCTCGCTCGATATTCGCGCTAAAGATCAGCCTATCGCTGAGCTTGGTATTCTTCGCGATGAAGAAGCGTTTCAATTTGAGTATAAACCGCTCTTTAGCCAGGCCTTGATTGATGGATGGAAGGAGGCCGAATATCAGGGTGCACATGGCTTCATTCGTGAGGACGGATTGCCATCGGACCTGCTTTCAAAAGATGCCCAGCGCGTGCTCGTCTGGGGCTCGGATTCTCCGGAGCTCATCTTAGGCGATAGCGTGCCATTGCCGCGTTCGGTCGATATCAACTTGCGCGGGACGCATGAGTTTTGGCTTGTCCCGGTGAATGGTCAAATCGACATGACCTTTTTATTGCAAGACGCCAATCGCGCCCGTGCCGGTACGCAAAATGTCGGCGCCTTTATTCTGCGAAAAGGGGATGACGTCTTAGTCACGGAGCCTGTATCAGTAAGCGGCACCTTAGATGCCAAGATGAGCCAACCTTTTCAAAAACGCATCTTCGCCAATAACTTGGCGGACGGCGTTTATCGCCTCACCTTTCAAGCGGACGATGATTTCTTTATCCGTCACATCGATTCGCCGGTACGCCGTTGGGTGGTTGGACCGCGCTTTTATCCAGGTGATGCCGTTGGCTATAAAGAAGGTCGCGTCTCGGTTTCATGGCTGACAAACTCGCAGCACATGACCGCCGAAGTCCGTCATGCGGATTCATTGCAGACGGTAAGTTTTGGTTCAGCGACACAAGCAATAGATAAAACGCATACGCCTTATGCGATGGCTCGCGCGAGTGCCGACATGAGCGCACCTTGGGCAACCGTTAGCCAGCCGATCAGCAATGTCCGTATGGTGGGGGATGGTTTTTTTGCCGTCGACGCTCAAGCCGCCTTTGCGCCCGCCTTGCGACGCCTCACCGCTGACACCAAGCCAACCGAAGAGGGCATCGTAGCCATCCGCACCCCCTATGTCGCTCCGCAATACCTCGGAGATGACTGGTATCGCGTCAAAGCTTCTTTCACCTTGCCAGACACCTCTGAATCACAAAAACTCGCCCTAGGCCTCCCTGGCCTGCAATACCGTCTTGGGGCTTTTGATATCCGCGCGGTGCAGTTGAGTTATGTGCGACCATCCTTAAACGCCCAAGAATTCTTACAAACCCTGAAGGCCGAAGCGCGACGTGCCTATCAGCGTTTGCGTACCATGTAATATGTCGATGATGAATCTCTTGCGTTTCTTTATTCGCGCCCTCGCTGAGGGTGGTGTTGTTGTTTGTGTGTTGCTTGCCGTTGCCGAGTGGTTATTGCCGGGTTCGGTGCTACCGTATGTGCCTTTGCCTGTTTTGGCCTTTGTTGTACTTGGGCTTAGTTTGCTTACTCGGGGCCAAGGTTCTTTTGCAGGGGCTATTTTGCTCGCTCTTATACTCATTAGTATTCTCATTCTTGCTTCGGCGCTCCTATTAGGGAGTGGGATGCACGCGCTCGCCGTTCTCGTCGCACTCGCTTCAGTCTCGCTCTTAATCATTGCTCACTCCTATGAAAAACACCCAACTCTTTCTTGATATCATCGCTGGTAAAATCCCATCAGAAAAGATTTATGAAGATGAAAACGTCTTTGCTTTTTTAGATATCCATCCAACCAACAAAGGTCATGTGCTCGTCGTGCCAAAGCAGCACTCAGAAGGCTTGCTTGATACCCAAGACGAGGTGCTTGCTGCTCTCATGATTGCCGTTAAAAAGGTCGCTGCTGCCGTCATGCAGGCAACAGGAGCGCAGGGGTTTAATCTCATCCAAAACAATGGCGCCGCTGCCGGGCAAGTTATTTTTCATACCCACGTTCACATTATCCCACGTTTTGAAGGCGACGGTTTTGCCCACTGGCCAGGCATGGACTATGCAGAAGGTGAAGCGAAAGAAGTGGCAGAGAATATTCGAAAAGCTCTTGGTTAGTTGACGCTCTTGTTTGGTTGCGATAAATATCATCGCAGTCCTTTCAACTTCTTGCTAAAGAGGTGCTATGTTTCGCTTTCTGCAGGCGTGCTATTGGACGTTCTTCTGTCGGCGAGAGAAGCCCGACACAGTACCATCAAAAATCCATCCCTACCGTATTATCCCGAGGGGCTGGTGTGTACGGCGGGAGAAGTCCGACGATGAGGTCTACAATGTCTCGCAAGTATTTCTTTTGAACGAAGATCTGCTCGCATGCGCTGCCGTTGAATCGGATGATCACTATCAGTTGCCTCAGTTTTGGCTCTTGAAGGGTTCGCGATTGGTCATCAACCACGTTGGTGATCAGATGGTGACCGTAGTAACGAGGGTTTTTGATGGGGTGCCATTTTTCATCACCTTCGATAAATTGGCAGAGATGACCCGTCTCAATGACTGACCGTAGCCGCAACGACAGAAAAAGTCGTTCGTCTACGGCTTTTTTTGTTTGCGATAACGATTGACGATTGTATCTTATTACGTTAAGACGATGTGGCTCTTTCGACTTCTAACCTAAGAGGTGATATGTCTCGTTTCTCGCACCTTCTGCGAAGGATCTTCTTTTGGCGAAAGGTGCCAAAATCTCTGCCTTTGCTAAGTGATCCGTACCGTGAAATGCCGAGAGATCTACTCAAAGAGGGATCCGCCTATCAAATCGGGGATCGGTTTTTGCTCAGAAGGGATTACTACTCCAATCTTCAGGAGGACATCTCAGTCACACGGGGAAAAACTACGGCTCATCATTATCGTGATGCTTATTGTCGACTGCTAAAAGGCTCGGTAATTGTCATTGTTGGTCAGGAGTCACTGGGTGACGTTATTGTACGTTACTGCCTTAGCGACAAAGGTCATGCGTTATATAGCTGGGCACGCTTCGGAGATCTTAGCTCATCACTTCGAAACATGGTAAACAAGGACTACTCATCAAAAAAGCTCGCTCCAGACGGCGGTCTCTTCTGGCTTGAGACAAAGGAACTAAAGCGGCTGAAGCGCGTAGACCCGGAGCCCGATTGGTGGGATGTGAACGCTGGAGGATTTAGAACTAATTAAACAAAAAGTCTATCGTCTCTGACCGTAGCCGCAACGACAGAAAAAGTCGTTCGTCTACGGCTTTTTTGTTTGAACTCTCTGCCCGCGTTCTTTATCCGAGGTTTTGTTGGGCATCTCTCTTTAAAGAGAGATCGCTCAATATTCAAACACCCCTGCCAGGGGCAGGGGGCTCAGCTCTCCCTTTAAAGGGAGATGTCACATCTAAAAAACAAAAGCTGTGACAGTGGGTTCCTTTATTCCAACCCCAAACTCCAAACACCAGACTTACCATCTTTGGTACCTAGAATAATCAGTCTGTCATTCACGGTTGCGAGGTTTTGGATATTTTCAAAGGTTGCAAGTTCAGTGCGTTGGCGTCCATCGCGATTATCGAGTTCGAGGGCAAGGACCTTGGTCTTTGTGGCATAAAAAACGGTGCCAGCTTGTGGATGCCAATCAGCTCGTACAAACGCTTCGCTATTGCGAATAAGGAGTTCAGGATTTTGGTCGATTTGCCAGAGCCAGAGTTCATTCTGATTGATAATGAGCGCGGTTGGGATTTCAGCGTCCGGTAGCCATGATTGAATAACGCCATAGCTTTCTTGTGCATTTGAGCTCTTGTTCTTTACGGCAAGCAACCTTAGGCCATCTTCAAGCAAAATAAAGTCGCCTTGGATGCTGTGAATCTGCCACTGGCCGCGAGGTAATGAAAAAGCGCGGTTAAGGTCATTGTTCCAGCTCAGTAATTGTTCGGTGGTACCGGTGGCATTCATGAGCGAGGCAGGGCCGAGTTCGTCGGTGCCGCTCGCGGTGACAATGCTCGAGAGTTGTTTGCTACGAGGATCAAATGAATAACGGCGTTCTGGATTTAGGCCGGTGACGATATCATCATGCCAACGATAGGTCCCAGGTGGAAGATTATTTTGCGTGTTTGTAGAACGAATATCTACCCAATAGCCATCGCCTTCAGTGCTTGCGACAATAGCATCATCCGACGTGCTCCATTCGATTGCTGAAACAGTCGTGGAGGCTGGTAGGTTGATGCGGCGTGAAAGCGTGTCATTATCAAAAACGAGCAAGCTCTGAACCGTTGAGCTGCTACCAGCGTTTTCGGTAATGATGAAGCGTTGTTTCTTTTGCGCGCGCGAGAGCAGGGCGGCTGTTGTCTCTGCGAGGAGCTTTGGTTCTAGCTGGCGCCAAAGATAGATCTTGTTAGCAAAGGTGACTTGCTCGGCTTTTACTTCGAGGCGCTTTTCCCAAGGGTAATAACCTTGGCGTTCAAAGCGTACTTGATAGGTCCCTGGAGTGACATTCTGTAACGTGGCAGCCGTTTTATCTGGATGCTCTTGGCCATTTAAAAAGATGCGGGCATTGCCAGGGGTCGTGTCTAAAATAAGGGTGCCATTACGTTCAATGACACGCTTATTTGGATTGAGGCGATAGCCGGCCGTATAAAAAAGCAGACTCGGTGCCAGTACGACAAAAACAATCGCAAAAACCCAAGGGATAATGCGCCTGTGAAAAGGCGGCTTATAGCGAGATCTCGACATGGTGATGGCTAGAGGATACACTTTTTTCCATCCAATATGAAATTTGCTATCAAAGGCGGCCGCCGCTTAAGCGGCCACGTGTCTATTTCAGGCGCAAAGAACGCGATCGGGCCACTCGTTGCGGCGTCTTTGCTTATAAAGGGTCCCGTGAAATTTAAGAATGTCCCGCGCTTGAGCGATCTTCAGCAATTGTTGGATATCATCGCCGGCATGGGCGCCAAGGTCGAGTGGACGGGGGAGCATGAGCTCACCATTGATACCAAGACCATTAATCCTGCAAAGCTCGATAAGGTCGCGATGAAGCGCATGCGTTTTTCGATTTTACTTTTAGGACCAATGTTGGCGCGTTTTAAATCAGTGGCTGTTTCAGAACCGGGTGGTTGTACGATTGGTAATCGTCCGATCGACACGCATCTCTTTGCTCTCACGGCACTGGACGCGACGATTGAACCAGATAAAGACGGAGATGAATATGTAATGAAGACCAAGGGCCTCAAAGGCGCCTACATCATTCTGCCGGAGTTTAGCGTGACAGCGACAGAAAATTTGATCATGGCAGCAAGTCTTGCAAAAGGCGCGACGTCTATTCGTCTTGCAGCTGCTGAGCCGCATGTGCAAGATCTCTGCCGTTTCTTGGTGGCGTGTGGCGCAAAAATTAAAGGCATCGGTTCGCATGAGCTTGAGATCAAGGGCGTTGGTTCACTCAAAGCTCCGCGCCAGGCATGGCATGTGGTGCCAGATATGTTAGAGGTTGGGACATTTGCTGTTGCTGCGGCACTTACGAAAGGCGATATCACCATGTCGCCTGTAGTGCCTGAGCAGCTCGATGCGATTCGATCAGTGCTCACACGAATTGGCGTAAAACACGAGCTTATCGGTAAGAACAAATTTCGTGTTCAGGGTGTTGGCCGTATGGAGGCGGTACCAAAAATTCAAGCCATTATCTATCCCGGATTCCCAACCGACTTGCAAGCGATCTTTGGTTTATTGGCAACACAATGCCAAGGTACCACCATGGTACAAGATCCACTCTTTGAATCGCGTATGGGTTATGTCAGTGAATTGATTAAGATGGGTGCAAATGCGATTGTCGCTGACCCGCACCGTGTCATCATCACGGGTCCAACCCCGTTAAAAGGGACAGAGATCCGTTCACTTGATCTGCGCGCAGGTGCCACCATGGTGCTTGCCGGTATGCTCGCGAGTGGTGAAACCATTATCCATAATGCCGAGCTCGTGTATCGCGGATACGAAAAACTTGATGAGCGTTTGCGTGAACTCGGTGCCGACATTGAAGTAATCCATGACGAATCTTAAAAACCTACTGCCACTATGACGACGAGTTATCCTCCTGTATTGCCGCCAACGGCACCAAAGACCTCAAAACCTTGGGTCGCGCTGACCGCGATGTTTGTGGTGGGTTTGTTATTGGGTGCTGCGGCGGGCAAATCGAGCGCTTCTGGTTCGACGGGGACAAACGCTTCGTCAACAGGCTTGATTGGTTCGGTGCTTGGTATTGGGCAATCCGCGCCAAACAGCATTGATAAAGATGTTGAGTTCAAGCAATTTTGGGAGGTCTGGAGCAAGCTTAAAGAGAAGTACTACGAAAAAGATGTTACGGATAAACAGATGTTCTATGGCGCGCTTCAAGGTTTGGCGGGGAGCATGGGTGACCCATACACCATGTATTTTGACCCTAAAGAAGCAAATGACTTTCAGCAGTCATTGTCGGGTACGTTCTCTGGTATTGGTGCTGAGATCGGTTTGCGTGAAAACCGTGTGACCATTATCGCGCCTTTGCCAGAAACCCCAGCAGAAAAAGCTGGTCTCAAAGCGGGTGATGTGGTCGTGAGTATTGATACAAAAGACACCGCGGGCATGAGCGTTGAAGAGGCTGTAACCTTGATCCGTGGCGAAAAGGGGACCAAGGTGAAGCTTTCTATTTACCGTCCATCTACCAAAAAAGACCCATACGATGTCGAGATTACACGCGAAACCATCCAGGTAAAGAGCGTTAAAGTGGAGTGGCCAGAAGACAGAATCGCCCTCATTGAGGTAACGAATTTTAATACAGACACAAAAGAGGGCTTTAATAAGGCTGTTTCGGAGGTCTTGAAGAAGGATCCAAAAGGTATTATCCTTGATCTCAGGAATAATCCAGGTGGATTTCTTGATACCGCCGTTTCAATGGCGGGCGAGTGGCTCTCAGACGAGGTTATTGTAAAAGAGCGCCGTCAAGGACAAATCATTGAGCAGCTTCGCAGTTCGGGTAAGGCCCGTCTGCGCGGCATCCCAACCGTCGTCTTGGTCAACCAAGGCTCCGCTAGTGCGTCCGAAATCGTTTCGGGTGCTTTGCAGGATACAAAATCCGCAACGGTTGTTGGTATGAAAACGTTTGGTAAAGGATCCGTGCAGGACTATCTGAATTTGTCAGACGGTTCAGCGCTCAAGGTCACTATTGCTGAATGGCTCACTCCATCTGGAAGAACCATTAATAAAACAGGTCTCGAACCCGATGTGGTCGTAGATCGTACAGAGCAAGATTATGAACAGCAACGAGACCCACAACTCGACCGGGCCCTCGGGATCCTCAATGGCACCGCGACCAGCACGCCAACCTCAGCACCGACCGGTGCAGGGGCAGCCACTTCGACGACCAGCACCGCGCAATAGATTTCGCACCGAGCTTTCTGCGGGCGGGATTATTTTTCGTCGCAAAGCTGGCTCGGTGGAGATTTTCTTCATCAAAGATCCCTACAATCGCATGACCTTTCCGAAAGGCCATCAAGAGATGGGGGAGTCTTTGGTAGAAACCGCCGTTCGTGAAATCAAAGAAGAGACGGGTTTAGAAGGGTTGCGTTATATCGCTCCCGTCGGCCGCACGCTCTTTCGCTTCAGACGAGAAGGTACAACCATTGAGAAAACGGTGTACTTCTTCTTATTCGAAGCGCCACCAGAAGCAAAAGAAGTGCTTACCGGCGAAGGCGCGATCTGGGAGGCTCAATGGGTGAAGGCCGACAAAGCCTTCGCGACCAGCGGATACCGCAATCTCGACCGTCTTTTGTCCAAGGCCTTGCGCATCGTCTTTCATGAAGGACGTCAGCAGCAAAAACCCCAATCAAAAGGCCCTCATGACGGCCTCAATCGACGCAAACCTAGGGTCATTTTCTAACCAACGCTTATCAACAGCGTTGGTTTGTTTTTTGTGGTACTATGCCTAAATGCTCAGAACGAAACTTTCTCTCGTTTTAGGTGGTTTGGGGGTACTCTTCAGCGCGGTTCCGGCCATGGCCGCTGAACCTGTTGTGAATCAGAATTTCTTTGTCCCAGCGCCTATTTTTACCGACACGCGGCCTTTGCCTACGCCGACTCTGGTTTTGACACCGCCGTCATCGTATACAGCTCCAGCCCAGCCTGCGGTCTATAGCGGACCTTTTGTCCCTCCACCGGTCTTTACCGATACCAGTCCATTACCGACGCCAGGTACGGGCGCTCTAAGTATCCCAACCAACCTCCCTTCTTTGTTGCAGGCAGCACATAACGCTCAAGCAACCTTGAACCAAGGCA
>JAMIEW010000073.1:0-19124 GCA_035906575.1 bacterium
CAGCAATCCCGACGAACAGCGTGCGCGTTTTGAAGAAGAAATTGCGTTGCGCAAAACGCTCGGCAAAAAGACCTGGGCCATCGACGAAGATCTTCTGCAAGCTTTGCCTGCGCTCGGTACGTGCTCAGGTAATGCCTTCGGTATTGACCGCCTGGTCATGCTCAGGGCACGAACATCCTCAATAGGGGACATCATGCCTCTACCCATCCAAAAACGCTTACATTGACCATTTTAGGCCTTTCGGCCATACTCCCGGCATTCTTATCTATCCGTAATACTCCTATGGCATCCCCAAACGACATTAAAAAAGGTTCCGTGATTCGCGACGCGCAGGGTCTTTGGCTCGTGGTCGAGTTTCAGCATGTGAACCCAGGCAAAGGCGCTGCCTTTGTCCGTACCCGTATCAAGAACTTGCAGTCAGGCAAGGTGCTCGAGACGACCTACAAGACCTCTGAAACGATCGAATACGTCGAAGTAGAACATCGTGACATGAACTTTTTGTTCAGCGATGCGACGGGGTATACCTTCATGGACAACCAGAGTTTTGAACAAGTTACCATGTCTCCTGAAGATGTCGGCGATGATGCCAAATATCTCAGCGAAGGCCTCAAAGTCAATATCACGATGTTTGAAGAACGTGCATTAGCGATCGAGATCCCTCGCAAGATGACGTTCAAAGTCACCGAATCGATGGACGCTGTCGCGGGTAATACGGCATCGGGTGGCAACCTCACCAAAGAAGTCACCCTTGAAGGCGGAGTTAAAGTCCGCGTACCGCTCTTCATCAAGCAGGGCGAGACGATCATTGTGAACACAGAAACTGGCGAATACGTAGAGCGCGCCAAATAAGTCAAAACCCCCTCCGACCTCATGTCGGAGGGGGTTTTCAATTTACCAATAATGTGATGGTATTTGCTTGCAGGAGGTGAATCATGTCCCGTCCCATTGTCATACAGATCATTGGTATGCACGGGGTCGGAAAGACCTCGGTTGCTCGAATGGCCGCACACGCCTTTGCTCGTCGCGGTCTGCGTACCGCTTGGCTTGATGTCGACCTTTTTGCTCAAGAGTTTTGTGCGCCAAGAGATCCAAAGCAAGGCGCATTAACATTGCGTGAGCAGCTTGTTCTGGCCGCTACCGCGGTAAAAAACAAGGTTGTTCGCATGCTCGAATTTGATTCGGATATATGGAGTATTGGGATGCGATCCGAAAAGCATCTTGAAGTGCGCGTCGGTCAGGCAACCCAGTCCGTTCAAGCAGTGAAGACTTGGATCCGCGAGCAAGATGCGGACATTATTTTTCTTGAGTTGCATTGGCCAATGGTGATAACGCGTTATCCATACGATGTTCTTTGGTTGGTAACAGCTCCATGGCAGCGATGCTCTCAGTACATTGTGAAAAAATACGATGTAAAAAACATGTCCTTAACGGACATGTTGGAAACTCTGCAAAAGCCATGGTATCGAGCTTTTGGCCAAATCCCTCGTGAGAAGCAACTGCTCTCGAATGCGTCCCTTAAGCGCAATCCCTTGCGAGAGCGCATCGCTCGCTTGGTTGATACGATCGTAATCTGCCGCGAAGACGGTCGGTATGAGAATGAAGAAGAGATTCCGACCATACCCCCGCCGCCTAACTGAATCACCCCCTCCCGATAAACGACGGGAGGGGGTGGTTTTCATTTTGTCTTAAGCGTGTTTATCTTGTGCGGCCGGAGGTGAATACATGTCCCACCCTATCGTCATCCAGATCATTGGTATGCACGGGGTCGGTAAGACAACCGTAGCTACCAAGGCTGCCGAGCTCTTTAAACTCAGAGGCCTGCGTGTTGCGACACTCGATGTCGATCACTTCGCTCATGCGTATCTCGCTAAGCGAGTCGATCCCGAATTAGATGAGAAGAGTTACCGCGCTCATGTACTCGCTATCGCGGACTCGGTGAAGGGTAAGGTCCCGCACATTATTGGACTTGGAGCCGCAAAAACGAACAACGCCATCGCGGTCAAAGCTGTTGAGCGTTGGATCGCGTTTCAAGATGTGGACGTCATTCTTCTCGAGATGCATTGGCTTGCGGCCGTGCGCTATTACCGTCATCGCAACGAGGTTTGGCTCGTGACGGCGCTCGCGAAGCGGAGAGGCGCTCATATCAGAAGTTATAAGATTGGGCGTCCTGAGGGGTTATTGAAGTCGTCACAGAAGCATTGGAAAGATAACCACACGGCAATCCCTCGTGAGTTGCGGTATATCCCCAATGAAAGCATGGATCTCTCCACGATGCAGAAGCGTCTCGCGCGCTTTGTAGAGTGTCTCTACCACGAAGCTCATCAACCGCTTTCTGAGCCAAACTGAAAAGCCCCGCCATCACTGGCAGGGCTTTTTCATTTGGGTTTAATTGGTGTAGATCCAAGACGTTGTGCTGAGTAAACTATTTGAGCCATTGTCAGCCGTTACCGATGCATAGACCGGGATCGATTGACCCGCTGCACCAACGTTGTAACTCGCTGTACAGGTGGATGTATTGGTACAGGTCTTTACGAGTACCGGGGTAACACCCGCCCAAATACGTACCGTGAGGTTATTGGCCGAGACATTGGTATTTGATGCCGTTGCCGTCATCGTCACCGTGCCACCTGCAGGGCGTGTGCCGGAAGGGGAGATGGTGAGCGAAGCTGTACCCGTTAAGATAATAGGGTTTGCCGTCACGCCAAACGAGATGCTTGGAAACGTTTTGGTTGCCAAGAGCGTGCCGTAATTGTCTATCGCTTTGACGGTATATTGTACTGAAGATTGTGAACCAGACTTGTTTACTGCTTCAACTAAGTAACAGTATGAGGTGTTATTGCAAGTCGTACGCAATGTATTGTTTTGATCGTAGATCTCAATGCGGTAATTTGTGCTCGGGGCATTCATGAGCTGAGCAGTGAAATTCACGGTTTCGCCGCTAATGATCGACGTCTTATTTGTGCTGGTATTGAGGGAGTAGCTAGTACCGGTAAATGAGATAGTAGGAAACGTCGTCACTGAATAACGCGCTAGATTATTGGTGTCCGCATAGTAAAACGCTTGATAGACCACCGAAGATTCTGAACCGACTTTTGTAACATTTGTCGTGTATGAACAGTTCGTGACTTGGTTGCATGTTTTGAGGACGTTGTGTTTTGGATCACGAATTTCGGTTCGGTAATTCGTTGTCGGAGCGATCCCGATATGACTTGAAAACACTACAACATCACCACTTGTGATGGATGTTTTATCAACAGAAGTGAAAAGATTTTGGTTGCCCGTGCTGCCAACCGTGATACTGATACGTGAGCTATAGGCTGCCGGGATCTGCTCATTGTTATCATTCTTTACAATGACGTAGTAGCGTTCGCTATTTGAGCCACTTTGGGCATAAACCTGGTGCGTATAGGTACAGACGCGCGAGTCATAACAGGTGTAAAGTAGAGCGTTATCGCGTTCACGGTAGAACTCCATGCGAAGTTGGTTGTCGGCAACATTGATATTCGACGCCGTTGCCGTGAGGGTCACTGGCTCGCCATCATCAATCGACGTTTTACTAACTTCAAGCTTCGAAGAACCAGAAGAGAAGAGTCCATTGGTAGGGGCGTTAATGTAGATAACTGGTGAATACTGGCGGGTGATCTCGCTATTGTCAGAAATACGTTTTACCGCAATGTAGTATTGGACATTGTGCGTATTCACGTTATTTCGATAAGGAGTTACTACCGTGTCACAGACCGTTGTGCCGGAGCAAGCGAGGATCGTTGAACCACTACGCACATCAATGATATCGAGACGATAGTTGTATGATGGTGCGTTAAAAAGACGGCCGGTTAGCGTGACGGATTCGCCTTCGCTGATATAGGAGCGGCTTGCTGCCAAGGTTACCGACACGGCACCGGTATTTGGGGTGCTTGGTGTTGAAGAATTGAAAATCGAATCACTTGGTGTTACCACGCCGTGATACTCGTTTGAAACGCTAAAATCATTGAGCGAGTAAATCGTATTACCCATCTTGTAGTTAACGAAGAAGGCATCAGGGAGGTCATGGACCTGCTTTGCCCATTCTGAGCCATAGAGACTAATAGCCATCGATTCAGACGTGATCAAACGCAAATAACCACCTTTAGACACGGCATAGGTGCGCGGGTCGGTGGTGATCTTGATCATCTTTGAACCTGGACGATAGGTGACATTGCCACCGATGGTAATCGAGGCGAGTTCGCTATCAGTAATGGTGCGGACATTATTAAAATCAGGAAACCAAGAATAATACGTGCCTTCGGTCGGAAAGACGTAACGCTTACCGTCCGTGGCATACCAATAGACAGCGCTATTTGACTCGCCTTTGATGGCAGTATTGGTCGAGAACGTCGCAGCAGACACCGGGGCGTTTGGGAGCGCCATCGTTGCGGCAAGGAGCGCAACAGCAAGTGAACGTAATTTCATAGACATGGATAGAATTATAGCATTAAAATACGATTTTGTCAATCGAATAATTGTTCAAACCTTAGCCATTTTGGTATCCTTTTGAACGTATGAAGAAGCAAGTGATGACGGGCCTTGTCGCCGTCGTGATTATCGTGGTTGCCGCGGCGGTGTTCGCCTTTGTTCGCTATGGCTACCAGCTTGGATTTGCTCCAACGTCCTATGCTCTAGCTCACATGAGTAACGCCGAAAAAGCAATCGCCCTCGCAAAAGCGCCAATAGGGGATCTCGTAACGAACGAGCTTTCAGCCGAGCTGAAACAAGCTGAAAATAAGTCATCGATCGATATTCTTGATGGCGGTATCCCTGAGCGATTAGCGAATCTCACCCCGGTTACAGGAGAATCGGCCGAGGGGATGGTGCGTATTGTGAGTACGGGTACCCAACTCTATGTCGTTTTTGATGAAAGCGTTTCAATGACCCAGGGCCCCTCATTGCGCGTGTATTTAGCGAAGCGTCAGCCGGTGACCTTTGACGATTTTGAAGGTGCATCCGTTGATCTAGGGGAGTTAAAATCCGTGCGAGGGACCCAGGTTTATGCCGTCCCTGCAGAAATGACTTTAGACGAGATTAAGGCGATCGCGATTGTGAACGTCCCCTATAAAGCCATCATGGCGACGGCCGTGATCAATTGACCGCGACGCCTGCTCGCGCTACCGTGCGGGCGCAGGCTGAGATGGCGAAATTGGCAGACGCACTAGGCTTAGGACCTAGCGACCGCAAGGTTATGAGGGTTCAAGTCCCTCTCTCAGCACCATTAAAAAATCTCCCGACATAACGTCGGGAGATTTTTTGTTTGCCTTGTTTAATTGGTCGTGGTTGCTGTCGGAGCTTTGAGGGCGTCGACTTTTTTCTCGATGCGTTCTAAGCGATCGTTTAGGCCTTTGATTTCGGCCTTGAGATCGTACGTTGCTGTCGCAGGACGTTGCATTGGTGTGCTTTTAGCCATGGCAGAGAGCGTAATGCCGGTGAACGAGAAGACGAGAGCGAGTACCGCGATCCACATCACTGAAGCCGTTGGGATATGGCTTTCGGATTTTTTCTTGGTGATAACGGGCGCGGTTACCGTGGCGGCAACAGCTTTGGACTTTGTAGAGGTGCGTTTTGGAGTAGGCATAAAAGAGCTAATAAACAATGGGGGCAGTATACCACATCAAGAACGCGACGTTATACACAAACAAAAAAATGCCCCGAAGGGCATTTTTAAGCGAGGTTATTCGGCTGCGTCTTCAAGGTCGACGTCTTCGCCTTCGATGAATTCATTGCCGTCTAATGCTTTGTCACCGTCATTCACTGGGCCAGCATCTTCGATCATGGCGTTAATATCGCCCGAAGCAACTTTAGCGGCTTGGATTTTAGCGTCCCATTCTTCTTGTGTAAGCATCTCATCTACTTCTGCAAGCGAGTTGCGGACTTCTTCTGAGGCTTCACCGGTATTAGGCACGATGCTTTCACGTTCTTTGGCGCGGATTTGGTCAATTGGCATCATACCATCACCACTAGGCTTAGGAACATTGTTCATCATGTTATTCATATAATCATATAATACCACAAAATAGCGCTTTTGTCAATCGCTTAGACTTCGCTAGTTCTACATAAAACTTGACATAATTGTAAATTAATGCTAATTCTAAACCGGTTCATTACATCCGCTATTCGGTGATGTGGAGGTGTTCGATGGGCAAGGTATTGAAGTTTCCTGAGCGTAAAAGCGAAATCAGTCCCGAGGTAAATCCTTGGGCGTCGGCTTGGGACTATTTG
Organism: bacterium; assembly: GCA_035906575.1. GTDB lineage: Bacteria > Patescibacteriota > Patescibacteriia > 2-12-FULL-60-25 > 2-12-FULL-60-25 > HK-STAS-PATE-2. Next base: position 6,250 of record JAMIEW010000073.1, read on the forward strand.
TCCCGGCATTCTCGTTCGCCTGTCACATTCGACGTTTTGTCGGTGCAGGATATCGCTCCCAGATTCGATGACGAATCTGGAAAGAAGCTGGAAATCCTTTTTCCATCACGTACATTGCCTACGGGCGACCTCACTCGCTGGTGCAGCCTGACTGAAGGTGACAGGGATCGCTGGCGTATTATCGTTCAGCGCCAAGACGGTAAGGAGGTGTCGGGCAGGGTCTGTTCATTCACTCTCTCATCAGAGGGTGTCGTTGCTCACGTCCATCTCCATGTTGGCTACTCCAAGTCGTTGCCAAGTCTGGCCGATCCAAAGCTCATGCCCAAAAAGCTCTGCTTGAGAGAGTCGCCAAGCATGCGGGTCCTCGGATTCGTAACGCAGAGCTACGCTCTCACGTGCTGAGGTGGTCACTTGATCACGAAACGCCGCCCATTATCTCTGGGCGGCTTTTATTTGACAATCAATCGGTTTACGTCCGATACTCCTTCTGCTGTTTTTTGTGAGGTGTACATGTCCAACAAAGAAGATGATTCTGCGAGCGACAATCATGTCGATCGGCCAAGTTTTGCGGTGAAGATATTGCCGCCCTGGCAACTGCTTCATTGTGTGATCGATGAAGGTTTGGGCGTCGCTCTTTTGGAGGTGCGCGAGATTGCTCAAGATGCGCAGGCGCCAGTGCCAGGTACGGAGAATGACTTTGATGCCAATGGCAAAGGTCTCGAAGTCGATGTCTTGTTTTTGTCTCGTGAAGACTTTCGCCTCGAGGCGCTGGTTTCATGGTGCAACAAAAAACTGACGCCTGATACGACGTGGATGATGCAGATCACCCGCCGTGATGGGAAAATGTCCAGCGGACGCATACACATGTTCAATGCTCATCCGCAGGGTATCGTGGCATGCGTGAGGCTCACAAGATATGACCGTGAGTATCCGCCGGTGATCGATGCACCTGGTTGTGATCTCGCAAAGATCAACGTGCGCTTCGGCATTCTTCCGAAGACGCGCAAAATCGCCTACGCAAAAGCTCGCGAATAATCGCGAGCCTTGCTCTGACACTGACTGCCCAAACTGTGGGCAGTCTTTTGTTTATGATGAATAGGGCTAGGCGGACTTTTTCTGCGCCTCGCGTTGCTTCACTACAAGATCGACGACACGATCATAGGTTTTTTTATTTCGTTTGGTTGTCTCGCCTTCAAAATATCCCGGAACATTTGCGATCTTGTAATGCTCGTGTCCTACAAGACTCATAGCGATTGGATCAAACGAGAGCGCGCCGCCTAGGGCTTTATAGTAGCTACTCTCTTTCTTTTCTGGCGGTTCATATCCTCTGCGCGCCATCATAAGCTCAACAAAAAGTAATGTCGTGCTGCCATTTCTATCGGCATATGGATGCATGTCGAGTAATTCGTTATGCATTTTTGCTACGCCAACTCGATAAGCGAGGTCACCTATTTTTTGTGCATCGGCGATGATTTGAAAATCATCAAGTCTTTTATCGAAGGCATCGATTTCGCCCGGTAAGTCTTCTTCGAGGGTGCCTACGCGGGTACCAAATGTCACGATGGTGCCATCTTTAAAGTCGCGCATCTTCGAATAACTCTTTGGTACGATCCCACGGTTATTGACCGCGTGGAGCTTGGTAATATCATTAAATGTGATGTGTGTTTGTTCTTTTAGCTCATCAATGAGCTTGACGACGTTCATTCTGTTTTCTGACTTTAACTTGGCGATTTCATCTGGTGTTCGTCCAAACATGCTCTGCATCACTTCTTCGACAGAAGAATTTTGGCCAGCGGCTTGGCGTAATTTTAGCTCGCGAGTGACAAGTTCATTGTCAATCGTATCTGAGTATTTATCAAAAATCCCACGAAAAATTTCTTGCACTTCGACACCGCCCTGATCTTTGAGTGCGAGAACTCCCTTATATTTTTCAATGAGCTGCTCCCACTTCTCGGACATTGGGGGGAGTTTTTTGGAGAGGCTATCGAGTGTCGACATGACAGATTCGAGTGATGACTCCGTCTGTTCTGCTTTGGTATTTGACTGAATTTCATTTGTTAATGCATCCATTTTATTTAGGGCACGATTAAATAGCGCGTTTGCAATAACCGTTTCGATTCTCTCTGAAAGCTCTTCTGCGAGCGACATGTTTATTATGCTTTCTCGCGCTCTTGCAAGAAGTTGTAGCTGTTCAGACTCAACAGGAGAGATATCGCCGTCCATGAGCCCATATTCAGCTAAGGTGTCTACTGATGATGCCGCATTTAGAGGAATGTCGACAGCTTGTGACGCAATGAGCTCAAGGGTGTCTTTTGTCCCTACATTCAGTTGTACGAGAAGTTGAAGAAGGGCTTGCTTCTTTTGTGTTTCGTTGACGCGAGACGTTTCTGTTCGCGTCTCAGTGGGTTCGGTGTTTGACTTGCGTTCTCGGGTTGATTCTTGGTTTGATGGGATTGGGGGCACGAGTGAAATGCGTTTTTCAGATTTGTTCATAGTATATGGGATAGGCTTATCGAGATAATTCAGAACGTACTTTTTTCAGTGGTAGATCAGTATCTGCTTGATTCAGAACACTTGCCATCGCAGGTGATTTCAGTAGCTCGTCGCTATGTTCTAGAAGGATATTGAAAAAATCTTCTTCATCCGACGCCTTATTTGAAGCATCAAGAACACGTTTTGCCATTTGGCTAATTTGTTGGAGCGTGAGCTTTTGTTGCCCAAGATCATTCTTTAGTCCGTCAACCAGGAGAGCTAGTAATTCGCTTTGGCTCATAGAGGGGTTTTGATAAAAAAAGGATAGCAGTCGCGCAGACAGCTTAAAAGCACGCAGGGTGGCGTGCTTCAAGACAGGGTTTCACGAGTGACGGTTTGACCGTCATACGCGATTAATTCTTTTTGTGTGTAGCTCCCGCCAACCGTATGAAAACGCGTTTCACCGATCGTGCAGCTTGAGGCCCAGTGGATGTGTCCGCTAAAGCATTGCTTCACGCGGCCATCATTGCACAGGATCTCTCCCATCGTGTTGTTTCCGAGAAAGGCATTTGCGAACCGCAGTGCTTTTGGCAGAAGACAGCGAGGGTGAAAGAGCAGTTTTTTGGTGGGCAGATGGTGCGTGATAGCGACCACCTTTTTTGAGGTTGCCTGCGCGAGTTGGGTGCGAAGACGCTCGTTCTGCCAGTGCGTGACAGCGAGATCGTTAACGCCCCATCGTGCATGAACTCTGTCCATCCATGAAACACCGACGGATGGACTATGTTTTGCCTCGTATTCACCGCGAGGGATATTCAGATCATCGGCGAAGGAGTAGTCATACCACCCCATTGTGCCAACGAGGCTAAATCCCTCAAGGTTAAGTGGAGCGTCTTCCAATGGATGGAAGTTCTCGCTTCGCATGATTTCGCTCAACGATGTGTATCGACTCATCGAAGAGCGGCTATCATCGGTCCATACATCGTGGTTGCCCGCAATGGCGCATTTGGCGCCTTTGAAGCTCTTGAAGAGCGATAGGCACTGCTGGACCGAGTCATCGTCAGCACCGATATCGCCCGCTATGGCGAGGACATCATTGCTGGTCGACCGATTATTGAGGAGCTTTGCTAGCCTCTCAACAACCGCATCGCCTTTCTGATTTACTTCGTAGTGAAGGTCACTGATGACATAGAGCATTTCGCCTCCTTTCAGCTCGGTAAGAATAGCATAAAATGCTATAATTGTCAATTATAATATTGACAATACCATGAACGCCTAAAAGTGGGTTCATTATAGGGGCGGACCACGAAGTGGCTGCAGTTAGACTGAAGGCGATCCTTAAGTCTATTAGCGTCAAGCCATTGACAAAATGCATAATATAGTATATATTAACTATCGTTCACCGCACCTTGAAAGGAGGCTGTAATGGTCACTGATTTCGCTAGCCGGAGAGATCCGGCGGATAACAGGCTCTCCCTGATACGTCGGTGGTTTGGTTCGTGCGCATCCGCTCGATACCTGCGCTGTCGTGTTTTGGACGACCCGGACGTAGGCAAACACCTCATCGTTCACGTAACACTCGAGTCGCCTCTCCACCAAGAGATCGACTTTGTGGGGGATGATTGGAAAGTTCTCTTCATCGCCAAAGAAATCCGCTTCGGATTTATCATGGCTGATGCGGCCGTCATCGAGTGTCGCCCGATTTGGGCGACCAAACACTCCGATCATATGGAGCTTGTCTGTCTCGTGAGGGATCAGTCCAAGCCCAACGGATCCGAAAGATTCGTTGCACCAAAGATCATGCACTTGGCGGATGACAGTCACGTCATTCACCAGGTGCCTGTCGTGGAGGGATCGTGTCTATGATGAGCTGTGCTGATATCGCACAAGCACGTGATGCTATTTTGGCAGCGCGTGACGTCGTCTTTCTCACCGGTGCCGGAATTTCGGCAGCAAGCGGTGTCCCAGTCTTTCGAGGCTCGGGCATCGTGTGGGAGGGCAGACAAGCGACCGAACTTGCGAATGCCAACGCGTTCGCTGCCGATCCGATGCTTGTTTGGTCATGGTATCTTCATCGCCGAAAGGTGGTGGCAGAAGCCAAGCCAAACGCGGCCCATGAAGCCATTGCTCATTGGCAGCCTCAAGAAGGAGCGATGAAGTGGTTGTTGACGCAGAATGTCGATGACCTGCATGAACGCTCTGGGAGCGAAGACGTCACGCACGTACATGGCGATCTCTGGTTCAATCGCTGCACGAAGTGCGGCAGTCAACGCGAAGATCGTTCGCTCCATTTCGATGAAGCGCCTCGGTCACCGTGTTGTGACGCGCTCGAGCGACCGGCTATCGTTTGGTTCGGCGAAGTCATCGCCGAAAGCGAATGGGGCGTCATGAACGCCGCTGGAGGTTTTGCAGATGTCATTGTCGTCGTTGGCTCAAGCGGTGCTGTTGCGACCGCTGCTCGATTCGTCGAGCGAGCGCGACGTGCAAAAGAAGCAGCCAACAAGCTAAAAATGTTTCAGACCGAACGAGGTCTGATCGTTATCAACGTGAATCTCGATGATTCGCTCATCGAAGCCGACATCGGTTTTCGAGGCAAAGCAGAAGAGATTCTACCCGAGCTGCTCACATGAAGAGTTGTTCGACTGACTGAAAAACCCCATGCCGTCACTGATGGCATGGGGTGTTTCGTTGCTATTTTTCTTTCTTTAAAAAGTCCCTGAGGTTTTCAAGCGCCAATTCTTCATCGACACCCATGTCCACCTCGTGAAATTTTTGGTCCTTATGGTCAGTGCCGTCTTTGGTGATTTGGCGTCCCTCCATGGCTTTATCGGTAGATTCAGCTGGGGGTGTTTTCTTTGGTGTTTCCATAATTATTTGGAGCTTAAAGCTTTTTCTAAGAGTACACGGTTCTTGCCTTGTGATGGGCCTTTTTTTGTTAGGTCGATACTACCAAACCAATCGCTTCCGAGCATAACGAGTTTACCTGCATGCAATGTCCCTTTGTAGTCAGGATGTTCTTGATCAGTATCTTTTAAGTTTTGGCTGAAGACTTTTGCTTCAGCTTTGTTTTCAAACATATGCCATTCGTCTGATTTGTCGCGGCAAAAGAACGGGCCATCGATACCTGTGGCGGCAAGCTCTTGAGGCGTACGGCCTGATTTAAGTTGTTGCAAAATATCCATAATAGGCTTTTCGAGAGCTGGAATCTTTGCTTTTTTCACCCAGTCATCTTTTTCATCATCAAAACTCTCTTCAAAAAAATCCATGGTCGCAAGAATGATTTCAAGCTTGTCAGAAAAATGTTCAGCAAGATTTTCGATGCTTTTTTCATTATGTTGCCCTTTGTCGAATTCAAATCCGTAGGATGCCCAGGCGTAGCCTCCAACACTGATATTGGCGTGCAAATCAATGCGCTCAATACCCATCTCATCGTATTCAGACAAAGATTCTTTGAGTACTTTGCCTGCAACACCGCCTTCTTGCACGCTATTCGGGAGGGCAAAACGTTCATGATAAACGGATTTTTCAACCTCGCCTTTTTCATTTTTTTGTTTAGTGATAATGCGATTGATATCACATTGTTCACCGGTTTGATCAGAGTAGGCGAGCGTGAGTTTTGTTTCGCCAAAGAGTTCGCCGGTCTCGGCGTCGATAGACATGTTTTTAATGCTTATTGCTCCTTGGCCTTCATACATGTCGTAATCAAGTACAGTTGTTTTTGTTTTGAGATCGCATGCTTTGGCGAAGGTGGCGGCATTTGGCCCCATGATTTCATGAATGGCGATCACGTTTTGTAACGTTGTGCTTTCAACGGTTACTGGACCTCCTTCATAGATCGGTTGTTTGATTTCTGTCCAGAGTTTTTCTACTGAGGCTGAGTAGGCAGAATCTTCAAAAAGTTTTTTTGCAAATGGACCGATGGTTTTTTCCCAATCAGCAATGATCGCTGCTTTCATCTCGGGATTACGCATTGCCGCCTCACGAACGGTGGTAAAATCAGTGGCTGACAAGCTATCAAACGTCATAAGACCGGCAAGTTCTTCAGGGGAGCGCTGTTCTTCGTTGTTCTCGTTTGAGCTCTCTGTGATAGATACGAGCTCGTTCTTCAGCTCTTCTTTTGCATTGGCAAGCTCACCAACAAAATCCTGATTAAAAATATCCTCGCCAACGAGATCTTTTAATTCACTCGATTGTTGCTCGATAGCTTTTTCTGCTTGCGATAAGACTTCTTGTGAGAGTTCTTGTGGACTCCTCTCGTGTTTATTCACCTCAATTGAAGCGATCCCTTGTTCGCGATGGTTTGTTGTTTCTAGGTTCATACGTTTTTCTTATGGTCTTCGGCCTTGCGTTTTATGCTCTCGAGTTTTTCACAAAAAGTGATCCAGGCGAGCTTTATTTGCTCAGCGTGCTGCTCGTGTTTTTCTCGTTGCTGTATGTGTGCGAGAAATGGGTTTGGCATGGTCATAGTTTTTTGCGTAATTGGTCGAGTTTCTTTGATGCCTCGCTCTGCTCGTTCTGGCCAGCTTCTTGAACAGCTTTCTTCTTTATCGATGCGAGCCTATCTTGAAAATGTTTCCAGGCGGCTTTGATGCGTTGTTCGGAGGGCGTCATAATCGCTACTTATGATACTCCTTGCCCTTCAATATCGTAAGCGCGCGATAAAGTTGTTCGAGTAAAACGATGCGTGCGAGTGCGTGCGGCATGGTCATCGGTGAAAGTGAGAGTGAGATATCCGCGCGTTGTTTGACGCGTTCGGCGAGGCCCCAGGATCCGCCAATCAAGAAGGTGATTGGGCGGGCGCCAGACTCTGACCATTTTTCGATCGCTTTAGAAAACATAGTGCTATCAAGGGTCTTGGCGTGCTCGTCCAAACAAACCACGAAACTGTTGTTGGGGATAAGTTTCAAAAGCTCGGTCGCTTCGTTTTCTTTCGTGCGGGTCAGATCGGGTTTAGCCGACCCCGAATGGCCCTCTTTGCCTTCAAAGAGCGTAGGTGTTGAAAAGGCTTGCAAACGCTTGAGATATTGCGCCTCGGCAGCCTCTTGCCAGGGCTCCTGGAGGGTACCAATGGCACGTATTTGGAAGGAGGGTTTCATAATAGGAGTTTTGCCGATTTACCCTCTCTTGACAATGTCTCCTGAACTCTGTAAATTACCGCCACATTCAATTGACCACGTCCCACGAATTCAGCCCCGGCTGATTGGCGAAAGGGACCTCTGGAGAACCACAGTCACGAACGCCAAACGGCGCTCAAACTCTCTCGGCCAAACAAGGCCACGGATAGCCAAGACCACGGATCTCTATGAGACCGAGCTTGGCACCCCGCCAAGCTCTTTTTTATCCCCTCAAGGTTCGCGGTACGACGACCAGAGAAAGTAGCCTGAACTTCAGACTCCTTTCCTTGGCCGCCAGAAGCAATTCTCGACCAAGTGCAATTTTGACAACAGAATATTGAAAAATGCATACAGAATCATTTTTTCTCCAGAAAAATTGATATCTAGTTAGTATTGTACGTAGAACATTCAACTGTTTTATGTGCAAGGCATAACATTGCACTTGTAATTTATATCGCAACGAGTAAAATTTGATCGTTTAATCTGAAAGATAATTGTGCACCTCTGGACGTATCTCAAGCCTCACGGCAAGAGAGATTGTGTACCGAGTCTTCAACTCGGATAACCGGATGGACGAAGCACGTAAGGGCATACGGTGGATGACTTGGCAGAGAAGAGCTGATGAAAGACGTGGTAGCCTGCGAAAAGTTTCGGGGAGGTGGCAAACAACCTGTGATCCGGAAATGTCTGAATGGGGAAACCCGATTGCGTAAACCGCAATCACCCACGCCTGAATACATAGGGTGTGAGGAAGGCACCTAGGGAAGTGAAACATCTCAGTACCTAGAGGAAAAGAGACAAACATACTCGGACTTTTTGTCACTCATGATCAGCAATGGTCGTGGCGTGACAAAAAGTCCGAAGGATTCCCTGAGTAGTGGCGAGCGAAACGGGACAAGCCTAAACCTATAATAACTAAATTTTGAACTGAGTTTACGCAAGTAAGCCGCAGACAGGATAGCGAGCTTGGGCTGTCGTTATATAGGTGTTGTTGGGACTTACTACGATTTCCCCCAAGGGAATCACGTTTAAGACGAGATATATAGTCGAACGAATTGGAAAATTCGGCCAAAGACGGTGATAGCCCGGTAGATGAAATATATAGCGCTAGGCGAGTGAAGATCCAAAGTACTACGAGGCCCGAGAAACCTCGTAGGAAGCAGCCACGACGATGTGGCAAGGCTAAATACTCTTCCTGACCGATAGTGAACCAGTACAGTGATGGAACGTTGAAAAGCAGCCCGGGAGGGCGATGAAATAGTATCTGAAACCGTATGCTTACAAGGAGGTGGAGCGGGCGCAAGTCCGTCACACCGTTCCTATTGAAGAATGAGCCAACGAGTGTGCTGTGTGTCGCTTGATTAAGTCCCTGCGGGGATGAAGTCACAGTGAAAGCGAGCCTGAATAGGGCGTTGGTGGCACATACACAACCCGAAACCCGGCGATCTATCCATGACCAGGTTGAAGTCCCGAGAAATCGGGATGGAGGACCGAACTCACGAGCCGTGCAACACTCGGAGATGAGTTGTGGATAGCGGTGAAATTCCAATCGAGCTGGGTAATAGCTGGTTCTCCTTGAAATAGGTTTTGGCCTAGCGGTGGTTAATAGCAAAGTGGGGGTAGAGCACTGAATGAGGTCCGGGGCGCAAGCTTACGTACTTCAACCAAACTCCGAATACCACTTTGTGTTCCCACCAGTCAGTCCATGGGGGCTAAGCTCCATCGGACAAGAGGGAAACAGCCCTGATCGTAATCTAAGGTCCCTAAATTAATGCTAAGTGTGAAAGGTGGTCGGACGGCTTATACAACCAGGAGGTTGGCTTAGAAGCAGCCATCCTTTAAAGAAAGCGTAACAGCTCACTGGTCAAGCTGTCCGGCGCCGAAAACTTATCGGGGCTAAGCATTATACCGAAGATACGAACTGCATTTGTCCTCGGACATTTGCTTTGGTAAAGGAGCATTCTGTTCAGCACTGAAGCGAAAGGCGCGAGCCATCGTGGAGCGTACAGAAGTGAGAATGTTGGCATAAGTAGCATAAATGGAGGTGAGAATCCTCCACATCGTAAACCCAAGGTTTCCAGGGCAACGCGAATCGCCCCTGGGTTAGTCGGTCCTAAGGTGAGGCCGAAAGGCGTAATCGATGGACAGCAGGTTAATATTCCTGCACTTCTATAGATTTCCAATGGAGAGACGCATCCTTCAACTACTCGAGATTCTCGGAATGAATCTTTGGGGGTCAAGGGGTGCCTGATAGGCAAATCCGTCAGGCATTAGCCTCGTGATCATCGCAAGCTTATCGAAAGATAAGCAAGGGGTGGGACTGGGGTGCCAAGAAAATCTTCTAGGGCTAAGTCTATAGAAACCGTACCGCAAACCGACACAGGTGGGTGGGCATGAGTGTGCTCAGATGAACGAGAGAACCCGCGTTTAGGAACTCGGCAATACAGCGACCGTAACTTAGGGATAAGGTCTCCCCATCGCAAGATGGGGCGCAGCTAAAGACGCAAACCGACTGTTTACCAAAAACACAGCTTCCTGCTAAATCGCAAGATGAAGTATAGGAAGTGATGCCTGGCCAGTGTCAGAACGTTAAAGGGAGAGGTCATGGGGTAACCCGGCAGCCTTGAGCTGAAGCGCTGATGAACGCCGGCGATAACTATAATCGTCCTAAGGTAGCGAAATTCCTTGACGGGTGAGTTCCGTCCCGCACGAATGGCATAACGAGTTTGCGACTGTCTCAACGTGGGACTCGGCGAAATTGCAAGTGGGGTGAAGATGCCCTGTATGCGCAGTCAGACGAAAAGACCCCGTGAAGCTTTACTACAATTTGATATTGGGTAATGGCTTGGCATGTTCAGTGTAGGTGGGAGCGTAAGCACCAATGAGACACCACCCTTGCCTCGACATTATTCTCATCACGAACCATGAATCTGGTTTGTGAAACAGTATCTGATGGGTAGTTTAACTGGGGCGGTTGCCTCCCAAAATGTAACGGAGGCGTTCACAAAGGTTAGCTAGGCGCGGATGGAAATCGCGCTGATCCTGCAATAGGACAAGCTAGCTTAACTGCAAGGCCAACAAGCCGAGCAGATACGAAAGTAGGATATAGTGATCCGACCGTACGATATCGGACGGCGGAAGCTCAACGGATAAAAGCTACTCCGGGGATAACAGGCTGATCAGGTCCAAGAGTCCACATCGACGACCTGGTTTGGCACCTCGATGTCGGCTCATCGCATCCTGGGGCTGGAGAAGGTCCCAAGGGTTAGGCTGTTCGCCTATTAAAGCGGTACGCGAGCTGGGTTCAGAACGTCGTGAGACAGTTCGGTCTCCTGTCTACTGTGCGCGTGGAATGTTGAGGGAGCTGGTCTCTAGTACGAGAGGACCGAGATCAACGAACCTCTAGTGCGCCGGCTGTCCTACCAAGGGCACCGCCGGGTAGCTACGTTCGGCGCAGATAAACGCTGAAAGCATCTAAGCGTGAAACTGTTCCCAAGATTAACATTCATTTAGGACCCTACGAGACTAGTAGGTTGATAGGTTGCATGTGTAAGGGTAGCAATACCTTCAGCAGAGCAATACTAATCGTCCAATGCTTCGACCATCCGGCTAGGATGGCGTGCAATTATCGTGATTAAACACGTCAAAAAAATACCAGTGCGATACAAAACATACATACATGCAATGGGACTGCCTTGCACATATAACAGCTGAATCTCATCAAGATCTGATGAGCTTAAGCGATTCGATCGTCAATTCTAACTGCATTTTTCAATATTCTTTCGGCCCCAGCAATGTTTGGGCGACCGACATTTGAGGACATTCTTGCCCTTAAATGCCGGTGGCTCAAGCCAAGAGGTCACACCCGTTCCCATTTCGAACACGGAAGTTAAGCTCTTGAGCAGCGATGGTACTTGGACCCAACCCGGTCCTGGGAGAGTAGCCCGTTGCCGGACCACATAAAAACACTCGCGAAAGCGGGTGTTTTTGTATTGCTTGCCTTCTCAGTATTTCTTGCTAGGATGCCTCTGATTAGCTCTTTTTCAGGAGAAGTACGATGACGACGGCAGATGGTTCTATGGCTTCTGTGCCGACGAATGGAGAGTTGTTCAGTCTGAACACCGCAGTGGTTCGCCACTTTTTGCCGGCTGATCTGCCGGTCACGAGGCATCCTTTTATCTTTCAGGATGGGAGCAATGTGCCCACGGGAGAGATGAAGGCGCTTTTCAATAGCCTCAGAGAGCTCGATGAGCTGAAAGAGGCGATGGAGTATGCCGTCCACACAAAGCCACAGAAAGATATGGTGAGCCACCCGGTTTTGACGAATATCGGTAGCCTGCTCTTTTATGGCGGTGCTGAGCGTAACTGGGACTCGGCTTCGACGCTCTTTGGTCCAATCTGGTTTGGTAGAGGGGTGACGATTCGCGTTTCGGCGAAGATCATCGGACCTTCGCTTATTGATGACTCCGCGTTCATCAATACAGCGGCGCAGGTCACTCGTTCGATTCTTGGGCAAAAGACCCAGATCGAAGAAGGGGCGACCGTCAAAGATGCTATCATTGGCAGCAACGTCTGGGTCTGTGCCGGCGCACGGCTAACGAGTCGCTGTGAAGATGACCCGCAGCATGAACGCGAGGTTTTAACTCAATTGCCCGGCAAGACCATCTTCGACGACCCGATCTCAACAGGGCGGCGCAAGATGGGTCCCATCGTTGGCGATGGATGTGTTATCGGTGCGAATGCTGTACTGAAGCCTGGCGTCATCCTTCTGCCGGGGTACAAGGTACCGGCTGGCCGTGTCATGCATGCGGGGATCTATCACCCTCAATAAAAGTGAATACTGACGGACGAAGTTCGCCCCTCCCGCCACTCGGGAGGGGTCTTTGTTATGGCGTAAGTACCGTGTTTTTGTTGCGTAAATCTTTCAGTAATTCTTTTGGAATCGCGCCAAGACTTAACGCGGTCACGAGATAGGTTGCCGCACCCGCAATAACCGGAATCCCGATCCAGAATCCGCGTGTCATCAGAATAACGGCGGTCATTGGAATGCAAGAGATGAAGGCTAAGATGGTGGTTTTTGGACGGTAGATAACCGGTTCAGCACGGTGAGTGACAACGATATTCGCGATGGTGATGAGAATTTCAAAAAGCACGGTAAGCCAAGCGGCTGCCCAAATACCGTAGATGGGGATGAGGGTGAGGTAGGAGATAACGGCAATAATCGAGACAATCAAATATGGCAAAATCATTTTGCGTTGCGCGTCGATCGCGATAACGGCATGTGAAAACACC
>JAMIEW010000074.1:0-4509 GCA_035906575.1 bacterium
CAGGCATCATGCCGGCACAGGGCCACATTCACGTCATGAACCAAGCCATGGATGAAATCGAGCAGATCTTTGCCAAAGCCGGCTTCACCCGCGTGCGCTACCCAGAAGTTGAATGGGATGATTTTGCGTTCGAACGTTTGAACATGCCAAAAGATCACCCTGCTCGCGATGAATGGGAGACCTTTTTTATGGATGCGCCCGTGCATCCACAATTTGGCAAAATGCTTTTGACCCCGCATGCCACCAGTGGCACCGCGCGCATTTTGAATGAAAAGCAATTACCGATTCGTGCCATCAACATCGCTAAAACGTATCGTCGCCAAAGCAGCGTCCGTCATTTGTCGATGTTTCACCAATTTGATGGTGTTTTTGTGGACAAGAATGTCTCGATCACGCACTTGCGCGGTCTCTTTGACTACTTCATTCACGAATTCTTTGGCCCTGAGCGCAAGACGCGTTATCGCCCATATCACTTTAGATTTACCGAACCGTCATTTGAAATTGATATCTCCTGCGCTGTTTGTAACGGGACCGGCAAACTCAAAGACGAAAGTAAATGTCGTATTTGTAAACACGGTTGGCTCGAACTCGGCGGCGCCGGCATGCTGCATCCAAATGTTTTGAAGGCTGCAGGTATTGATCCTGACGAATACTCGGGTCTCGCCTTTGGTTGGGGTATTGAGCGCACCTATATGATGAAAGAAGGCCTAAACCTCGACGACATCCGCACCCTCTACAAAAACGACATTCGTTTCTTGGAACAATTCTAGTATGAACCTCCTCACTTCTTATCGCTGGTTGCGTGAATACGTTGACCTTGGCAAAACGACGGCTGAAGAATTTGCCGAACGTGTTTCGCTTTCTGGTCCTGGCGTCGAGCAACTTATCCCTCAAGGTAAAGATCTTGAGAATATTGTCGTAGGTAAAATCTTGCGCATCGAAGCGCATCCGTCTGCGCAAAAGCTACGTTTGCCAATTGTTGATATTGGTGGACGCGAACTTACTATTGTTTGCGGTGGTACCAATATCGCCGAAGGCCAGCATGTGGCTGTGGCGTTAGTTGGCGCGAGCGTCAAATGGCACGGAGAAGGGGAGCCGATCATCTTGCAGCCCGCAGAAATCCGCGGCGTGAAGAGTGAAGGTATGATTTGTGCATCGAATGAAATTGGTTTGTTCGAAGCATTCCCTGGTCTTGATGGTGAGATTTTAGATTTGGGTAAAGAGATTCCTGAATTGAAGGTCGGTCTTGGTACGCCACTTGCTGATGCACTCGGCTTAAGCGATGACACCGTGATGGACATCGAAGTCACCACCAATCGCCCTGATGCAATGGGAATGGTCGGCATGGCTCGTGAATCCGCTGCCATTTTGGGCGCGGACTTCACTTGGAAAGTGCCAAAACTCCCAACAAAAATCAAAGTTTGTGAAAAACTTGAGGTGAAGGTTGAAGAAAAAGATCTTGCTCCGCGTTATATGGCGGTGCGCATGGACGGCGTGAAGGTCACGAACTCCCCATGGTGGATTAAGCGTCTTCTGCTTGGCGCCGGCGTACGTCCACATAATAATGTTGTTGATATTACGAATTTGATTCGTCTTGAACTCGGCCAACCGATGCATGCGTTTGATGCCGCAAAACTCGTAGGCCACACGCTTCACGTTCGCAAAGCCAAAGCAGGCGAGAAGATGGCGGCTCTCGATGGTGTCACCTATGAATTAAGCGAAGCTAACCTCGTCATCGCGGACGATGAAAAACCACACTGCATCGCTGGCATCATGGGTGGTGAGCATTCGGCTATCACCACGGACACGACGAGTGTGATTTTTGAAGCTGCCACCTTTGACCCGGTTTTCACGCGCCGCAGTGCACGTAAATTGAATGTGTATAGCGACTCGCAAAAGCTTTTTGAAAAAGGTCTTTCGACGCAAGCTCCTGAATACGCGCTCGCTCGTGCGATTGAGATATGCAAAGAACTTGCTGGCGGTATCGTCTCGACCGAGATCGTTGATAAGCTCGCACATAAATACCAACCAAAAGAATTCTCGGTAAAAACCGAACAAGTGACGGCACTTATCGGTTTGCCGATTGAAGAAAAAGAAATGACCGACTCGCTGAAGCGCTTAGGTTTTGATGCATCAATTAAAAAAGGCGTTCTCACCGCTGAAGTCCCATGGTGGCGTGATCATGACATTGAATCCGGACGTGATTTCATCGAAGAGATTGCGCGTTTGCGTGGTTATGCACATTTGCCTGCCGTGTTCCCAGCCGGCATCTCGAATCGTCGTTTAACCAAGCAACAAATCGCTGAACGCGAAGCTCGCACAATCTTGAAAGGCGCCGGGCTCACCGAAGCGTTTACCTATTCATTCGTGTCAGGCGACATGATGAAGAAAGCCGGCTTTAGCCCAGACAAGATGTTGAAGATTGATAACCCTTTAACAACGGATTTTGAATTCATGCGCACAACGCTCTTGCCATCGATGCTAGAGACGATCGCTGAAAACCAAGAACGCCGCAAAGAACTTTCGTTCTTTGAAATGGCACATACCTACCTCAATACCAGCGAGACAGGCACATGGAATGATTTACCAGAAGAAACCATGCAGCTCTCCATCGGTATCATGAGCAAAGATCAAGCATGGAAAAAAGCCAAAGGCTCGGCCGAATATCTCTTGCAAGAACTCGGCATCACCAATGTCGTATGGAAGAAACATGAGAATGATCCTTTCTGGCATCCTGGTCGTTCGGCTCAAGGATTCGTCGGTGAACATCTCGTCGCCACAATTGGCGAACTTCATCCTGAATTGCGTGAGCGCTATAAATTTGACGAGCGTGTTGCCTTGGCAGACATCAGCGTTAAAGAGCTCTCACATCTCATGCGCGCTCATGACGACTATCAAGCCATCAACACCTTTCCTGAAATCAAACGCGATCTCGCCTTTGTGATGGATAGCTCAAACGAAGTTGCCGGCATTTTGGACGCGATCAAGAAACTCAACCCACTCATTCGCCAAGCCGAATGGTTCGACACCTATAAAGGCAAGGGGATTGCTCCCGGCAAAAAGTCCGTCGCCATCCGCGTTACGATCGGATCTACCGAACGAACGCTTGAATCAAGTGAAACCGAGGCGGTTATTGAAGGGATTAAAACCTTTGTGACCAAACAGTACGCGGCAGAGAGTAGAAGCTAGGCTAAATCGCCTCTCGAACCTCCCTTTCCCTCCGCGTAGCGAAGGGTGACACTTCAAGTTCTGAATCAGATTGAGGTGTACCTCTTCGTTCACACGGAGAGGTAGGGAGAGGTTTGAGAGGCGAATACTCAAAAATACCCGCGTAATACGGGTATTTTTGCTTTATCTTAGCCATTTATTTTGACAATAATACAGTTGACAAAATAGCTATTTTATGGTAGGATGAAGTGCTGGCTACAGGAGCGTGCTGCTCTCTACCCAGCAGTGTTTTATGCCGTTTCACGGCAGAAAGTTCAGGTTACGATGTCCTTTTTCAGTAAAATCGTTTTGGTGCTTTGCACCGCGTTCGTCTTCACAGGCTGCCAGGAGGGTCGGGTGGACGTCTACGTCCACCAAGACACTGGCTGTCAGTCCGATGAGGACTGCGACGCTGTCTATGATAGCAACACGTATGCCTGGTGTGATACGGAGGCCGGCGACGGCACCTGCCACTACCAGACATACATTGACGTGCCGAGTTGTTTCGACGACTTGGACTGCGATGACGGAGATCCGTCGTCGGTGGACACGTGTGGCGCCGAAGGGTGCACGCACACGATCACCGAACGTCAGGGTGCTGAGATCGTCGTGAGCCAAGATGCGCTCTGCGACTGGACTGGCAACTCTCGCGAGGTCCTGACCACCAATAGCCGGCAAACGGTCGAGTGCTACGGACCCAACTTCTTTACCGACGAGGCGCTTGATATACGCACCCTGAAGGTAAACACGTCAAAGTATGTCGCAGAGTCTGTCTCGGCACTCTACGTGTCGATCAACAGCGAAATCGTCGCCTCGCTGCTTACCCCAAGCAGCTTCGGTGAAGTCACCGATCAATGGGAGTTCGACCTGGGTCGACTTCCGCTTATCCGCGGAGGGAACATCTGCATCATTGCAGCGATCAGGCCATCGATCGACCTCCGTTACAGCATGGGATACTTTCGCCTCGACCTGGCGGAGGTCAACGTGACTCATTCGGACAACTCGCCCGCACGAGTCGTTCTCGGTGCCAATGAGACCGTGCTACGCGGCGCAGAACGCACCGTCATGGTGAGCGACGTCAGAGCCCAGCTGTCGACAGCTCCTGGACAGCTCGTCGATCGCGGGGAATCCCAGATTGCTTCATACACATTCTGGGGCAGACACGAAGAGAACCGCCCTTCCCATCTGACGGGCGTCACGCTGAGTGTCAGCGGCGGGCCTTACCCCCTTGGGATGGCTCGTGAACTCCGCGTCTACCATGGAGAGACTCTCATCACCACGCAGAACGTGGTGGTCGGACAC
>JAMIEW010000075.1:0-4384 GCA_035906575.1 bacterium
CTCGTGAGTGCGATAGAGCTCGGCGTCATGAGATAAGCTAAGGTCTCAACTTCTGGCGTGAGCCCAAGATTATTTGTTGTCGCGTTGATATTGGTGAGGCCATTGTTGGACAAGAACTGTACGCCTACACCCTCAAGAGGCGTGAGTAATGGGTCAACCACGCGTACAGATGCGTCGTAGAAGACGCGTACGGTACCATCATCAATGACGGACATGGTACGAGTGAAGAGTGTATTAATGAGATCATTGATGCCACTCGCCGTATTGCTGACAATATCTTGAACAGTATTCGTATCAAAAATCGTACCTTCAATCACATTGCCCGTTGCACCATTTACATACAAAACACCGACATCATTATTACCAATAAAGAGATTCTCGAAGGTATTGTTATTAGCATTATCGAGCTTGAGACCGGCTGCGTTATAGCTGTAGATATTACTAATGCTGCCTACAAGCGTTGGTGGGTTGGTCATGCCGGCCGCGAGCGTGATGCCTTGATTGTCGAGATTGGTTGAGCTGTAGGCATAGGTGCCATCACCATTCGCGATAAAGAAGTCTTCGATAAAATGCGTTGGGGCGAAGCCTAAGAAGGTTTGCATCTCGAGAATCGAGTCAGCAATATTTTCTGGAGCAAGAATTGTATAGTATACAGCACCAAGATCAAACAAGAACGCGTTGATATTTGTTACGCCATCTACGTTTACGGGGTCACCATCCGCGGCGATACCGCTGGTATTCATTGAGAGGTCCTCAAAGAGTAAGACGCCGCCAAAATCGTCATAGTCATTGCCGCCAAAAGAGAGGATGGCCAACGTCATCGTCGTATTAGATAGAACGACGGGCGGCGTTTCGGTCGAATTCACCAAGCTTAGACCAGAAAAAGAAGAGTCCAAAATATTCGTGAGCGACATGGCGCTTTGAAAATTTAAGCTACCATCAAGGATGGTTGTCGGACCTGCGCCTTGAACGGTGAGATTTGAAACAGAGTTCGTTAATGAAAGCCCCGGATAGGTGCCGGCGGCTACCGTCACGGTATCTCCGTCTACCATCACATGATCTATTACGCCGATATTCTGTGAATGACACGTCGCATAGTCCACGACGCAATCATCATCGATCGTGTATGAAGCGATGCGTGGTCCACCAGCAAAAACACCGACGTCTCGCGTACCATTCACATCGAGATAGGTGCTCATAGGTACTAACTCATAATCATCGGATATATCGATATTTTCGTCACGAAAAACAGGCTTGCGATACTGTGTATTTGCGTTGAGCAACGTAGCGCTTGGGAGATACACGTAGTTCGTATTATCATAATCCGCCACTGGATATTGCATGCCAAAAAAACCCTTGTACTCGTCAGTGAGCGTAAGATTATTCACGAGGCTGCTATCTGTACGCAAACCAATACCAGCAGCTACGCTACTGTCTTGCGCGCCAACTAATGAGCAGAGATTATAGTTGTATTGAACAAACATGTGACCGGTGTCTCCTGGGTTGCCGCCATAACCTATCTCTGCGCAAGCGTAGGTGAGCGCATTAGGCGCGACAGGCTGGTGAGAAATAAAGTTATTATTTTCAATTACAAAATGCACATCATCATTTTGAGGGTAGAGATTCGATAGAGCCAATCCCTTTATACCTCCATTAATCACTGAGATGTCTTCAGGATAGAGAAAGAGGTTTTCTCTTATGATGATATCCCCTATCCCGCTCACGTGCATCATGAAGTGGCTGCCGGTAATCGGTACCGATCTAAGGGTGTTGCTAGTAAATTCAAGGTTTGTTACCTCGTTAAAACTCGCCCAGGAAGAAGAAATATATGTCGGCTCATTATTCGTAAAGATATTATTGTTAACGGTGATGTCTGAGCTCGTGCGGATAAGGAGACTGCCATAGTAAGAATCAATTTCGTTATCACGAATGACGATATTATCAGCATCTTGAAGATAGACATTGAGCGTACCTTGGTTGCCACTTATGGTGAGTCCGTCTGAATTTATTGAAGAGATAGAGCTAGAGTCTGTCCAAACGTTATTACGCCAAACGTTATTACTAAGGTTATCTGCAATAAATCGGGCCTCTTCAAATGTACAGTCTTGAACAATGACATTATTATTTGAATAAACATAGTGCGTCGACCCGCCCACCCCAAAGACAACGCCAGGATCACAAGTCAAAAGTGTCTCTTCTGGTAGATAAAGATAGACCGTTTCTGCTGCAGCGTCATAACCATTAGCGAGTACCAAGGTATCTTGCCCTGGGACATCAGCGGTAATAGCGTCTTCAAGCGACGTAAAATCACAGCCGCTTGCACAAACCGTGCTCGTTGCTGCCTGAGCTGATGGTGAAAAGATAAACGCCCCTATCACGATTGCAAAAACCACAAAAAAAGTGGGGCGAAAGAACTTCGTCATAGATGACCAGATTATACCGCTTTTACTTCAATGAAGAAACACCCCGACATTGTGTCGGGGTGTTTCTGTTATTTTGGACCGGTGACCGTGGCCTTGATACGGCGCACCCCAGCTGAAACAGCTTCTTCTTTTTGAATCTTGAAGGATCCAAGCTCCCCAGTATGAGTGACGTGCGGACCTCCGCAAATTTCTTTCGAATAATCCCCTACCGTATAGACCGTGATATTGCCGCCAAGCTGTGCATACTTATCTTCAAAGTAGCCGAGCGCTCCCATATCTCTCGCTTCGTCTGTCGTGTGAGTGGCCGACGTTACAGGTAAATCACGATTGATGGCGTCGTTGACCATCTCTTCTACACGTTGCTTTTCTTCGTCCGTCATCTTTTGAGGATGTGAGAAGTCGAAGCGTAAACGTTCGGCGGTGATATTTGAACCCTTTTGTTCGACGTGATCACCAAGCACGACTTTAAGCGCCTTATGCAATAAGTGCGTTGCCGTGTGTAAGCGTGTTACCTCGGCACTGTTATCAGCAAGACCGCCCTTGAAGGCGCCTGCTGATGCCGTACGTGAAAGATCTTGGTGCTTTTTAAACTCCCCAGCGAACGCGTCTTTATCAACTTGTTTGCCGTTTTCACGAAGTAGTTCTTCGGTGAGCTCAATTGGGAAACCGAATGACTGATAAAGCAAGAAGGCCTGCTCACCTGAAACTTCGCCTTTTGCCATCATCTTCTCGAGTTCTTTCATGCCGTTCTCGATGGTGTGACCGAATTTTTCTTCTTCTTTGGTAAGTTCACTGATGATGCGGTCGCGATTGGTGACAAGCTCAGTATAGTGGTCACCGAAAAGCTTAATAATGACTTCAGCGATTTTAACGGTGAAAGTCGTATTGATACCGATACGCTTACCTTCGCGAATCGCGCGACGAAGCAAACGACGCACGATATAGCCTTGGCCAACATTTGATGGCGCGACGCCGTGTTGATCACCGATGATGAATGTCGCGGCGCGAATATGATCAGCAATGATGCGGAAGGATCGCTCGGCTTCAGCGTAAGTTTTGCCTGACAACGAATTCAAGAGCGCGAAGATCTCTTGAAAGACTTCGATATCAAATACTGTTGGTACACCTTGCGTGACCGCGGTGATACGTTCGAGACCCATGCCGGTATCAACGTTCTTTTGTGCAAGCGGCTCAAAAGTGCCTTCAGCGGTTTTGTTGTACTGCATGAAGACGTTGTTCCAGATCTCGATAAAGCGTCCGCAATCGCAGTTTGGGTTACAGACGGTGTCGAATCCTTCAACGTGAGGCAAGCCCGTGTCGTAGAAGATTTCGGTATCTGGACCGCAAGGACCGGTTAAGCCGGCTGGACCCCACCAGTTTTTCTTTTTTGGATACGCGTAGATGCGAGCGCCGTTTTCGGTTTTCGTTGGTTCATCTTGGTTTGAAATACTGATGTCAGCCGTGACGCCAGCAGCCGCAAAAGCGCCCTGCCAAATCGCAATCGACTCTTCATCGCGAGGAGCATCTGCATCACCTTCGAAGACCGTGACGTAGATACGCTTCGCGTCCAACCCTAACCCTTTTTCTGAGGTAAGAAATTCAAACGAGTACTCAATGGATTCTTTTTTGAAATAATCGCCGAGCGACCAATTACCCAACATCTCAAACATGGTGAGGTGACGATTGTCACCCACTTCTTCGATATCATCGGTGCGTAAGACTTTTTGTGAGTCTGCTAAACGCTTGCCCGATGGATGCGGCGTACCAAGCAAATACGGCACGAGCGGCTGCATGCCGGCCGTGGTAAATAAGACTGTCGGGTCATTCTCAGGCACAATCGAGGCCGAAGGGATGATGGTGTGGTCTTTTTGCTTGAAAAACTCAAGGTATTTTTGGCGGATTTCGGACAAGGTCATAAGAAAGTGAATGTGGCGATCCTACCCAAAAGGCGGATTTTGGGC
>JAMIEW010000076.1:0-26777 GCA_035906575.1 bacterium
TTCAATAAAAATCCGATGCTGAATCCGCGCGGACTCATGTTTGCTGGTATCATCATTGCTTCGGCCGGTGTGGTTGAAGATGTCGCTGTGTCTATTGTTTCAGGTGTGAGCGAAGTGAAGCGCCATAATCCACGCGCGACAAAACGCCAGCTCTTCACGTCTGGTATGGTCGTTGGTAAAGATCATATGAGCGCGCTCGCCAATACGCTCGTTTACGCCTATGTCGGTTCATCTCTTTCGACATTGTTGCTTTATAAACAATTTGGCGGTTCATGGCTCAAATTTGTAAACTTCGACTCGGTTGTTGATGAAATCATCCGCTCACTTGCTGGTACGATCGGTTTGATTTTTACCGTACCAATCACGGCACTTCTGGCTGCTTGGTTCATGTCCAACGAAGACGCCGAAAAGCCCGATCCTCATCACGCGCACAAGCACTGAGCTTTACCCTCCCTTCGCTTTGCTGGGGTGTCCCTTTCCACTTCGTGGACAGGGAGATAAGGAGTTTGCATAAATTATTTTTTAAAATCCATTTACCCTTTTTCACGAAGTGAAAGAGGTGCCGAGTGCAACGATGGCGGAGAAAGCCTGTCGGTGCTATGCTTTTGCCAATTATGAAAAAGCCTCTGATTATTTCTGTTGCAGCCATTGTATTGCTGCTCTTGGTGGGTATTTTTGGCTATGCCTGGAGTCTTGGTAAAATAGACGAAGTCGCGCCATTATCAGCGCACATTGAAGTGATCGAAGGTTCGGCTGAACTCAAAAAAGCTCAGGCTGACGCCTTTCAAACCGTAAATGGCACGACAACGATTGTTGCTGTCGGTGACACCGTGCGTGCCGCCAAGGGCGCTGTCATTGAGGTGGTTTGGGGTGACCAAGGTGTCTCGCGTTTAGAGGACGGTTCAGAAATTCTCATCGAGAGCGCCCCAGATTTTGCCTCAGATGAAACATCAGCGATCACGCTCAAACTCACTGCCGGTCGCATCTGGAGCCGCATGGTTAAAGTTTTAGACCTCGATAAACCAATGCAAGTCAAAGCAGGCGACGTCGTTGCTACCGTGCGCGGCACGACGTATGGCGTTGCGTTAGAAGGAGATGATGCCATGATCGTGGTTGATGAATCCGTTGTCTCGTATTCACGCGGTGGCCAGAACGAAACCATGGTTGCCGACTTACAAAAAGCGTTTGTCGGTGATGGTGGCAAATCCGAAACACTTGAATCATCCGAACAAGATGATTGGCGCTTAAATCAGCAGGCAAAAGACTATCGCTTTGACCAACGTTATGCCGACTGGATCATGAAGCGTGAGACAAAGCGCTCTGATCGTATTCGCAAAGCGCCAAAAAGCTTGGTGCGTATTGGTGAGCGCATGCGTTTAGCGACAGCAGGTGGTAAGCGCCAAGATTTATCTTCATCGTATGCACGACGTGCAATGGCATTGTCAGTGGCCGACCCTGATCAGGCTGAGAAGGCATTAGCCTTGATGCAAGATCGTGCTGAAAAATCCGGCAACCAGTCAAAGCGCGTGCAACGCGAATTGAATGCGATGCAAAGCTTCATGCGCCGTACCGATTTGGACGGACCGAAAGCCTTCGGCGTTCGCACTCCTTCACGCGGACTCATGAAGCAAATGCGCGAAGGCCGCAAATCGATGGCCGCTGTTGATCTCGACCGTCTTTATCGTGAAGCGCTCGAAGTTGATGAAGATATTGATGAGTTGCTTTATATGTCCGACGATCGTCGCGATGCTTCAATCACGATCGCAAGTCTCTTGTCACGTGTAGATACTATTGATGACGCAGCAAAAAAATTGAAAAAAGAAGAAAAAGAAAAACTCGCTACAAAATCTCTTGCTTTGCGACGTCGTCTTGAGCGTTGGTTTGATTTAAAAACGGCAAGTATTACGGAACCTGCCGTTGAAGAAACGCCAACAGTAACAAGCACGGTAGAGATTCCTGAAATCCCGGGTATCCCTGGTTCAAAACCTCCGGTAATTAAACCACCAAAAGACACAAAGCCAACACAACCAACAGCAACAACGCGCGTGTATCAGCGCCTTGAGCTTGTACCGTCCCCATCAACGCTTGCTATAGGCGGTCGCACAACAGTTCGTGCCTTCGGTGTGCGCGCAGACGGGGGAGTAGACGATATCACGTCGAAGGTGCGTTTTGCTCCAAGATATTCAGGTGATGGTGCCTTCAACAGCAATGTCTTTACCCCATCAGTAACGGGAGTCGTCGCCTTAAACGGCACCTTTGTGGATGCGCAGGGCTCACGCACAGCGGCTGTTACCATTACGGTGACGGATGGCAAGGTTGTGGATCCAAAAGCTCTCGTCTCGGTCGTGATTACGACAACGAGTCCAACAAACGTGGGCTGTGGTGCGGCTATCCCAATCAAGGTCATGGGCACCTATGGTGACGGTTCGGTCAAAGACGTGACCGTGATGGCAAATTATGCCACAAGCGATAGCAAATTAGGCTATGCAGGTGATGGTAAAATTCTCATTTTCTGCCCAGCGGTAACATCGAGCGTGGTGATTACGGCTCGTGTGACCGATGGTGGTGTTACAAAATCAGACACGATAACGATTTCAGTAACCCCTGATCCGGCAGCAAATACGGGCGGCGGTGGCCAGCGTGGCTATCCGTTCACCTACGTGCCATAAACAAACAAAAAAAACAGACAACGAATAAGCCCCCGTCGACATAAAGTCTTCGGGGGCTTTGTTCAGTGAGTTGCGCTCATCAGTGTGAGAGCGCTATTGCTGCGAGCATCCAATGCGATCGCCGCGGTTGCTGGCGTTCGGCCGTCCTCGCAGGTCGAGCCACTTGTTGCCGTCGGCATCCGTGGTCTCGCGGGTATCGTAGGTGATGCCCGCTTCACAGATGACGTCTTGTCCGCAGTTGAGCTGCCTCCGTGCGGCGCTACTGGCCGGCGCGCGGGCCAAGTCGATCCGCCTGATGCAGGTCGACTGACCGCTGTCGGCGCTGGTCGCCGGAGCGATGGGCGTCGCTTCGGGCGTCGCTACGAGCGTCGTCTCGTTGTCGGACTGGTCGGAGTTCTGATCGACGGGGTCGCTCAGATGGTCCATCATGCCCAGGACGACCAGTCCGAGCAGGAGCAGGCCGAGGAGGCCATAGCTCACCCATGCGAGCCAGGAATCCGGCTCTTCGACGCGGTCTTTGACCTCCGCGTCGACCTCGGTCTTCTCATCCTTGGATGCGTCGACCTTGGCGCCGTCCCAGGTGTTCACCTGAGGAGGCTTTACTGGCCTCATCCCAGCCGGGGCGAAGAACTTGCGTTCTGCCGGGGCATCGGGCTTGATCTCCTGTTTCTCCTCTTCCTCCTTGGGCGTTTCGGCCGTGGGAGTAGGAGGCTTTTGAGGGTTGATCGGCACCACAACCCTTTTGGGGGCGGGCGGAGGCGTGAGCACGGGCGGCGCGGGCGCTGGCATGAGCTTCACGACATGCTCAGCCAATCGGCTGATGTCGAGGTGCTTCGCCACCGCTTCGGTGTCGACCCGAGCCTTGGTCGGATCGATGTAGATCCGACTGTAGTCGATCTGGTGGGCCAGCTCGGCATAGTTGATGCCAGCAGCCGGAGCCGCAGCGGGAGCCGCAGCCGGAGCCGGGGCAGCCGCAGCGGGAGCCGCAGGAGCCGAGGCGATGGCCGCAGCCGGAGCTGCAGCGCGAGCAGGAGCCACGGCACGAGCCGGAGCAACCGCAGCCGCAGAAGCAGAGGTACTGTCAGCGGTGCCGGCAGTGGCATTCATGACCGCTGCCAGAGCCTCTTCATCTTCCTCTTCTTCCTCCTCCTCCATCTCTTCCGACTCGCTCAGGTCGGACGGGTTATTGCCCGTCTGCTCGAGAGGGAGAGTCGGCTTCTTGACGCTGCCAGTGGTCTGCATGAGCAGGTCAGCGATCTCGGCACCTTCTTGTTCTTTGCTTGTCACGTATCCTCTTATCTCCCGTAGTACGGGCCTAAAATGAGCACTTCCTGACAACATGCCAGAGAGGTCGCATAATCTCAGCGACTCGCAATTATCCCATATTTTCACCATTTTGTCAATGTCATAATAGACATTTCAGCTGACAGGTCGTCTCGAAAGGAGTATGATGCCGGCATGGTCATAAAACCCGTAGTTTTAGCTATTTTAGACGGTTTTGGCGTCGCCCCTCCGGCCGAGGGTAATGCGATTGCTGATGCCAATATGCCCGTATTTCGACGGCTCGTTGAGAGCTATCCTGCGATGACGGTGCACGGCTCGGGTGGTGCTGTTGGTCTCTCTTGGGGTGAGATGGGCAATTCTGAGGTGGGGCATATCACCATTGGCGCTGGTCGTATTTTTTATCAGAGTTTACCACGTATCAATCTCTCGATTGAGTCAGGGGAGTTTTTGATGAACGCGGCTTTTCGCAAAGCAGCAGCAGCTGTACATGCTACCGGCGGCACCTTGCATCTCATGGGTTTGGTTTCTGCCGGCGGCGTGCATTCATCACAAGAACACTTGCATGCCTTATTGCGTTTTTGCCAACAAGAAAAAATCACCAATGTGGCAATTCATGCGTTTTTGGATGGACGCGACACGCAATTCACCTCAGCGCCCGGATTTTTTGAATCGCTAGACGCTGCCATTGCGCAATATGGCGTAGGCAAGCTCGCTACGATGTCGGGGCGTTTTTATGCCATGGACCGAGACAATCACTGGGAGCGCATTGAGCTCGCTTATCGCGCCATGACCGAAGGCAAAGGCCCAACCGCAGAAACATGGAGAGAAGCCCTCGACGCTTCGTATGCGGCAAAAGTCTATGATGAACAGTTTTTGCCAGTCGTTATCACCAATAAGCAAAAGCCCGTAGCAACGGTACAAGAAGGTGATGCGGTGATTGTCTTTAACTTTCGTCCAGATCGCTCGCGTCAATTGGCAAAAGCCTTTGTCTTGCCAGCCTTCACCGGCTTTGAACGTACCTATTTGAAAAATCTCACCTTTGTCACCATGACAGAGTATGAAAAAGGATTGCCACTTGAGGTGGCTTTCCCTCCGCAGCTTGTTGAGACGTCATTAGCAAAGGTTATTGCTGATGCCGGCATGAAGCAATTACATATTGCTGAAACAGAAAAATACGCCCATGTCACCTTTTTCTTAAATGGGATGAAAGAAGACGCGTTTGCCAATGAAGAGCGCGTGATTGTGCCGTCTCCTCGTGTTTCAAGTTATGACGAGGTGCCAGAAATGTCGGCCTTTGTGATTGCAGAGCGCGTGGTTAAAGAATTAGCGGCTGGCAGTTTTGATTTTATCGTTTTGAATTTTGCGAATCCTGACATGGTTGGCCACACGGGCAATCATCAAGCGACAATTAAAGCCTGTGAAGCCGTTGATAAGGCACTCGGGATGATTGCTGACGCGGTGCTCGCGGTGAATGGTGCCATGGTGATCACGGCTGATCACGGCAATGCCGAAGAAGTCAAAAATCTCATTACCGGTGAGATGGACAAAGAACATTCAACCAATCCAGTGCCGTGCTTGATCGTGGCAAAAGCACTCGAGGGCTTGCGTGCACCAAGCGGTGATGTCATTGGCGGGGATCTTTCGTTGAATCCGCCCGTGGGGATGTTGGCGGACATTGCGCCGACCGTCCTCAAACTCTTAGGACTCGAGCAACCAAAAGACATGACAGGTCAGCCGCTCGTATAGTAGGGTAGCGGCGCCTTTTGTTTGGAGGATGGATGAACGCCATCAGGCAGTACGTGGTTTTTTCGTTTATCACTTCGCTTGCCATCTCGGCAATCGTTGTTGAATATGTGCCGTTTTTGCGCGAGACCGGGTTCTCGCTGTCAGAAATCGCCCTGCTGAGCTTGGGTTATAATGTGTTGATCGCCATGATCGAGGTGCCTACGGGTATCTATGCCGATAGGCGCGGTTGCAAGTCAGCCGTGCAATGGAGCCAGGTCATCTATGTCGGCGGTATCACACTCTACGGTTTAACCGCGAGCAAATCTTTTGTGATCATGGCCGTAGTGCTAACGGCGATCAGCTTTGCGATGCAAAGCGGCGCTAGGCAATCGTGGCTGATGAGCCAAATGACGACAGCGACGACACCTAAGCAGCGACGACGTGCCTTTGCAGATTCAACGCTCGCTGCACAATGTGGCGCCATCTTGGCACCAATGCTCTCAGCGGCGTTAAAAGCCCAGTGGCAGGTCAACGTTTTTTTCTTGTCAGCGATCCTCTCGCTCATCGCACTTGCTGTGACATTTTTCTGGTCGCCAGATCAACCGACGGCGCGGCCGCATCAAGGTTGGGCCGAGCTGTTTCACCAAGGTCGGCTCGCGGCACTTGAGTATCCATTATTGCGATGGCTAGGCTGGATGTCCTTTGTCTTTGCTCTCATCTCGGTCGTGACTAATCAGTGGTCGCTTGCCTTGCGTGAGTCGCATTGGCCGATGGACGGCTACTGGGTATGGTTCGCTATGCAAGCCGGCCTCATGCTTGGTTCAGTCGCTTATCGGCAATTACCCGGGCATCATGCACCGTTTGCGATGGTTGTGTCGCTCACGATTGCGGGCGGGTGCTTGGTCTTCGCGGTGCGTTCGCCTGACTATGGGTGGATGGCCCTGCTCGCTCTACTGCAAGCGTCACGAGCGTTTTTTCAAGTAGCGCGCGATCATGCGGTTCAGTCATCCGTGCCTATGGAGGTGCGGGCGACGGCGGCTTCTTGGATCTCGCTCGCGAGTCAGATCGGTATGATGGCGGTACTTGGCTTCACGAGCCTCGCCACCATCGGCCGTCACACGGCGCTCGAAGCCATGCAGGTCACTTGGATGCCTGCCGGCCTCGCGCTGATCACCTGTTCGGTATTCTTCTATCTACGCTACCGCGTAAAGCGGTATGCATGGTCATAGCCCTGCACTAAATGGTGCAGGGTCTTTTAATTGGACGAATGCGAGTAAAACAGTGATACTTTTTTCATGAAAGACTATGCGGCCGTTTTGAAAAAGCTTACGAAGCGCTATACCAATCCTGCGATGATTGATTTTGGTAATGCCGAAGATACGCTGATCGCCACCCTCCTCTCTGCACGCACCACCGATGCGCAAGTCGTGAAAGTGTATCCCGGACTCCGACAAAAATTTCCAACCCTTCAATCGTTTGCGGATGCCTCTGAAGCGGATATCACAAAAGCGATTTCAACCATTGGCCTCAACCGTCAAAAAGCCAAAGCGATCAAAGCCCTCTCACGGATTCTCCTTACAAAATACGGCGGCATGGTGCCGCGTACCATGGAGGAGCTCATTGAGTTGCCTGGCGTTGGTCGTAAAACGGCGAGTTGTGTTTTGTCTTATGCCTATAATATCCCCGCAATCGCGGTTGATACGCATGTCTTTCGCATCACAAAACGCTTAGGTTGGGCAAAAGGTAATAATGTTCTCACAGTTGAAAGCGAGCTCCGCAAGACCGTCCCCGAAAAGCTCTGGAACGGGATTAATCGGGCCTTTGTGCCATTTGGTCGCGAGTTTTGTAAGGCAGGTAAGCCGATTTGTGCGAGTTGCCCGGTGCGAGAGCATTGCGCGTATCCACAGAAGACAAACAAGACTCTCTCAAGTACACTCAAAACATGAGTATCGATTTGCAAAGCGTCATCGCCCTACAGTCGGCCGTGATGGCAATGCCTGGTGGGGTGTATTTTGCCGCTTTTTGTGCCCAATGGCTGATGTATGCTTTTATCGGTTTTATTTTGTATTTTGCCGCTGATCGCGGCGGCGCATTAAGAAGAGGGTGCTACGAGGCTTCAGCCTCTGCCTTGGTGGCATTTAGTATCGTGTATGTCTTCAGTCATTGGTTTGAACGGACGAGACCATTTCGCGCTTTTCCTGATCTGGTGACACCATTGATCAATGCTCCGCTTACCGATTTTAGTTTGCCATCAGGACATGCGGCGACATCGTTTGCGTTAGCAGGCTCATTAGCCTTGGTCTATCCGCGTTTTGCGCCGTGGGTATTTGCCGTGGCATTTATGATCTCGATCGGTCGCGTGATGGTGGGTGTGCACTATCCGAGCGATGTGCTTATTGGGGCTTTGCTTGGAGCCTCAGTATCACTAGCCGTCCACTTGTTCGCTTTGCGTTATCGCGGTAAAAAAGAACGCCGACAGACAAAAAACAAATAATATCACGCCATATGATTCGTAAACTTTTCTTGCTTGCATTGATTCTCTTGCTTATTGGTGCAGGGTATTATGTTTACGATCAAAAAAAACAAGAACAAGAGCGCGCTCGTTTAGCCGCCCTTCAAAATAAGCGCGAAGAAGTGTCACTGCGTATTATTGAGGGCTGGACCGTGGATGAAATCACGACCTACCTTGTTGAAAAAGGTGATGTTTCGGCGGCAGATATCAAAAGCTCTATCGGCGCCTCCGTTGATCGCGCGCCTATGGCCGCTGCATGGCGTGAAAAGTATTCGTTCCTGAAAGATTTACCAAAAAACCGCTCACTCGAAGGATACCTTTATCCCGATACCTATCGTGTCTGGAAGGACCAGCTGCCAAACACCCTTATCGAAAAACAATTGGCAGAATTTGAAAAAAAGACCAAGGACGCCGTCATCGGTACACAGAGCGCACCACTAAAAACCCTTGATGACGTGGTGATTCTCGCGTCGATCGTTGAAGCCGAAGTCACGGCTAATACCGACCGTGCTATTGTTGCGGGTATCTTTTTGAATCGCCTTCGTATTGGCATGGCACTTCAGACCGATGCCTCGCTCTCATACCTGCACGGTTCAAATCGCGCGCAGGCAACGGCTGAAGATCTCGCGTCGAGCTCGCTTTATAACACCTATAAACTTCGTGGCTTGCCGCCGGGCCCGGTTGGTAATCCGGGTATTGCCTCCATTCAGGCCGTTTTGAATCCAACCAAAACTGACTACTTTTATTTTCTGACCGATAAGGCCGGCAA
Source organism: bacterium (assembly GCA_035906575.1). Classification (GTDB taxonomy): domain Bacteria; phylum Patescibacteriota; class Patescibacteriia; order 2-12-FULL-60-25; family 2-12-FULL-60-25; genus HK-STAS-PATE-2. Next base: position 8,960 of record JAMIEW010000076.1, read on the forward strand.
GGTCTACTACGGCAGAACGCTCGAAGAACACGCTGCGAATCGTGCCAAGGCGGGGATCTAGCGTTTGTGATAGTGTCTCGCTATGTCATTATTTGTGCAGCCACAATCGGGCCCCATTGATTATGCAAAGGCGCTCAATCAAGAGCAGCTTGAGGTTGTTTTGCATGGTGATGGGCCATGTCTCGTTTTAGCGGGTGCCGGTTCAGGCAAGACGCGCACCTTAACCTATCGCGTTGCGTATTTGATCGAGAAGGGCGTTGCTCCTGATGAGATTTTGCTATTAACGTTTACCAATAAAGCGGCACGCGAGATGACCGAGCGCGTTGAAGGTGTGCTTGGCGATCGTGCTCGCGGTATTTGGGGAGGGACCTTTCATTCAGTAGGTTCGCGCTTTTTGCGCATGTACGCTGAATCGATGGGATATAATCGCTCTTTCACCATTCTTGATGCTGACGACGCAAAAGATTTGATTAAGGCGGTGATGAAGGATGTAGGGATTGATACCAAGGACAAACGCTTCCCATCAAAGAATGTCGTTTCGGATGTCATCTCGTATGCGCGCAATACGCAGCAGAATTTTTCTGATGTGCTTGAAGCCAAGCATCCAAATTTTTTGCATTGCGTCAGCAAGATCGAAGAGATCGCGGTGCAATATCACCAACGCAAAAAAGACGCCAATGTGATGGATTTTGATGACCTACTCACCAATACCGCCGGACTTTTTGAAGATCTGATTTTAGGTGAACGTATCAGTAGTCGCTTTAAGTATGTTCTCGTGGATGAGTTTCAAGATACGAATACGGTACAGGCGCGTATCGTTAAAGCGATTGCCCGAGTACATGGCAATATCATCGCGGTGGGGGACGATGCACAGTCGATCTACGGCTTTCGTGGCGCTGACGTGCAAAACATCCTCGCCTTCCCAAAGCTCTGGAAGGATGCAAAGACCTTTAAATTGCTGACAAATTACCGCTCGACGCCGGAGATTTTAGATCTTGCAAACGCTTCGCTTGAACACAATGTTGATCAGTTTCATAAAGACCTGACCGCCCTGCGTGAGCATGGTTCAAAGCCTGTACTCGTTTCGTGTTCATCCGCGAGCCAAGAGTCAAAGTTTGTCGCAGATGAGATTTTGAACCAGCGTCGCCAAGGGACCGCGCTCGCAAACATGGCGGTATTGTTTCGATCAAGTTCGCATTCACAAACGCTTGAGTTTGAATTGATCCGTCGCGATATCCCGTACGAATATCGCGGTGGCCAGAAGTTTTTTGATCGCGCACACATTAAAGACGTTCTCTGTTTTTTGCGCGTCATCAATAATCCAAAAGATGAAATCGCCTGGCTGCGTATTTTAGGTCTGCAAGTTGGTATTGGTGCAACAACGGCTTCAGAGCTCGTCCATCAATTAAAGACCTTTGATACCATCACCGATGCTTTATTGCCCGGCGCTCCTTTGCGCGTGCCATCTCGCGGCAAAGTCGGCTTTACTGATCTCGTAACGATTTTGAACGATGCTCAAGAGCGTGGGCTTTTACCATCAGTGCTTATTCGCGCGGTGACGAGCTCAACCTATCAAGACCACCTTGAACGAGAATATCCAAACTATCGCGAACGTCTTGAGGATCTCGAGCAATTAGCGAGTTTCGCCGAGAGTTATGAGCAGCTTGATGCGTTTTTGGGCGATATCGCGCTTTACGATGAAGCCGTCACAACGCGTGAACAATCCGCGCGACCAAATGAAGAACGGATGATTCTGTCCACCATCCATCAAGCCAAAGGGTTAGAGTGGGACACAGTATTCATCATTCACCTCACTGATCAATCGTTCCCAAGTGCTCGCGCGCTCTCGTCCGAAGAGGGGATCGAAGAAGAGCGCCGTCTCTTTTATGTGGCGGTGACGCGTGCGCGACGTCAATTGTTTTTAACGTATCCGATGACCACGGGCTATGACACGCTCTCGTTTTGTCAGCCTTCGACCTTTATCGAAGAAGTCTCGTCAAAACTTTTTGAAAAACGCGAATTACGCGAAGGACGATTTTCTGCCGGCCCTCGTTCAGCTTCGCGCTTCAATGATTCGAGTGACGATGGTGACGGATTTGCCGAAGATGAAGTGATTCAGCTCGACGGTTTTGGTGAGCGCCATCAGTCGTCCCCACAAGCGTGGGGGCAGGGGGTTAGGCGCGCCAAACCGACCAACGAAAAACCAAGCACCGCCACCCTCTGGAAAAAGAAGGATGCAACCCCTAAAAACGGCCCTGATAAAACATTCTTACGCTCTATTGAGGATCTTTAACGCCTAGGCTAAGGTCGGGCCATATGGCCTGGGCACGGGTAAGCGGACCTGGAGATTCGGATGCGGTTTGCGACGCGATTGCGGCCGCCATTGCCGAAGAATACCTCCGTCGCGATAGCGGCGCCCTTTTGGATATTCGTGTTTCTGGCGGGCATGGCGCCCTTTTTGTTACGGGTAATATCTCATCAACGGCAGATTTTGACGTATCAGCCGTGATTCGTCGCGAGCTTGGGCGTATTGATCCATCGCTTCAAGCCGAGCCCTTTATCTCAATCGAAGCCATGGCCGAGCCTCGCGCTTTTGGCGGCGCCGAACCTTGGACGGCCGTCAGCGTCGCTTCATCGGGGTCATCGTTGCTTTGGCCGGATGCGCATGCGTTTGCCATTGCGTGCATCCGCGCGCTCGAACAAAAACGCCAACAAGATCCTGATTGGTATTGGCTCACCTCAGACTATTCAATCGCGGTCGCAGACGATGGTGATAAGCGCCGCCTGCAGGCCAGCGTCATTCACTCAGACGGTGTGACGCCAGATGAAGTCCGTGCGAGGTTTGCCGGATTACTCTCAAATATTCCTTCGTCCAAACCGCTTGAGGTCGATGTGATTTGTCAGCAAGGCGTGCACAGTCTCATGCGTCGCACAGGTGCTTCGCGACAACAGCGAGCGATTTCTTTTGTGCGAATGCCAAGCGCTCTTCAGGGGAGTGGGCGAGAGCTCATGCATCCTACAAATTTAGGCCAGTGGTATGCACGCGCGATCGCACGCGAATTACTCAAATCACAAAATCTTGAAGCTGTTGCGATTGAACTGGACTGGTTTCCGCTTGAGGCGAAGCCGCGGAGCGTTCGCGCTATCGACCACGCTGGGCGCAACCTCGCCTCACTGGTAGATCTCGAACGCTGCGACCTCTCGCGCCCGCCCGCAGGATGGAATGAGCCCTCGTTATTGCTTGCAAGCGAGCAATATGCCCATGCGACAGATAATGTCTTGCCTTGGGAGCGCTAGCTTTGTATCTTGTACGTCTATGAAGCAATCCGCACCTCTCTTAGCCTCGGCTGCCGCGCTCATCTTGCTTGGCGCCGGCTGCGGCGCCCCAAAAGGCGCTCCAGAAAACACCCTCAACTTGCAATACGGTCAAAACCGTCCAAGTAATCCAACGAGTACCATGGTTGACCCTTATGCGACCTCGACTGAAACAGCGACGTCCACCGCAACCACGACTTCAACCGTCCCTGGCACCACTTCATCCACGGTAACCTCCACCACTCCGACAAAACCTATGACCTACGCTTTTCCTGGCATCCTCTCTAAAGAAGAGTCCACCAAAAAAGTTCGCATTCAAACCACGCTTGGCGATATCGTTGTGCAAGTTGACCCGACCATGGGTCCTCGCGCGGCATCAAACTTCGTTTACCTCGTAAAAGAAGGGTTCTATAACGGCACCATTTTTCACCGCGTCATCCCAGGTTTCATGATTCAAGGCGGCGACCCAACGGGTACCGGCATGGGCGGTCCTGGCTACAAGTTCGATAACGATCCTGTAAACGAATCCACCTACAAAAAAGGCTTCATCGCCATGGCGAATGCCGGCCGCAATACCAATGGCTCCCAATTCTTTTTAATGGTGGCAGACTACCCACTCCCACCTGACTACTCCATCTTCGGCAAAATCGTTACGGGCCAAGACGTCGCAGACAAAATCGCCGCTGTTGCGCGCAATTCATCTGACCGTCCAAACGAAGAAGTGAAGATGATCTCGGTGACCATCGAATAAAAAAACAAAATCCCCCGACGTAACGTCGGGGGATTTTTGTATGGTAGAATGTCATCAATGTCGAACGCACAAAGCGAAGCAAAAACCATCTCCGCGAGTAATCGCGAAGTTTTTGCTTTTATTTGGCAATTATTAAAGAGGCAACCCTTCGGCTGGGGTTTTGCTTGGACAAGCTCATTCGCGACAAGAGGTTTATGGATTCTTGTTTTGTATTGTTTTAAGGTTGCGATTGATGCAGCGTCAAGCAATGATCCAGACGGATTCTTTTTATGGCTTGTTTTTTCTTTGCTCGCCTTTCTTGCAAAACAAACGTTTCAGAATATTAGAGGCATATTAACCGATATCACGGGTGATAAGGCGCGATACGCGGCTTCAAATTTAGCGATGGAGGCATTGGTAAAAAAAGATGCTTCGTTTTACGAAGATCGTTTTTCAGGAACATTATCGCGCTCAGTTTCGTCCATAGGGCATCAATTTTCTCAAATAAATGATCAGTGGGCATGGAATATTTTGCCGTTTATTTTTGGCACCTCAATTAGCTTATATGCTATTTGGACAATGAGCCCGGTTGCGGCTCTCGCCGTTGGCACCTGGTCGCTATTCTATGTGGTCGTCGTATCCTATCTTTATCTCACTGTACGTGAGAAGTATTCAGAAAAAACTGAAGTAGAAGAACAAGCCTACTCAGGTATTGTTACGGATACCTTTTCAAATGTCCAAACGGTTTCATTGTTTGGTAACGCGCGGCATGAGTTAGGATCCTATGCGGTTACGGCGAAAAAATTGCTTTCATCCCGTATAGTTGAGAGTTATGCGTATATTCGCATGGACATCATCTCGAGCTTCATTAGCCTTTCAACATATGCGACGGTTCTGATCATTCTTTACCACGGATGGAGATCGGGGCAGTTGAGCCCGGGTGATTTGTTCTTTATTCAAGCACAGGCAATTGAGGCACTCGATAGTAGCTGGGGTTTTGGTGTTGGCATCAGTCGTATCAATCGCATACTTTCTAGCCTCGCTCAAACTCTTGGCATGATGAAAGAAGAATCAAAAGTCACGGATAAACCAGGGGCGAAAGCTCTCAAAGTCAAAGAAGGCGCAATTGCATTCGACGATGTCTCCTTCTCTTATAAATCCGGAAGCAATGCCCTCAAAAAAGCTTCGTTAGAAATTGCCGCTGGCAGGGTTTATGCCCTTGTTGGTCATTCAGGTGCCGGCAAATCCACCATCGTTAAAATGCTTTTACGCATGTATGACCCTACGTCGGGTTCAATTAAAATCGACGGTCAAGATCTTCGTGATGTATCGCTTGAAAGTCTACGTAAATCGATAGCGTATGTACCTCAGGACCCTGCGCTCTTTCACCGTAGCATCGCCGACAATATCCGCTATGCTCGTCCTAAGGCTTCGATGCAAGAAGTCATCGCTGCGGCAAAACAAGCACAATGCCACAGCTTTGTGAGTAAGTTAGAAAATGGTTATGACACCGTGGTCGGCGAGCGCGGTGCTAAATTGTCCGGAGGCGAACGTCAACGCGTTGCGATTGCTCGTGCGATTTTGAAAGATGCGCCGATTCTTCTTTTGGACGAAGCTACCTCAAGCCTCGACTCGGATTCAGAGCACGAAGTCCAAAAAGCCCTTGAAGCCGTCATGAAAAACCGCACGTCCATTATCATCGCTCACCGTTTATCAACGATTCGCAAAGCAGATCGTATTCTCGTGATTGAAGGTGGTCGTATTATCGATCAAGGCAATCATGACGAATTACTTGATCGCGAAGGGATTTATAAAGGGCTATGGGAGCGCCAAAGTGGCGCCATCATCTAAAATTTGGTACGTTAGTAGGCGATATGAAACTCTCTAAAGCGCGCATCAAGCAACAGCGTCTCTATGTAGGCGGCATTGCTTTGGCAGTTGTTCTTGCTGCCTTACTTGCAGCTTGGTTTGGGCGCGCGCAGTTGCGTACATGGTACGCCGATGCGATGAAGCCTACGTTGCCCGCTGAACAGCCTGTTACAAATACCTCGACAACCGGTTCAGTAACGCCAGTGAATAATGGCCAAACAGCAACGGGTACCCAGGCGAGCTCAACTAAGCCGAGCGGTTTTCCGAAAGAGTTAAACTTGAGCGTGCCTTTTGTCTTGCAAGCACCACATCAGAATTGGGTACTTCCGTATGAAGAGGCCTGCGAAGAAGCAACCCTTATCATGGCGGTGAATGCCGGCAAAAAAGCGCTGACGGCAGACCAACAAAAAGCAGAGATTGATGCCTTGGTCAAAACCGAAATGACCTTGTTCAATGATCATATTCACACCAATGCCTCTGAGACGGCAATGTTGGCTAAAGAGCATTATGGCGTTAAAGAAGCGCGTGTTATTTCTATTCGTTCAGCCGATGATATTAAGCGTGAACTCGCAGCGGGTCACCCAGTAATGATCCCTGCTAACGGTAAAGCATTAAAAAATCCAAACTTCAAAAACGGTGGCCCGGTTTACCACATGTTATTGATCAAGGGCTATATGGCAGACGGTCGTTGGATTACTCACGATCCCGGTACGCGAAATGGACGTGACTATCTCTATGGCAAAGATCTTTTGTTAAACGCCATCCATGATTGGACGGGTGAAGCAGCCGATGGTGCGCGCGTAGGTCTCGTCGTGGTACCATAGGTTCATGGCCATACGCACCACCAAATCAAAAAAACCATCAGCACCAGTCGCGACGACCATGCCTCGTCAGACTATGTTATGGCGTCTTGTTTTGGTCATTGGTGTTCTTGTTGTCGGCTTGAGTTTGTTGTGGCGTCAGTTGCCGACGCGACCCGTTTACCCAGTACCGCAAATACCTCCTGTTCAAGAATTAAACCAGCAACATCGCCTCACCTGTGAGCGTGCCGGGGGCAAATGGACTGATTGCGGTAATCCTTGCCACGGCAAAGACATTGAGTCTTGTGTGGCTATGTGTGAGCCGCAATGCCTTTGTGGTGGCGCGCCAAAATATAGCTGTCCGGCAAAAACCGTTTGCACTGATCTCACATCTGGGGCAGAAGGAGATACTCCAATCGGTGTTTGTCGAGATTCGGCAAAAGCTGCTATCACTAAACCTGTTCTAGCAAAAATCACGGCGACCGTTGACTCGAATGCTTATCCGTATCGTGTCAGCGGTACGGTGGTGGGTACGTCAACCGTTATCTGGTGGACGGCTCTCGATGAGTCTGCCGACATCATCGGTCGGGGCAGAATTTCATGGTCAGTCACCTCAACGGTCGCTTTTAATGAGACGATGTTCTTGTCAGCGATGCCAACGTCTACAGCGTTACGTTTTCACTTTACGGCCGGTAGTCCAGAAGACAAGATTGAAGTCACGAGTACCTCGATCGCCTTAAGTACGATGACGAGGTCGATCTATAAAGATGATCCAAACTCGACGGTTTGCGAGACGTTGATCAAAGAATCTGTTGTTTTACCAAAAACGATTTTGCCTTTTGAGGCAACCATGCGAGCCGCCCTCGGCGATGCCTTGATCGGCTTCGAGGTGTCACAGGGTGTCGCAACCATCGTTGTACCTCCATCAGCCATTTTTTCTGATGAATGCGCCGCAAAACGCATCGCCGCGATCGCAAAAGCGGTTACGGCAGATTTTCCGAGTATTTCAAGTCTTGTCATTCAAGAACAAAACAGCCAAACTCAACCCTAACCTATGAACGCTTCAAAAACCCTCCTTCTTTCGGTCATTGCTCTCACGTTATTGGGTGCTGGTTGTGCAAAAAAACAGCCATTACCGGTAGGTCCTGCACCACAGGCACCGAGTGAAAATGTGAACGAAAAACCAACAGGCATCCCTGTGCCTTTGCCGATCGATGCAAATTCAAGCTCGACCGTGGTAGATAATCCAACGGGTTCTGATGTAAAAAATCCAATCGTCTATCCTGAAGGTAAGGATCCATTGCGCCCACGCCCTGCAGGCGAGATCTGTGATGCGCAAAATTTTATCTGTACCAGCTCATTACTCGTTCATTCTGAAGTGAGTAAGACATTTAGTGTTACTGGTACGGGTGTTGCCTTTGAGAACACGATTAATTGGCGCATCGAAGAAGGTGGTAAAAAGATTGCCGAAGGGTTCACGACCGCGGACGCTCCAGATGTGGGTAAGCCGGGCTTGTTCACGATCGCTGCGACCGACGTTAAAGCAACCACCAAGTCAGTAGATCTCATTATCTTTGAGTACTCGGCAAAAGACGGTACGCCGATTCACGAATTACGCATCCCATTGCGTATCAAATAAGTATGTCATCGATAATCGTCGCCGGCCTCTGTTCAGGCGCCCTCGCCGGAGCGGTGATGATCTTTTTATCACATATTGCACCGTGGTTTGCGAAAGGTTCTTGGGTAAAAAACCTTGAAGATCCAAAAGCGCTTGGTAAAGAGATCACGCATCGCGAAGCACATTTATTGGGTATTTTAGTGCACGTTATTGTCGCGATGATTTCTGGTGCGGCCTTTGGTTATGGTGTTGATGTGGGTTATTTTGGATTTGCCCTACTGCCGTATTTAGGGTTTATCGCCATCATGACCGTGCTCGTTGGCATCTTTGTTTTGCCTCTCGAAGGTCACGGGCTTTTTGGCCACAAGCTCGATCGTTGGATGGGTGTGGATTTAGTCGTTACAAATAGTCTCTGGGTACTTCTCTATGCGCTCTTCATCCATCTTTGGAATCTCTAGTCTCGTTATTGTTGTGGTAGCGGGTCTTTTTGCGTTTAATGTCTATTCACAAAAACCCGTCCTGGCTCCCGTATATCCTACGCCGACAGATCGTAGCGCTGGACTCATTGTTTTACCTCCTCCAAAGTCAGACCCAATAGAAGTGATCAAACCCGTCGTGACCACGACCGTGCTCTTTATCGGTGATATTATGCTTGATCGCACCGTCCAAACCCGCACGGTAGCATCAAAAGATCCGGCCTATCCTTTTGCGAAGCTCCCATTGGGTTGGTTGGGATCTTTTGATTATTCCGTTGGTAATCTTGAAGGACCTGTCACGGATGTTCGCCGTTCGCCGGTCAAAAGCATCGACTTTCTTTTTATGCCGGCCTGGGCCGAGATCTTGAAGAAGCAGGGGATTGATGCCGTTTCACAGGCGAATAATCACGCCCTCGACCAAGGTCGTGCTGGCTATGCGGATTCAATGGCACGTTTGAAGCAGGTTGGTCTGCTTGCTTTTGGTGACCAAGTCGAAGATGGTGATGTCGCGCTTGCAACAACCACTATCGGGCAAACGCGCGTCGCCTTTTTGGGGTGGAACTCGACAGATAATCCAATTATTAAAAAAGATGCCGAAGCGATTATCACAAAAGCTAAAGCAGACAATGATCTTTTGGTGGCTTACCTGCACTGGGGTTCAGAGTATCGAGCAAAACCTGACGAGTCATCGGTAGCAATGGCTGAGTGGCTTATTGATCAAGGTATTGATGTCGTGATCGGTGGTCATCCGCATTGGTCGCAGGGTGCTTCGACCTATAAAGGCAAACCCATTCTCTGGTCATTGGGTAATTTTGTCTTTGATCAAGACTGGTCCGAAGAAACGCGCTATGGCTTGGCGGCATCATTTGAGCTTGTACAAAACGAGGTGCGCGCGATCGAGCTCTACCCGATACGTATTGATGACAGTCAACCGCGTTTACTCGAGGGTGAGGCAAAACGCCTTCGTCTCGAAGAGCTCGCCAAGCGATCAGATGCCGATTTGGCAGACGCGGTACGGTCTGGCAGGATCCTAGTGAAATGATGCCCCAGCTTTTTACCGTCACGGACTTCGTGAGTTATGTAAACGATACGCTCAAGGCGATTTGGGACGGCGATGCCGTCGCGATCGAGGGCGAGGTGTCGGGTTTTCGTATTTCTCAAGGGCAGTGGGTAAATTTTGATATTAAAGACGACGGTGCGCTGATCTCGGCCTTTATGGTCGCGCCTAAACTCCGCGTGCCTCTTGAAGATGGGATGAAGGTGCGCGTGTATGGTTCGCCGCGCATCTATCCTAAATTTGGTAAATTTTCATTTACGGTTGATCGTTTAGAGTTGGTTGGGGAGGGCGCCATCAAAAAAGCTCTCGCGCAGTTACGCGCCCGTTTAGACGCGGAGGGATTATTTGATGCCTCGCGCAAACGTTCACTTCCACGCTTTCCAAAACGCATTGCACTCGTGGCTTCGCGCGAGTCCGCGGCGTATGGGGATTTTGTGCGTATTCTCAATGAGCGCTGGGCAGGTCTCGAGATCGAGCTTTTTCACGTTGTCGTTCAAGGTGACAAAGCGCCGGGCAGTATTATGAAAGCACTTAAAGAAATCCACGCACGAGAAAAAGCCTTTGGCGCGGGTTATTATGACGCGCTCGTGATGACACGTGGTGGAGGTTCATTTGATGAGCTTATGGCCTTTAATGACGAAGCGCTTGTACGCGCGCTCTATGCGTCAAAAGTCCCAACCATGGTGGCTATTGGCCACGAACGTGATATCTCACTCGCCGAAGAAGTCGCTGATATCCGAGGCTCAACGCCTACCGATTGTGCGCGACGTCTTGTTCCTGACAAAGCCGACATTCTCTATGAGCTTTCAACGCTCCAAGAATCCGTAGGGGATGGGATGCAAAATATGATCGACGAATATACACAGGCTATCCGCAATGTCTTTACGGATGTTGATAAATGGTTGGTGTCTGTCCTTCATAAATCCCAAGAACTGACGGTGGCCGCAGAGTCACGAGCAAGCCACTGGCTGCAAAATCTCCTCCAAAGAATCGACGGGTATGAACGGTTCTTAAAATCCGTTGATCCAAACGCGGTTATTGCGCGTGGCTATGCCATTATCGAAGACGCGAAGGGCGCCATCATCACTTCAGCCCAGGCCTTAAAAGCACGCGACCGTATCAGCCTGCGTTTGCGGGACGGCACCGTCCATGCCACGATTGATGGTGAACAGGCGACCTTACTCTAATCTCTCGTATCTAACCAATAACTATGACGACCAAAAAGAAAAAAGTAGAAGAAGGGGTAGATGTTTCAAAAGCTTTTACCGAACTCGAACAAATTGCCGCCTGGTTTGAATCTGGCAAAACCGATATCGATGAAGGCATGCAAAAATTCGAACGTGCCACCGAGCTCGCCAAATCTCTTAAAGAAAAACTCTCTGAAGCCCAAAACCGGATTCAAGAAATTCGTGGTACCATGGGGAGTGAAGAATAACCTTTTTATCTATGCTTAAATTCATTGTACGACTGCTTTTAAACGCCATCGCCGTTTTATTGGTTGCGAATCTCGTTTCAGGGATCTCGGTCGACGGCTACGGGACCGCGATTATCGCCGCGCTTGTTCTTGGTATTGTGAATGCGCTCATCCGCCCATTAATGCACTTGCTCGCCTTGCCGATCACCATACTGACTTTTGGTCTCTTTGCCCTTGTGATTAACGGTTTGATGTTTGGACTCGCCGCCGGCTTGGTTCCTGGTTTCGCGGTTACGGGTTTTTGGCCATCATTTTGGGGCGCGATCGTGTATTCAATCTTGTCTTACGTGATTAACGGGTTATTGATGCCAGATCGTGAGTAGGGTTGCGTGCTTCTCGGTGTTTTTGTAGGGTGAATCCGCATTCACGCTAAGGAGGTAGCCGTGTCACGTCCTTTGACCAAGTCTGAATCTGCTGATGGCAATGAGGTTGCCTGGTATACCGACGATAAGTCCTTTCTCATGGTTGTGCGCCATGTAGCGGGTGAGTTCATTTTTGACATTACTTGCGGTAAGGCGAAATATACGGGTATACGCTCCCGTAAAATTGGTGTCAGTCTCCGGGATCCGCGAGTCGATGAAGTCTTCTTGCCTCCATGGGAGGAAGAAGTGTTTCTTCAGATCTCATCACGGACTTTTGGAGGATCAACGGTGAAGCAGTACGTGCAGCGTTTGCAAGCACCGCTTAGGCGGGGGATTAGTGTGTTGGATTCAACAGCTATCCTCACCCGTGCTACTCCGGAGCCATGGCTTTCGCGGATAGTCTTTTATGCAAAAAGCAAAGACCTATTATTGCCATATCTCGATGAGAAGCATCGTTGGATGCTGCTAGCTACGAGTCTTTATAGTAGCTCCAGTCCAGCGCATCGCCTTCAGGATAACGAAGAGTTTGATTCTTGCGGGTTTTGGTGCGAAGGCAAATGGTGGATTTCGGCGACGGCGAATACACCCAAGGGCCAACGACATCGTCTTTTTGCCGAATCGAAGCACAAAGTGAGTGCCCCTCCGTATGTCTACGAACTACCCTCAACCTGGGCTAGAGACGGTCGACTCCGCCTCCTCGAGGACGGAACCATCCAAGCCAGCCGAGAGGCCTACGGTGATCGTTGGATCAAGATGGGAGCGTTCTGACACCTGAAACCCCGAGTTCTTGACGGATCTCGGGGTTTTCGCTATAAATGGGCTCAAACGAACGCAGTCCTAAGACAGCTGAGCCCCGCAAGGGATAATGGTTCAAACCGCTCGCCGAGGATCGTGACCCTCCCTTTGGGAGAAGATCGACCGCAGGACATGTTGTGTTTCTGCGGTCGTTTTATTTAACCATTAGGTCTTTACACCTATGCCAAAATCCCGTTCTCAAAAGAACGAGGAAGTTGCCGCTCTTGCTTCAGCCCTTAAAGAGGCGAAGTCCGTGGCCTTCTCTGATTTTCAAGGAATGACCGTTTCGAACATCACTGATCTTCGCAAGAAGATGTTTAGTGAAGGTGTTCGTTACATCGTCGCCAAGAAAACGTTGCTCTCTGTAGCAGCAAAAGAGGCAGGTTTTAACGTCGACTTCAAATCCTTTCCGGGCATGATCGGTGCCGCCGTCGGTACCCAAGACGAAATGGCTCCAGCAAAGCTTACGGGCGATGCAGGCAAAAATCAGCCGATCAAATTGGTCGGTGGTATCTTTGCTGGTCAGATTGTTGACGCAGAATACGTTAACAAGCTTTCCAAACTCCCAAGCCGTTCACAACTCCTCGGTCAACTCCTCTCTGTTCTCAATGGTCCAACGAGTGCCTTCGTGCGCTTATTGAACGCCTACAAAGAAGAACAAGAAAAAGGTTCCCCAGCTCCTGCTCCAGCCGCTCCGGTTGCTGAAGTCGCTGCTGAGCCTGTTGCTGAAGCCCCAGTCGCTGAAGCTGCTCCAGAAGCAGCCCCCGTCGAAGCTCCAGCCGAAACCGCTTCAGAAGCACCTGCTGAACCAGCTCCAGAAGCTCCAGCAGCCGAATAATCCCTTTAGATCCACTTACTTACATTCCTATGTCGGAAATGAAGAACGTTGAGATCCCAGCAAAGTTCACGGACTTGGTCGCTGCGATCGAAAAACTCACTGTTATCGAGCTCGCTGAGCTCGTTAGCCTCCTCGAAGATAAATTCGGCGTATCCGCTGCGGCTCCTGCTATGATGGCAGCCGGCCCTGCAGCTGCTGCTGAAGAGCAGTCCTCCTTCAATGTCGAATTGACAGAAGCAGGCAGCAACAAGATCGGTGTTATCAAAGTTGTTCGCGAATTGACCGGCCTCGGCCTCAAAGAAGCGAAGGACATCGTTGACGCCGCTCCTAAGATGGTCAAAGAGAACGCTAGCAAAGCAGAAGCTGAAGAGATCAAAAAGAAGATCGAAGAAGCTGGCGGCAAGGCCACTCTTAAATAAGCTCTCTTATCAAAAAACCTCCGACGTCACGTTGGAGGTTTTTTGTTTGATTGAAGCGTTAGCGAGTAGAACTGGTCGAAGTTGCTGTTGGAGCGGCGATGAATCCGAGCGCGCTGCAGGTTGAGGTCGAAGCAGCGGTTGCTGCGGCAGCCATTTCGCATGTCGCTTTATCGAGAGCGTCTACGAGCTGTTCTTGGGTGATCTCTTCTTGATGCGTTTGTTCATACGCATAAGCCGTGAGCCACTTCCAGTCGACGCGGGTTAAGAAGGCGATTGAGACAATGAGAACACAAACGTACATCGCCCAAAGGGCAAACCATGCCGCAAGGTGATGACCTTGTGGCTCGCGCTTTGGTTTTGTGACGGGGCGAGGAGCGGTAGGTTTTGCCGCGATAGCGCGTGGTTTGCGCGTGGTTTTTTTGATGGCCATAAAGAGCAAGTCTTTTGAACTTGCTCTCAGTATAATGCTTTTTTCTTTTTTATGGAAGATCAATTTGCCACAGCGTATTGTTATCGATCACGTAGAGCTTTTTCTTTGCGCCGTCACCGGTGACAAAGGTCGGCCCTTGAAAACTAGGCGACGTAAGCTGTGCAATTAATGCGCCATCTGATTTGCGCCAGACCAGAATACGCTTGCCTTGTGGATCCGTTGCGACGATGCGGTCATGTTCGGCGGCATCTGTCCAAATAGAACTGATAGATGATACAGCAGGGTCAACAGCGCCAACTGACCAAGATTCTTCAGCGCCTGAGAGGTAACGCTTAAGTTTGCCATCACGCCACGCGACAAAGACGGATGCGTCGATAGCGATACCCGAAGCATCGATAAGTGGGGTCGATGTTTGTTGGATATAATTGGTGCCCGTACCAAAACCAGCACCGCTCGCCTCATGGCGGGTGATGGTGCCATTAGTTGGGTTCAGCGCATAAAGGCGTCGGTTGTAAATGGTGATAGCCGCCAAGCTTGAAGTACTCACGGATCCGGCGCTAATCACATTGCCTGTCGTCGGATTTAGCGAGAGCAGGCTACCTGTCGCAGAGACGAGAAAGCCATTCGTCGTCCCGCCAAAAGCTGCAACGATATCGGTGGTGCTTGTTGGGAGTGAAAAACGTTGTACGTTTGTTTGTGCCGGATCAACACGAACGACGCTTTGCGCACTTTGATCAACCATATAAACACTGCCGTTCAAAACAAACGGCGTGCGAAGTGAGCCCGCTTGGGCGCCAAGAGAGGCGCTTGCAAGTTGGGTAGGTGTCACGACCACGTTGCGGCGGATTTTTACGGCAACGGCATCAAGCTCTTTAATGAGGGTATTTTTCTTGGTTTGTTGGTCGGGTGTTTTTTCGGCAAGGGCACTCAAAAGATTGCGGGCTTCAAGCAAGAGCGTGCGTGCGCCTTGTTCGTTGCCATACAATAAGGAGCTCTCGGCGCGTGTGCGGCGATCTTGAGCTTGTTCGAATTGGGTGTTCCAGGCGGCAGTTTCTTTTTGTTTCTTGCTAACAACGCTCCAAACGATCCCGGCAATAACAAGAAGGACAATAATAATGCCAAGAATAGTTGACTGGCGTTTGCGTGACTTTGAGATCGATGTGCCGTGACCGGCTCCCATGCTGCGCATACCGGCGAGTGTCGTCGGATCTTTGCCGAGTGCATTAAGCGGCGAGCGTTTACGTTGTTTGAGGGTGTTTTTAAATTCAGCAAGCATGGCAACCAAGCTGAACCCAGCCGAAGGGCGACGTGAAGGCGGCTCTTCTGAGAGCTCGTCTGTCTCGGTAAGTTTATTGTTTGCGGACGGTGAAAGAAGTTGCTCAGTGGCTTTTTCGCGTCGATAGAGCTCGTTCATTGATTGTGCGCTCTGAGGGGTTGTCGTTGGTTTTGGTGCAGGGCCTGTTATTGGACGCTGCGTGGCAGCACTACAAGAAACAACGATGCCGGCAAAATCCTCGTCAAGATTACGTCGTTCGAGGTCTTGGGTGATTTCAAGCGCAGCACTCACGGGAGGGAGTGTCTTGAGGCGATTGACGAGATCGAGCTCACCCCTCAGACGTTCAAAATTAGAGGTGCCCGCAAAAAAGACATCGCCAGGCTTCATATCGCCGCAGACAAGGGCACTAAACAGCTTACTCGTATCAGGTACTGACGGGACATCAAGTGACCCAAACAAATCAAACGTTCGATAGCCATCAGCGGCTTTTTGTAAAAACGCATTGCTCAGGTGCCCAATACCGCTCACGCAAAGCGCTTGATCATGAATCTCTAAAACGTAGAGACTCACCCGGCCCCAATTGATCTCAGAGGGTTCAGTGGCGACAAAGTTGGCTACCGCGTCATTAAGGCGCTTCACAATCTTCTCAAAGCGCGACATTGGCTCGGTATTGGTGACAGAAAGCTGGCGATAGACCCGTTCTGCGGCATCATTAAGGGCATCTAAAAGCTGCTCATAGACATAGAGCGATGAGGCAATATCAGCCATCAAGATCAATTGTGGGCTTTTTGACCCTAGTTTTTCATCTTGATAGCGAAAAAGCCCAACGATTCGCTCATGTTCGGCGCCTCGGCTGACTTCAATCTCGGCCAAGCGGATGGTCTGCTCCATATAGAGAAGAGTATAGGGTGGCACGAGCAATGCGTCGAGCGAAAACAGGGCTATTATCCCAAGCTTGTCAAGGCGTCCCAAGTAGGGCAAAGTTGTGCTCATTGTATGCTTGAACACCTTTTTGGTTCTCGTACCCGCGTAAAGCTCTTGAGCCTCTTTTTACGCAACCCAGACGAGGCAATTTTTGTACGTGAATTAACGCGCCGCGTGAGTACACAAATTAATGCCGTCCGTCGTGAGATCAAGAACTTGGTCGATCTGGGCCTGATCGAAGAGATCGTCACCGAAGAAAAGCTAGAGAAGGGTAAAAAATCTTCAGCAACCAAAAAGAAGTATTATCGCGTTAATCCAAATTTTAAATTGTTGAACGAGATTACGGCGCTCATTTTGCGCGCACAAGTCATGTTGGGTGGACGCCTTGACCAAGCCATCCTCGAACTCGGAGATGTACGTCACCTTTCGCTACACGGTGTCTTTTTGGGTAAACAGGGCTCAGCCCCGGTTGATCTTTTTGTGGTCGCCGATCGTTTACCGATGAACAAATTAAAAGCCCTTGTTCAAGATGCAGAAAAGCAATTAGGTTTTGAAATTAACTTTACGGTCATGACCAATGAAGAGTACCGCTATCGCAAAGATATGACGGATCGTTTTCTCTACGCCATTCTTGAATCACCTCAGACGGTGATTGTGAGCAAGTTGCACGAACGTACGGCCGTCTAACGCAGTTATGTCTTGGCTTTATATTGATACGCATGAGTCCGGCGTGTTGCGCTTTGCCCTCTTGAAAAAAGGAGGGCGAGCGAAGTTGCGTAGCATTACCGGACGTGGCCAAAAGCTCTTGCCTAAGATCGCTCCTTATCTTCTTGGGCTTGAAGGGGTATTCTGTGTAGCAGGACCTGGGTCGTTCTCCGCAATCCGTATTGGCGTTTTGGATGCGAACTTAATCGCACGCTTAAAGCAGGTCCCCCTTGTCGGACTTGAATACCACGGGGATCAAGAAACGCTTGCCAAGGCACAAGAAAAACTCGAATTCGGCAATCTGCACGCGGTAGAATACCTAGCGCCCATCTACGACGCCGAGCCAAATATCACTCTTCCGAAAGCATGACCTTTAATAAAAAACGGTTCTACCAGATCTTGCCAGGTGCAACAACGTGGACGGTTTTGCTATTGGCGTTCACCCTCTCGTTCATTCGCCCGTTATGGATGGTCTATTTTATCATTATTTTTGATCTGTATTGGTTGTTGCGAGTGACCTATTTTGCACCGTTCCTGATTGTTTCGTGGTGGCGTTATCGCCAAGCGATCAAGCGTGACTGGGAGACGGAAGCTCGACTTTTGCCGAATTACGAAAAAATCCGCCACGTAATTTTTTTGCCGACATACAAAGAGCCACTTTCGGTTGTGCGCGAAACCCTGCATACCCTATCGAAGGTTTCGTATCCGGCTGATCGTCTGTTTATCGTTG
>JAMIEW010000077.1:0-22579 GCA_035906575.1 bacterium
GACCAACAGCACCTCAACCAATCTCTTTGCGACTAACATTGTTGGTACTAACGCAACCTTTACGAGCTTGAATGTTCTCTCTCCTTCAACCCTTTCAAATCTCACCTGGACCAACGCCACCGGCACTAACACCACCTCAACCAACCTCTTTGCCACCACGCTTTGGGGGACTTCGGCGAGTTTGACGACGGCGTTGATTAATTCGGCGACTATTAATACGCTTGGCGGTACGAATCTTAGCTTTACGAATGCAACCTTCTCTGTCGTTGCTATCGGTTCAGGTCGTGTTGGTACTTCGACGTTTGGCTTTATCAATGTAACCGGTACCTTGTTTGCTCCGCTTGCAAACTTTACGCGTTTTACAGCGACGAATGGCACAACGACCAATGCAAGTTCGACCAACTTTTTCTCGACCAATGCTACCGTTACCAATAGTACTACGACTAATGCTACGGCTACGCGTTTATTTGCGACGAATGGTGTCTTTACCTCAACAACTTCAACAAATGCCTTTGTTACCTCTTTAGTGTCAGGTGCTTCGACATCAACAAACCTCTTTTCTTCATCGGTGTGGGGCACCAATGCTTCATTCACCGCGCTTCTTGTTGGTGGTCAAAGCGTCTGTTTAGCTAATGGCACCAACTGTATCTACCCAGGTGAAGCCGACACGCTCGCAAGCGTTACTAACCGCGGATCGAGTGCCACGGCAACGCTCACTCTTCTTGGTGGATTCACGACGAACAATGCCACGGTCACCTCAACATTGACTGTTTCAGGTACGGTTTCATCAGATCTCAATCCAACAACCGATCTTCTCTTTAGTCTTGGCACGCCGTCACTTCGCTGGAACGGTAACTTTGGTACGGTGACAACGACCAATCTTATCTCAACAGGCCTAACAAGTATCAATGCGACATTCACGAATGCGACAGCAACAAACTTTGCTTCGACGCTCGTCTCTTCTTCTCAGCTCTTTGTTGCTGGCCAGCTCGTTTGTCTCGCTGATGGGACAAACTGCACAACTCCAGCTGAGCTAGATACATTAGCAACGGTGACGGCTCGCGGCGGTACCGCTACATCGACCGTGACCTTCTTTGGCGGAGTTACGACTTCTCAGCTTAATGTTACGGGCACGGCAAATGCGCAGTATCTTAACGCCTCTTCGGTGGCCGTTTTGAATGGGCTCTCTGCGGCAACCGCAACCATCGGCGGTATTATTTGGACAAATGCCACGGGTACCAATACAACATCAACTAATCTCGCTACAACCAATCTCACGGCCGCTGCGGCGACCTTCACTCAGGCTACGGCGACGACATTGAATGCGACCACCTTTAGAGCGACAAATGCAGGCATCACGAGCTCGACGATCACGACCCTTCAGTTCTCAAATGCGACGGGTCTTAGTCTTTTTGCTTCAACGGTTTGGGGGACGAGTGCCTCGTTTACAAATCTTCTCGTCTCTGGTCAAAACGTTTGTTTAGCAAACGGCACGAACTGTGTCGCCTCATCAGAAACGCTTGCCACCGTCACAGCTCGTGGCGGCACGGCGACGTCATCAGTGACCTTCTTTGGTGGTGCAACGACCTCGAATCTCTATGTGACCGGTACGGCGAACATCGCCTATCTTAATGCTTCATCGGTATCCATCTTGAATGGGATCTCAGCCGCGACAGGCACCATCGGTGGGTTGCTTTGGACCAATGCAACAGGCACGAACACCACTTCAACCAATCTCTTTGCGAATAATCTCACGGCACAAGCCTCGACGCTATTTGCCCTGACGGCCGGTTCGGTGACGGTGACCTCTTCTGCGTCGATTGTGAGCCTAACGGGTACAGGGTATGTCTTCACCAATGGCACAACGACGAATTCAACATCAACGAATGCCTTTGTTACCAATCTTGTTGGCACCAATGCCACATTAACAACATTGGCCTTAGTGAATCCGATTGCGGTATCGGGTATTGTTTGGACAAATGCGACCGGCACAAATACGACGTCCACCAACCTTTCGACAACAAATTTAACGGGTACATCTGCAACGATTACACGCACGACTTCTACCAATAGCTTTGCGACGACAGCGTCATCGACAAATAATTTCTTCACTACGGGTCAAGGTCGTTCGTTGACACTCAGTGTGTTAACGGCAACAACAGGCACAATTACAAACCTTCTCTCAACGTCGAGCACAATCAGTAACTTGTTTGCGAGTACGCTTTCTGGTACGAATGCAACGTTCTCGGCGTTATTAGTCGCTGGTCAGAATGTGTGTTTAACGAACGGTGTTAATTGTCCGACCACAGCTGAAGTAGATACCTTGCTCACAGTTACAAATCGAGGGGCGAGTGCTACGTCGACCCTCACCTTACTTGGGGGTGCTGTTGGGAGTTTTGTGAGCGCAACCTCATTCTTGGGGGCTTCGAGTACGGCGGTCTTTAATGGTAATACGACGTTCGGTGATGCTTCAACGGATATCGTCACGGTAAATGGTCGTTTCAATACCGATCTTTTGCCAGATGCTGATCTTGTTTACATGTTGGGTGATGTAGGTGCGCGTTGGCGCGGTAATTTTGGTGCTGTTACCACAACGGGTTTGAGTTGGAAGGCAGCAACCGGTGACGGTGTAACAACAACAGATCTCTATTCTTCGATCGCGACTATTGGCGCATTACTTGGTGTTAATGCCACGCTCACCAACGTAACGACAACCAATATCTTTGCCTCGGGCGTGGTTTCAACGACGTCACTATTGGTGAATGGTCAAGATGTTTGTCTTGAAGATGGGACGAACTGTGGCCCAGGGTCGAGTGATTTTACCGATGGTATCACGATCGGTGCATCCACTTCTGCTGGGGCAACCTGGACGAATACTAACCTGGCATCAGCCGGTTATGAGTCCATTTTGTCGATGCAGTCTTATAACGGCTATTTGTATGCGGGCCAAGGTTCGAGTACGGGTGATGGTGATGTACGAATTTGTGATCCTTCAACGGCGGGTGATGCGGCGCGTTGTGATGATGCGGCTGATTGGACGCAATCGCTCAATAACCTATCTGCGTCATCGGTGCGTTCAATGGCCGTCTTTAATGATCGTTTGTATATCGGTGAAGGGGATTCGTTAAATGGCGGTATCATTCGTGTCTGTAATCCGGCGGCAGGTGGTGCAAGCTCGGTTAAATGTGATGATCCAACTGACTGGACTGTCTCTACATCGACACGTTTTGCTCAAATTCCTGTACTAACCCAGTACAATGGCCATCTTTATGCGGCTGGCTTTACCGGTGTCGCGGGTAATTCATTTGCTCTCGTTTGTGACCCTTCTGCAGGTGGCGCGGCAACGGTTTGTGATAATACGGCTGATTGGACTCAGGCGAGCTTGGGTGCCGCCTATGAAAACGTTAACGCCTTGGTTGAATACAATAATATCTTGTATGCATTGATGGGTAATTCAAGCGGTGATAATGATCTTGTTGTCTGTAACCCAAATACCGGTGGCAATACAACGCGTTGTGATGTCGCAGCTGATTGGACGGTCGTCGTAAATACGGGTGCGGGTTTGAACTCATATAAATCCGGTCTTGTCTTGAACTCTTACATGTACCTTGGTACAGGTGAAACGACCCTTGGTAATGGTAATGTGAATCGTTGTGATTCTCGTTATCAGCCTAATGCATTACTTTGTGATGCGACCGCCGAGCTGGGTGTTGCCTATGATCCAGGTGCGACTTATAGCGCTATCCCAACCATGATCTCGTATGATGGTTCGGTATGGTTTGGTGGTGAAGGTGCAGCGGGTGCAGGTGATATTTTCAAACTCGATCTTGGTGCGGTGGCCGTGACGACTGATAATACCGCGACGCTTGAGGCGACGTATGCATTTGCTACGTATAACGGATATCTCTATGCCGGTCGCGGTAATACGGCAGGTGATGGTCAGGTTTGGTATTATGCGGATCAGCGCTCTGGTTCAAATCAAATTCGCTTTAATGGTCCTGAATACAATGGTGCGATCTGGTTTTCAGAAGAACGTGCCAATAGCCGAGGTGAGGGTCAGGATGCAAGCTCGACGGTCGGCGTCTTCAAGTTCACGCACTCGCTTATCACCGAGGCAGGCGCCTATGATCTTGCTGAAATGTACCCTGTTTCTGAAGAGGGCTTGATGTCTGGTGAAGTTGTGAAAATTGATCCGTATAATGATGGCAAGGTAAAACGAAGCGATGGCATGTATGATTCAAATGTCATTGGTGTTATTTCGACAAATCCAGGTCTTCTTCTTGCAGGTAAAGATCGTAGCGGCATGGTAGCTGTTGCTCTCGCTGGTCGTGTGCCGGTCAAGATCACGGGTGAAGGTGGCGATATTCGTCCTGGTGACCCGATCGCGTCTTCTGCATTGGCTGGTTATGCCACCAAGGCAACCACGACGGGTTCGATCATCGGACGTGCACTTGAAAGCGTCTACTTTGGTGATACGCCAAGCATTGATACGACGGGTACGGTTATGATGGTTGTACAGAACGCTTTTCACATGGCAGGAGGCATTAATGAAGGGGTAGACATTATCTCGATGTCGACATCAACCGCGGCTGAGAACTCAGCAGAAGCGCTCCAACCAGCGAGCGGCTTGCCAGAAATCTCATTGCCGCTCGGCTCTCAGATCGCTCAAGGTCTTGGTGCGCAAATTATCGTTGTTCAGGAACTCGCTGTGCGTGGTCGTATCATTGTAGAGGGTGATACCCATCTTCGTGGCCAACTCTATCTCGGTACTTCTTTGTCAGGATCGGTAGCTATCAATCCAAATAAAGACCGTGTCACCGTGCACTTTACGAATCCGATGGAAACCGCCCCGCGTATTCAAGCGACAGCCCGTCTTGAAATGTTGAATGACAATGAAGCATTCGATAACGATGTGTGGGATGGTACTTACTATATCGCCAATATCACGGCAGACAGCTTTGAGATTCGTTTGCCGGGTGGGGGATTGTGTAAGCGTTATGATCCATGTCCTGCCAAACTCACCATGGACTGGTTCGCTTATTACCAAGAAGCGACGGGTGAGATCCTTAACAATAGTGCCGTAAGCACGACGCCGGTTGCGCCTGTAATAGATCCGCCTACGACGACAGACGAAACGCCAACGACAACACCAACACCAACGACGCCAGAACCAGAACCAGAACCAGAACCAGAACCAGAACCTGAGCCAGTGGCAGAAGAGCCTCTGGTCGAGGCGCCACCGGTAGTCACTGAAGATCCGTCACCTGCTGAAGAGCCTTCAGCCGAAGCTGCTCCTGAATCGAATCCTTAACCACGTTGAATACAAAAAATATTCTGTGCTATACTAAAACCAATCTATGATGAAACGCGCTCCTTCTTCTGCGGCAAAAGCTGCTGCACCGGCTGTCCAAGAAGCTTCACGTGCTGCACGTGCTTTGCCATTCTTGTTTGCTCTCCTTATCTTGGTGCTTATTGGCGCCTATATCTACAAGGCTAAAACCAACCGCGTAATGGTAGGTGGCAATAATACCGAAGTTACTCAAGGTGACGCTCGCGAGATGCAGGCCCTGATTAACAAGGTCTCGTCTATTGTTTCTGTTAATGCAGACGAGATCCCGTCTATTGCAACGATTGAAGACATCTCATTAGTGCGTGCCCAAAACCCGATCCTCTATCGCGGGGCACAAAACGGTGACCGTTTATTGGTCTGGGCAGACAAAGCGGTTGTCTATTCAACCTCTGAGCAAAAAGTGCTCTCGGTCATGCCGCTTATCAAAGATCAGGGTGATATTCAATACGTTGAGCGTCTCATCTCGGCATTGAATAGCAATCAGACATCGGTGACCTCGACGCCGTCAACGGCGACCTCTACGGCAGTCATCACGAGCCCAACCATTGAAGTGCGTAATGGTACACCTACGGCCGGCCGTGCACGTGCGATATCCGACGGGCTTAAAACAGCTGGCTTTAACACAACCACACCTGCAGACGCCCTTAAAAAAGATTATGCGAAGACGGTTATCTTTGTGGCGAATACGAATATCGATCAGACCGTCATCGATCGCTTAAAGCAGTCGGTAAATGGTGATATCGTCACCGCCTTGCCCGGCGAAGCCGCCGCAAAAACCGACATTGTTGTCATTATTGGTGGTTAAGACCATTTCAAGAAACAAAGAATCCCAGAAATGGGATTTTTTGCTAGGTTGAGCAGAAAAGGTCGATTGACAAAAGCGGTTTTTTGTGCTATTATAAGAGAGATTTGTATGGATTCTCGCTCCTTTCGCTCAGTTTTTTCAGGCGGACGCCTAAAGCGCTCAGTAGCATTTGTGATGCTCTGGGCGCTTTTTGTTTCTCTTGTGCCTACCTCGGCGATTACGGCTTGGACGAGATCTGATTATGCGGCAAGCGTCATCATTGTTCATGCGCCATCGCTCATGAATCCGGGTAAAGAGGGTGAAGTCGAGATGGTCCTCAAAAATATCGGCAAAGCACCTTGGGAGAAGACCGGAGCTAACTTTGTTTCGCTTTATCACTATGATGGTGCCAAAAAGCTCGAGGTCTCGAGCCCTTTTGGTTCAAAAGGTTGGGATGCGGCTGATCGCCCTGCTAAGTTGCCTCTTGATCGTGTGAATCCGGGTGAGACGGTGTCATTGCGCTTTCCGTTGGTTGCTCCGACAAAGACGGGCGATTATCAGATGGAGTTTATCCTTGTTGCTGAAAACCTCGTTCGTATGGGTGGTGGTCGTGCCAAGTTTACGGTGCGTGTGACAGGTACGCCTGCTGCGACGTCCGCTTTGCCGCCAACCCCGACACAGGCTAGTGCACCCGCACCAAAACCAATTAGTATCCCAGAAAACGCCTCGGATGCTTCGTATGCTGGGTTCTTATTGTTGCGCTCTGATCACGATATGACCGTGAGCGGTAATGGTCGCAAGCAGTTCTCATTTGGTTTTAAAAATAACGGTACCGCCACGTGGAGTTCTCGTACGGTAAAGGTCAGCGGTATTCAGCCTGCACTTGGTGATCGCTTGGGTTCGGTACGTGATGATTCATGGTTAGACGCGTCGACACCTATCAGTCTTACGGGTGCGACCAAGCCTGGTGAATTGGCTTTTGTGACGTTTACGCTCAAGGGCCCAGCAAAGGCCGGGACCTATCTCGCCGCTTTTCAGTTATATGCTGACAATAAGTCGGTAGACGGTGCTTTTGTTGAGATCCCTATCACGGTTACGAATGACGGTTATATTGCGCCCGAGACAACGAAGCCAACGCCTGCACCGACGCCAGCTCCGACCCCTACACCTGCTCCTACGCCGTCGACGGGTGGATTCGTTTTGAATCCGCAACCGCTTAATGGTGATGCCTCTTTATTGCCAGAACAACCAATGATTCGTGTCGGGCTTTTGAATCCTGAAGATTATGCGATGAGCGTGAAGGCGAGCCATATCCCGTTACAAGTCCTTAATAATGGTACGCAGATTTGTACGGTTGCCTTGAATGAATCTGTTGATGTTCAGTACAGCAAAGTAACGGGCAAATATACCTTATCTGGTGCAAGTTGTGGCACGATCTCATCAACGACGTGGTACGTTTTGCGCGCCACCGACGGGATCTCGCCAATCACCCTTTCTGATTATGTACGCCCAGTGAGCTGGTTGCCGGGTGCCAATGACAATACGTTTAGAGGCCAGCTTGAGCTTCGCTATGCAAGCAAACCGGATGAAATCTGGGTCATTAATGAATTGCCTGTTGAATGGTATTTGAAAGGTATCGCTGAAACGTCGAACGTCAGCCCCGCACAATATCAGCGCGCGCTTCTCACCGGTGCTCGCACCTATGCGATGTATCACGTGAACCGTGGCACAAAACATGCGGCACAAAACTTTACCGTTGATGCAACCTATGACCAGGTCTATCGCGGTTATGGACACGAATCACGAACGCCAACCATTAGCGCCTCGGTTGATGCCACACGCGGACAAATCGTAACCTATAACAATAAGCTCGCGATAACGCCGTACTTCTCTCGTTCAGATGGTCGTACACGTAATTATGAAGATGTCTGGGGCGGTCAGCCGATTGATTGGTTGAAGGCGGTCAATGCTCCGGGTGATGAAGGCAAAACCCTTTGG
The DNA here is from genome assembly GCA_035906575.1 of bacterium. Lineage (GTDB taxonomy): Bacteria > Patescibacteriota > Patescibacteriia > 2-12-FULL-60-25 > 2-12-FULL-60-25 > HK-STAS-PATE-2. Next base: position 8,133 of record JAMIEW010000077.1, read on the forward strand.
GGTCACGGCGTCGGTCTCTCAGCATCGAGTGCTCTCTATATGGACGCAACCCTTGGTAAAAACTACGAGCAAATTCTCAAACAGTTTTATACGGGGATTGAATTGCGAAAGGCTTACAAATAACAAAACATAGCAAAATAGTATGAGTATGAAGGGGATGAAAGAGCGGTTCGGAAAATTTTCAAAAATCGCTGGTTTTGTGACGGGTATGGCGATGTCGAATGTTGCCGCAGCGCAACCAGAGGCCGTTTCTCAAGAGACGAGTCATGAGGTCGCTGAGGCATCAGATCAAGAAACCGAACATGTCGAGCGTTTGAGCTTCACAAATACACAAGCCTATGTAGAGCAAATGCGCTCGGATATTGATCGTTATATCAATCAAGAAGCGCGTTATATTTATGACTTGCGTAGGGGAGAAGATATTCTGGCCTTAAAATATCAAGGTTCGGGTTTTGTTGAATTTCGCCTCAATGAACAAGGCCAAGCAATACCGACACGGATAGATGGAACAATCGATAATACAAGCGATGGAGGGCGTCAGTTATTGAATTTTTTAAGAACGAATGTTGGTATATCGAACCTGTACCTCGTTCAAAACAACGTCAATGTTGATGAGGTTATGGGTCAAAGACATCTGTCATCGGATTATTACGGTTTACAGATTTTAGAGATGCACCATGATACGCCCATGGTCATCGAGTCGTATACAGGCAGTGAACGCAATCTTGTTGTTGGTGCTGGATTCAGTGAAGAAGAGGCGCTTATAAATGCTCTTCGTAATCTTATACCGATGGGTACTGCTTACTACACTGAATTGCCTCATGAAATAAACTCAGCAACCCTCACCGATGGTGAGAGAAATGGAGCTTACAACATTACTCGTTCTGGTCTTGAGATGGCATTAGTCGACGTTAAGATCGAGAGAATAGAACATGATAATCAAGGCGTATTTACTGCATTCGTGTCTGCAAGCAACGGTCAGGTGGATTACAGCCAAGTGGACTTGCATTCTCAGGACAATCCCCCAGAACTCTTTACTGCCGAAGGTTTTGATGCCGTTGATTATCAACAAAGATTGATCTTACGAAATCGGTTAGGGGCACACAGTAGTAGTCAGGGTTCGGCAGATCTTCTTGCTAATGTTGGTTCGGCAACCGATGTGGGTATTGATATCATCAATGAGCGTCGAGCGAGATCAGGGATGCCATTAACCCAGCTCACACCAGCAACAGAGCAGCGCGTTAATGCATCAATCAGCCGTGCCGTGAGAGTACGAGAGGCGCTTGCTGCTAATGGTGCTGATGCCTATTCGGGTCCTAGATCCGGTGCTGCCCTAAGAGGCCGTGCGATGAATGTACGTATAGGTACAGATACGACAGATAGTACAGCGTATCAATTAAGAAGAAGGGATGCGTCGCAAGATTCTGAGGATTCAGAATACGTAGATACGACAGATGGTACCGAGGATTAATCAAGATTGAATAAAATTAGGCTAATAAATAACAAAAATACTATGAAATTTGAACAACCGATGTCTAATGGTGCTGAAGCAAAAGCTGAAGCCGAACAAAAGAAACTAGAAAAGCCCCTTAAGCGCATTTCTCGCTTCAGTCATTTTTTCGGTGGGGCGATGTCTCTCCTGGCTGCTACGCAAAATGCGTTAGCACAAGAAACTCCAAGGGTAGATGTTTATGACATTACTGAGCCTACGCAAGAAGTCCCTCTCGATGAATTGCGTCGCATCATGGATTCTGAGCTTGCGATGTTCCGTAGCAATGAAGCTTTGGAGGAGGAGGGTCCAGGAATGACCAATGTCTATGAAGCTTCTTCTTTAGTACACTTAGGCCGCCGTGGCGCCGTGCGAGCTACTCCAGAAGTGGTGACTTCGTATGGCTCGGCTGATGCTTTAAGGGCGCTTGAAGGACATACGATCGAAGTATCGTCTTTTGGAGGCGAGCTAACACGAACCATTGATCAATCTAGCTCACTTATTTCTGAAACGTATTTGAGCCAGAGAATGCGCGTATTAGATATTGATTCATCCATTCAGGTTGAGCCTACGGGTCGTGTGCGCACGGTTACCGGCCAAGCATCAACACTTGAAATTGCTCTCGCTGTTGCTTTTGAGCACCTTTCTGAAGGTGTTGGTCAACTTGGCAGAGAACGGCATACCTATGTTGCTGAAGCGGGCGAAACACAGGAGCGTCTTCACACCAATTCACAGATTCATAATGGTATCGCTATCAACGTCGATATCACAGCCATTACTCAATTACCGAATGGTGAGTTTCAAGTCTCTATCTCTGCGGACGAAGGAAGAATCGTAGAAGAGTAATGATTTTATACAGGTATCGAATTAAGAAAAGCTTACAAATAACAAAAATACTATGACAAATGAACAAAATAAAGGTACGAACGAAGCGGCAGTAGAAAATAGTCCAAATGCGATAATCGTTGGGATTCATGAGCTGGGTGAAAAGAGGCTCATTACTCCTGATCAAGCGAGTGTTAGCGAAAAGGCTGTAAAGAATAAAGATTATGCTCTAGTGGCTAATCGAGCCCTGACTCAAGGCACAGATCCAGAGCTCCTTAATCGCACGGTTCCTGAATCCGTAAATAAAGTTGCTGATAAGCTTGGCTTAACGCCTGAGCAGGCAACCGAGGCTATCGCATTAGCACATCAACGTGGTCCGGGCGCTCTCAGTGTGGATTCATCTGAAGAGTGGTTGTGGTTGGTATTAGCAAAGCACTCGGCAGATGAATCTAAAGCAAATAATGATCCGGCAAAAACGTTAGCGGATACCGCGCGCAAGATTGTTGCCTTTGAGCAGTATGCCAATCAGGCCGCTGACCCAATGGGTGACGCTAAAGCCTTTCGCGGTGAGATGTTAGAGAAGGTGCAGCCTACGGGCATGGCGCCACTCGGTGCAAATATCCCATTGTATGAATCTGATCTCGGATTCTATGCCGCCTATCGAACGGGTCATGCGATCGCCGCCGTAAAGAGCGCCGATGGCCTCGTCTTCTACGGCACAGATGGTTCGATTGATTTAGAGAAAGCTGGGATCAAGGTTGATAAAGTTCTCTCGCCGACATTCGGTATCGTGTTTCCAGAATAACAAAACCCCCACCAAAGCCCCCTACCCCCGGCAGCCATAGCTATTGGGTATAAGGTCTATGTCTACCGACCCCTTCCCATGCTTGCGGAAGGGGTTTGTGGTTTCTATTGAATTCAGAATCTGAAGGTAAGAAAAAACCCCTTCCACAAATGTGGGAAGGGGTGGTTTTTTCTACACCATAAACCCAATACCGTAGAAAGAAACCGGGGTAGGGGGTTAGGCGAGGTGTTTTTATTAGGTTGATTTGGTAATCACTTTATCCACGAGGCCGTAGCTCATTGCTTCTTTTGCCTCCATGAAGTTATCGCGTTCGGTATCTTGTTCGATACGCTTCAATGGTTGGCCGGTATGCTTGGCGAGAATCTTGTTGAGGTTTTCTCTGGTGCGAAGAATATGCTCGGCATGGATCTTGATATCTGAGGCCTGACCCTGCGCGCCGCCAAGAACCTGGTGGATCATGACTTCGGCATTAGGGAGAGCAAAGCGTTTGCCCTTGGCACCACCTGAGAGAAGCACAGCGCCCATCGAAGCGGCCATACCGATACAGATGGTCTGTACGTCTGGTTTGATGAGCTGCATGGCATCGTAGATCGCGAGGCCGGCTGTTACGGAGCCACCAGGGGAGTTGATATAGAGTTTAATGTCTTTTTCGCTATCTTGGCTTTCAAGAAAAAGCAGCTGAGCAACCACGATATTCGCGACATCATCGTCGATCGCTGTACCTAAAAAGATGATGCGATCTTTAAGAAGACGCGAGTAGATATCGTAGGCACGCTCGCCGGCATGGGTTTTTTCGATGACGGTTGGGATGAGAAAGCTGTTCTGCATATGGCTACAGGATACCCTGATGAGAATTAGCAGTCAAATTAGGCGAGTGCTAATTTGATGCGGGGCAAGACATGGGGTTCGCCCTCGGCATTGAGGGTGAATGGCTCTTCGATAATGAAGCCCGCGGCCTTTTTATGGCCTCCGCCCCCGAATTTCTGGCAAACAAGGCTGACATCGCGTTCTAAGCTACGAAAAGAACCTTTGACATGGCCGTTGGGGAGTTCACGTAAGACGAGAACGGTATCCGCATCTGAGCACGAAGCATTTAAGAAGTTTGAAATGCCGTCGAGGGCTTCTTGGCCATTTTTTGCGCTCTCTAGGTCCGCGCTTGTGGCATAGGTGTAAACGAGTTTCTGTTCTGGAAGAAATCGAAGGCGAGCGAGTACGGATCCCCATAGACGAAACGATTCAGGATCTTTGTTCATGGTGATACGACGAATGATTTCGTGACTGCGTGCTCCGCGTTTGCAGAGATCGGCTGCGGCGCGCATACCGGTTTCATTGGTGCCGGAGTTATGAAAGGTTGATGTGTCGGTCATTAATCCCAAAAGCAAAGACGTGGCGATTTGTGAGTCTACTTCGAATTCATGCGTGTTTAACCAGGTATGAATCACTTCGCAGGTTGAGCAGGCTTGCTTGTCGACGAGGTTGATAGTGCCAAAAAGATTATTCGTGGCATGATGATCGATATTTGCGAGCTCAAAAGCGGTCGGCACCTGTTTGAGGTATTCTTCGATGCCGATATGCGCGAGGTCACCGCCATCAACGGTAATGATCAAATCCCAGGGTTGTTTGAAGATTTCAGTATCATGCGTTTGTTCGTCGATATGATCGATGAACGAAAAAACTTCAGGGGCTTTAGTGATGCAGAAAAGCGTCGTCTCTTTGCCAAGCTTTTTCATGAGACGATAGATCGCGGTTGATGAGCCGATACTGTCGCCATCAGGGCGGCCGTCGCCAACGATAAGAATGCGCTTGGCCGTATCGACTGCGTTCTTGAGCGTATAGGACGTTCGATCAGCCATAGTGAATTAGTCAACTTAGCCTTATAAAGGCATGGGGGTCAACCTTGATTTATATTTTAATCCGTGGTAACTCAGAGACGGAGGTTGCTATGCCCAGCACCGTTCGAAGGATGCAGAATTTGCTGCGGGGGCAAGTACCGCCCCCGTCATCATCAAAGCCACCGACCCTCCAGGGTGAGGAGCGAAAGGCTTATGTGCCCGATCGCCCTTTGGCGCTCTTTGTCCCAGGGTATTTGTACCCGAGGCCGATCATGCGACCATTGGCCAAGCGCTTTCACAAAGCCGGCTTCGAATGTGATCTGTTGCGGGACGTCGTTCATGAACGACGCGTCTACGATCAGCAACTCGTTGAGATCACCAAGCATCTCGAGAGACACAAGAACGAGCTGAAGGCGGTGCCTTCGGTCACCTTTATCGGTCATGCTGTTGGAGGATTGCACGCCTATGGTGCCGCCGTTTGGCTCGCTCATACGGATTGGTATACGGGCAAGATCGTCGCTCTGCCGCTCGGCGCGCCTTTTCGCAAGCGAGGCAACTATCTGCAGGATGTTTTTTTGCGGATGAGTCTCGTGCGTCATGGTGCTACCGCTCTTTTGCAACCAACCGGTGAGCGGCTCTTCACTCCTGATCCGAAGGTTCGGCTGCTCTGCGTTGCTGGCACCAGAGACGAGCTCGTCGATGTCGACCGCGCAAAGATGCACAAGACGCGCGCCGCGCTTGCGGTGGATGCGAACCATCAAGAACTCGTCCTCAGCAAAGAGGTTGCCGGAGTGCTCATACATTCTGTGCGTTCATTGTTGAATGATGAGAACGCCAGTACCCAAGCGTACTAACTGAAAAGACCCTCGGCATCTGCCTGAGGGTCTTCTCGTTTTTTACAATTCGCCTTTTTGTTTGAGTTCGTACAAAGCACGTTCAACACCTTCGGCAACGGCTTCAGTATCATCGAATCCATAGTGGAGGCGGGGGATGCGGCGTAAACGGGCGCGGGTGGCGAGTCCATTTTTAATGTCCTTGGTGCGTTCTTGGAGGATTTCGAGCACGGTCTCTTTCATCGTTTCAGGAAAGACTGAGAGAACGAATTTGGCGTGACCTGTATTTGCCGTCACCTTAGCGCTCAAAACCGTCACCATGGTGCCGAGGGGAAACTCAATATCACGACTGAGGACTTCAGCCATGGCTTCACGGAGATGTTCAAATCCGGCTTCGACGCGTAGGGACATAGATTGAGGCTATCTTTAACCTATTCTAATAGAATCGTCCAGCCAAGGGTGATCATTGACAAAACATGTATTTTAGTATATATATTTATCAATTCAAACCACGGTTTGAAGCTTATTGGACCTTGAAAAGACTTGCTTAGCTGGCACGCTTTATGGTTCTGCATGATGCGGAATTAAGGAGTGAGCCAGAGACACGAAAGTTACAGACGCATGCGTACGAGCAAAAAGAAGGATCGTGAAATCGGCGAGGTGGTGAGTAACTTTGGCTTCGCCTTCGAGGTGTTTAAGGTGATCGCACATGCGGTCACAGCCTTAGGTGGCACAATAAAAGATCTGCAGCGGATCATTAAGGAGCCGGAGCTGCAGCAGAAGATTGCAGAGCTCGTGGTTATTCCTGTTTATTTTCGGGTCTCGGTTGTCTACACGCAGCCTGGACTCGAGGAGTTGAAGCGTCGGTTCGCTCTCGTTAGCCCGTTCTACGATGCCTCACATTCCGAGGGTCCGCCCATTCCGTTCGAGGTGATCCAGCCGGACAAGTCCGTTCGACGATTCGAGCCGATTGAACGTTGCAGAAACATTTCAACCGAAAACCGGGATATTGCCTTCGAGTACATTCACTTTGATTGTCTTGTTACGTGTGATGAAGTGCTTGCTGAGATGGATCGCAAAGGACTCCGTCCAGCTTTGTATGAAGAGCTTCTTTGCTTCGCGGAGGCATATCCTGACGAGTGGGCAAGGTACCCTGTTGCCGCCATCGGTTCTCGCATGAAAACGCGTTCTGATGTGTACCGTGCGGCGTTGATACAGCGTCGGCTCGGTGACCATCTTTCGTGGCTTTCCGCAGATCTCGTTGGTGAGATTACCACATATCGTTCGACCGCTGGCGATAGACATACTTGGAATAGCGGCCATCGGTTCCTCGCCACTCGCAAGTAGTCTCTGAACCCCGTCCATCCCGAAACATATCGGGGTGGGCGGGGTCTTTTCAGTTCTTTTTGACTCTTGGGTAGCGATTGTCTTCAGGCTGGATAAAAACGGGATTCAGGGCTAGTATACGGGTGATCTATGTCGCTCAAGCGTATTGAAATACAGGGGTTTAAAACCTTTGCCCAGAAGACCACGGTAGAGTTTCGCCCCGATGCGGGCGGGCAGCGTACCGTGACGGCTGTCGTCGGGCCTAATGGCTCGGGCAAGTCCAATATTGCGGACGCGATTCGTTGGGTAATGGGCGAACAGAGCTTGCGTCTTTTGCGTGGTAAGAAGTCTGAAGATGTGATTTTTAGTGGTACCGAAAAACGCGCCCGTTCGGGGTTTGCTGAAGTGACCATGGTGCTCGATAACCCAGATACCGAAAAGACAGGGGTTGGTACTGAAGAGATTCAGATTACGCGTCGTTTGTATCGTGACGGTCAAAGTGAATACGAAGTAAATAAACAGGGCGCGCGTTTGTCTGATGTGGCTTTGCTTTTGGCGCAGGCGGGTATCGGTCAGCGTACGTATAGTGTTATCGGCCAAGGCATGATCGACCAGGTTTTGGTTGCGAGCCCAATGGAGCGTCGTGAATTTTTTGATGAAGCTTTTGGTTTGAAACCGTTTCAGATGAAGCGCACTCAAGCCGTGAATAAGATGGAGGATTCGCGCAAAAATATCGGCCAAATCGAACTCATGATGAATGAGCTCGGCCCGCGCTTGTCTTTGCTTGAGAAGCAAGTGAAGCGCCTCGCTGAACGCGAACGTATCGAAGAAGAATTACATGCCATTGAGAAGGCCTATTATGGCCACGAATGGCGCAATCTTGATGTTAATATCAAGGTGATGACGGCGAAGTTTCAATTCGCGAAGAACGAAGAAGTTGGTCTCGAAGCACAGGCGCAAGAGCTCGAAAGCAAACTCACCGAGATGGAGAAAGCCACGCCGCAAGCGGATGGCTTTCGCGAACATCGCGCCAAGATCGACGCGCTTCGCGAACAGCGCCTCGGCTTTCGTGAACAAGAATTGAAACTTGAGACAAAGCGTGCTGTTGCTGAGGTCCGTGCCGAAAAACCTTGGGTGCCACTTCCACTCACCAAAATTATTGAGCAGGTTGAATCGTTTAAATCACGCCATGAATCGTTGAAGGATTTACTTGCAAAAGATACCCCTGATTTGAACGCTATCCGCAACCAGGTGGGGAGTTTATTAACGGATACGCAGGATCTTATCGGTAAGCTTCAACGCCCAGCACCAGAGCCTGAAAAGTCTGTCATCGCTGATGCTTCAATTGATGAAGAATGGAACGAAATCCAAACGCAAAAGGCTGCTATTGAAGCCCAAATCAAAGAAGCTGAACAGACGCTCGATGCATGGCAAAAAGAAGAAGATGGTAAGCGCTCGCATGTCTTTGATACCCAGCGCGCTTTAACGAAATTACGCCATGACGCGCAGTCAGCAGAGCGCCGTGCCAGTGAAGCGAGTATCGAATTAGCTCGTTTAGAAACGCGCCGTGAAGGCGTGCTCGCTGATGTACGTATGCATGCGCCGCAACTCGAAGAAGAGCTCATGCGCGATGAATTCTTTCAGGGTGATGCGCCAAGCGATACGCCGGCCAAGATGCAGCGCTTGCGTTCGCAACTCGAATGGATCGGCGGCATTGATCCAGAGACGGTTAAAGAATATGAAGAGACCAAGAAGCGCGCTGATGAACTTGATATTCAATTGAATGATATCCGCGATGGTTTGCGTGCGCTTGAGACTATTGTTGGTGAACTTGATTCGACGATTAACGAACGCGCAAAACATGCCTTCGAACGCTTGAATAAAGAGTTCGCGCGTTATTTCAAAACCTTGTTTGGTGGTGGTGAAGCGCAGATCATCGAACTTCAGCCAGAAGTAAAAGCCGCTCCGGTTGATGGTCAAGAAGATGACGAAGAAGAGGAAGAAGAAGTCGCTGGTCCTGGTCGCGACGAACGCCAAGGGATCGATATCATGGTCACGCCTCCGGGCAAACGCTTCAAATCGATTAGTCTTTTATCGGGCGGTGAACGTGCTTTAACATCTATAGCACTTATCTGTGCCATCATGGCGACCAACCCTTCGCCATTCGTGGTGCTTGATGAGGTAGATGCCGCTCTCGATGAAACGAACTCACGTAAATTTGCCGAGATCGTCGCGTCACTCGCGGACAAAACGCAATTCATCGTCGTCACGCATAATCGCGCGACCATGGCGAAGGCCTCGCTGCTCTATGGTGTGACCATGGGCGATGACGGGGTGTCGCAATTACTGTCGGTAAGTTTAGAAGAGGTTGAGAAGATGAGAAATCAATAAACAAAGCTATGAGCAAAGCCATGAATAACGAAGAAGTGAAAGCATTGGTACAGACCTATCTTGATGGGATTGCTGCCAAATATAAAACCGGCTCAGCACGCGAGCATGCTTACCGACCGTTATTCGAAAACCTCATCAAAGGGCTGGATTCAACTATTCAACCTTTGAATGATCCTGCTCGCAGCCAACACGGTAACCCTGACTTTGTTTTTTTACGTAAAGATATTATTTTGGGCTACGCCGAAACCAAAGACGTTGGTGTAGATCTCGATAAAACCGAGAAAACCAACCAAATGGACCGTTATCGAGGTTATGCCAATCTTATTTTGACGGATTATCTCGAGTTTCGTTTTTATAAAAACGGTGAAAAGTATCACGATGTCTGTTTGGGTAAGGCAAAGAGCGAAGGTAATATTGAGTTTTACCCTGAGCAGATAGCTCAATTCATGAAAGAGCTAGGTGCCTTTTTTGAATTACCGCCAGAGCGCGTTAAAAGCGGCAAGCGTTTAGCTGAGATCATGGGCGGTAAAGCCCAGCGTATTCGTCATAATGTTGCCGCCTATCTTGCCAGTAAAGAAGAACGTAACGAAGAGCTTGAGAAGATCTATACCATGATGAAGGGCTTGCTCGTGCATGACCTGACTGAAGAGAAGTTTGCCGATATGTATGCGCAGACCCTTGTTTATGGTCTTTTTGTTGCGCGTTACAGTGATGAAACACCAGAGAATTTTTCACGCAAAGAAGCTCGCGACCTCGTGCCGGCGTCAAACCCATTTTTACGCGAGTTCTTTGACCATATCGTCGGCCCTCGTTTTGATGCGCGTTTGGGCTATATTGTTGATGAGCTTTGTGAAGTCTTCAAGGTTAGCGATGTAAAAGAAATTGTTCATAAACATCTCAAGGTTACCGATGATGCTCAGGACGAAAAAGACCCGATCATCCATTTCTATGAGGATTTTTTGAAAGAATACGACCCGATCGAACGCAAAAAGATGGGTGCCTATTATACGCCGATTCCGGTCGTGCGATTTATCATCCGTAGCGTCGATAAGATTTTGAAAGAGGAGTTTGGTTTGGCGAAGGGGTTAGCGGATACGTCTAAGAAGAAAGTCGAAGTTTGGCAGCAGGGTGTCAAAAAGACGATTGAGATGCACAAAGTCCAGATTCTTGACCCAGCTGTTGGTACGGCGACGTTTTTGAATGAGATTATTAAATTTATCTATCAGGGTTTCAAAGGCCAAGAGGGGAGATGGCCATCTTATGCTGCCGCTGATCTGGTTCCACGCCTACACGGGTTTGAGCTGATGATGGCGCCGTATACGATCGCTCACCTTAAACTTGGTATGACGCTGCAAGAAACGGGCTTAAAGCACCTTGATGGGCGTTTAGGGGTGTATCTGACCAATACTCTGACTGAAGGTGTCACTACGAAGACCGATCTTTTTAATTTTGGGTTGGCTGAGACGGTGAGTAATGAGGCGAAGGAGGCGGCCAAAATCAAGACAGAGAGGCCGATTATGGTGGTGATTGGGAATCCTCCGTATAGCGTGAGTAGTAACAATAAAGGCGAGTATATTCAGAATCTTATCGCTGATTATAAGAAAGATCTTAATGAAAAGAAGATCAATCTTGATGATGATTATATTAAGTTCATTCGATTTGCAGAATCTCTCATCGAGAAAAATGGCGAGGGTATTGTGGGAATGATTACGAACAATAGTTTTATTGACGGGGTTACACATCGTCAGATGCGTAAACATCTACTGGAAACCTTTGATAAGATATATGTTTTGGACTTGCATGGTAATAGTAAGAAGAAAGAAAAAGCCAAAGATGGCAGCAAGGATGAAAATGTTTTCGATATTCAGCAAGGTGTGTCGATTATTTTAGGCATCAAGACAGGCAAAAAAACGTCTAAAGAGTATGGGGTTTTATATCATTTTGATACGTTCGGTCTTCGTAAAACTAAATTCGCTCTACTGGAGCAGAAGGAAATGTCTTGGAGTTTAATTGATCCGGTCGAGCCTTACTTCTTTTTTGCTCCAAAGAATTTTGATGGCCATAAAGCGTACGAGCAAGGTACTTCAGTGGATGATTTATTCATCGATGGTTCATCAGGTCTTGAAACCACAAGAGATGATCTCGTTGTGGGATTTTCGGAAGGTGAGCTATCAGAGGTCATTAAGCTCGCCAAGGTTGATCCGCAAAAACTTCTAACTATATCAGAACGCGTTCAGCTAAAGGATGTTGAGCCCGTATCGAAAGCGATAATAGGCGGCGAATATAGCGTTGAGAATCTAGCCTATAGGCCATTTGATACCCGTAAAGTGCTTTATTCAGAAAAGAATGGTGGCACTATGTGGCGTTCGCGAGGGAAGTTAATGAAGCAGATGATTAAGGGTAATCTCGGAATTGCTTTTTCTAGAACGGTTTACGGTGCATATGATTGGCAAGACGTTCAAGTGTTGGACGCTTTAGTCGAGAAAGGGTTTATGGCTATGAGAATTAGCAATGCTGCCAAGCTATACCCGCTCTATCTCTATTCTGACACCGGCGACGAAAAAATCCCCAACTTCAACCCCGACCAAATCAAGCTCCTCACAGCTCATTTAAGAAAGGATTGGACCCCAGAAAATATCTTAGATTATATCTACGCTGTCTTGCATTCGCCTGCTTATCGCGAGAAGTACAAAGAGTTCTTAAAAATCGACTTCCCCCGCGTACCAGCGCCTAAAGACGATAAAGAGTTTCAAGAATTAGCCGCGCTCGGTTTGCAGCTGCGTGAACTTCACTTGTTGAAGTCGCCGAAGGTTCAAAACTACATCACGACCTTTCCAAAAGAAGGTAGTGATGAGGTGGTAAAGGTTGAATACAAAGAAGGAAAAGTCTTTATCAATCCCGATCAGTACTTCGGCGACGTACCAGAAGTCGCCTGGAGCTTCTATATCGGCGGCTACCAGCCGGCTCAGAAGTGGCTTAAAGACCGTAAGGGTCGCAAACTGACAAGCGATGACATTGATCATTATCAGCAGATGATTGTGGCACTGACGGAGACGGATAGATTGATGAAGGAGATTGATGAGGTTTGGAAAGCATAGGCATTGTTCTGTTTTTTGTTCTTGAGCTATCGTATACAACATGTTCAATGAACTAATGCCTGAAGAACAAGCTTTAGCCGACGAGGCTCTTGCATACGTAAAAAGCAACAAGCAATCTTTGATCGCCAAGTTCGCAGACGGTGTCGCTCCTTCCGCTACACCTATGGCTTTTTATATGGCCGGATCACCAGGCGCAGGAAAAACGGAATTTTCAGAAAACCTCCTAAGGATTCTGACTGGTGAAAGAATTGGTTTGTCTGTTGTTAGGATTGACGGCGATGAAGTCCGCAAAATGTTACCTGGTTATCAGGGTCGTAACGCCAGCGTCTTTAACGCTGCGGTGAACAAAGGCGTTGAAGTGATATTGGACCACACTATGTCCAAAAACAAGACTTTTATATTAGACGGCACATTGTCTAGCTATGGTGTAGCGGTAAAAAACCTCAAAAGATCCTTAGATAAAGGTAGAGGTGTGGTGATTGTTTTTGTTTATCAAGATCCGGTTACTGCTTGGGCTTTCACCAAGGCGAGAGAGATCCGCGAGGGTCGCAATATCCCCAGAGAGGCATTCATTGAAAAATATTTTGGGTCACAGGACGTTGTGACACGGCTAAAGAATGAGTTTGGTGACAAAATAGAGGTTTGGTTTGTAGAAAGAAATCTCAATGATTATAATGAAATAAATCTAAAGATTGACATTAAAGACCTAAGAGGGTATATTAAAATACCATATACAAAGGAACAGCTAGAAGCTACACTCCCACTATGATTAAAAAAGTGTTAAAGAAGTTACAGAAGCCAGTAAAAAAAATCTCGAATAACGATGCTCTGTATGATTTTGTTTATAACACAACATCTGCAGAAAAAAAGAAGGTTTTAAGAGAGGTTGTTAAAAAAGTAAACAGCGAGCAGAACGCGATCTTTCACGGAAGATAAGAACAAAAAACCTCCCGAATGGGAGGTTTTTTGAAAGAGGTTTATTTCTTTTTCTTATCAAGTTTCTCGCGACGGCGGTTTGAAACGCTTTGTTTCTTGCGCTTGTCACCTGTGACAATCTTTTTGTCGACGAGGAGATTCCAAACAGTGTCCGAGCATTGAGCGCCTTTTGAAATCCAGAACTTAACGCGTTCTTCGTCCAATACCATGACCGAAGGGGAGACGAGGGTATTGTAGGAGCCGAGAATCTCGAGTGCCTTGCCCCAAGGATCACGAGCTTTTTCAGAAACGATGAAGCGGTAAAGTGGTTGCTTCTTCTTACCGATACGGGTGAGACGGATGGTCAACATAGGTTAGATGATGGGTTTAGTAGGGGTGGGTGACCGTAGGGACGGGCTATAGGATCCTCAGATAACAGTCAGGGTCTGAGTCCTTTTGAGGGTCTTCGCCAGAAGGGGTCCCCAAGAGCATGGCAAGATAATAGGCTTTTTGGGGGTATCCGTCAAGATTTTGGCTATATTGCCCTCCTTTAAGCCCCCTGCTATCCTTTTCTTAACCCCGGCTAAGGGGCAAGCACTTGAATATGGCAGAAAACCACACAGACCAAGAGTTTCTAGAGTTCGTTGTTAAGTCCCTTGTTAACCACCCAGAAGATGTGAAGGCCGTTCGCGAAATCGACGACCGCGGTGTTAAAATCACCCTCCACGTCAATCCAGAGGACATGGGCTACATTATCGGCCGCCAAGGCCAGACGGCCCGCGCCCTCCGTATTCTTCTGAAGATCGTAGGTGCCAAGGCTGACGAACGCGTAAGTATGGTGATCTATGAACCAGACGAAATGCGCCGCCAACACCAAGAAAAGAAAGGTGACGGCATGGGGATGTCAGAAGGCATGCCAAGCAAGGTCCGCGT
>JAMIEW010000078.1:0-15982 GCA_035906575.1 bacterium
GCTACTGTTATCCACATATGATTCAAGAACTCCAACTGTTCGTACGCGAGTCGCTCGCGAAAAATCAGTCACGTGAAGCTATCGCTGAAGCTCTCAAAAAAGGCGGCTGGCCACAGGATGAAATTGACTCAGCCCTCGCTGCCTATGCGGATGTCGCTTTTCCGATCGCTGTACCAAAGCGCAAGCCGTATCTTTCAGCAAAAGAAGCGTTTTTGTATCTCGTATTGTTTATGACGCTTTATATCAGCGCCTTCTCACTCGGTACCATTATCTTTCAGTTCATCAATCGCGCGTTTCCTGACACCCTTTATACCTACGGTTATGACGGTACGGCTTCGATTATCCGCGGCGCTTTGTCTGCGATGATTATCGCTTTTCCTGTCTTCTTGTGGGTGTCATCAATCTTGCGTAAAGCGATCATCAAAGATCCTGAGAAGCGCAGCTCCAAAGTTCGCAAATGGCTTACCTATATCACCATGTTCGGCGTTACGTCGATTATCATCGGTGATTTGATTGTCACGCTCACGAGCTTACTTGGTGGCGAATTGACCGTGCGCTTCTTCTTGAAGGCGCTTACGATTCTCGTGATTGCTGGTTCGATCTTTGGCTACTACCTTTGGGATCTTCGTTCTGAAGAACAAGAACGCGCTTAATATCACTCTATGAGCACGCCTAAAAACACCATCAAGGTTTCATTCTCGCCTTATCGTTTGGCCGCTATTGGTTCTACGGCTGTCGTCATTATCGTCGCCTTCGCTTCGCTTTTCTTCATCGACTCTCCGATGACCGAGCGCATGCGCCGCATCGATGATCGTCGCCTCTCTGACCTTCAGTCGATCTCATACGGTATTGATACCTTTGTCTTGAAAAACAACCACCAACTCCCTGAGTCATTAGATGCTCTCGTTAAAGACCGTGATCTCGGCTACCTTGAAAACCAAATCAAGGACCCAGAATCAAAAGCGAATTACGAATACAAGAAAACAGGTGACAAGAGCTATGAACTCTGCGCCACCTTTGCCCTCAGCACCACCGAGGTCGAAAACAGCAAAGCCGATGATGTTTACCGCGCCTATGGACCCGCTTGGGACCATCCGGTTGGCCGTCACTGCTTTGCCCTCGAGGTACGCGACACCGGCGAAGAACTCGACATCCACTAACCACCCATGACTATCGTAGCGCTCCAACTCCCCCATGATGACGCGATGCAATTGTATCGCGCCGCTTTGGCACAGTTTCTGAGAGAGCAAGCGCGCCGCGACCGCCTAGGCCTCGAACGCCTTGTCTATCTATCATCCTTGATGGCCTTCGAAAAAACCTTGCAGCTCACGACCGAACAAGTGCACGTCATCACCCACGAGATCGAACACGAGCTCTGGGAGCATGCTTGGGGTGAATTCTCTGAAGAGTGGGCTTGGCATCGTGCCGAACAAGACGTCCAAAAGACGCTCGACACAAACGCCGCTACCCTCACCAAAGACGAACTCGAAACACTAATCACAAACCGCGTCGAACAACAGTTTGAACGCTACATCTCAGAAATCGATTTTGACGCCCGCAAGGGTGAGATGAAGAAATCTTAACGCCCCTCCCTTTGTCCCTCCCCTCGCGTGACGCGAGGGGAGGGATTTTGGTAACGGACCTTGACAGCGCAAATAAAAATATGAAACGGGGTAGGTATATGAATTTCAAACGTCATTCATCCACGCATCGTGATCTGCGTAGAAACTTAAGAAGCAACCAAACGCCTTCTGAACAAATCCTCTGGCAAAGGCTCCGAGGTAATCAACTGGGTATCGCCTTTCGCAGACAAGTTAGCCTGCAACGATATATCGTGGATTTCTTTGCCTCTAAAGCCAGTCTCATTATTGAAGTAGACGGTGAAATTCACACCGATCCATCTGTTGCGGAATATGACCAAATCCGTAGCGATTATCTGATTGCCGCCGGCTTCAATATCCTCCGTTTCACCAATGATGAGGTAGCTTCAAACACCGACGATGTGATCCAACGGATCACATCTGCCATTCAAGCGATTCATCCCGAACTGTTCCTGCGTGAGTCATAATTTCCTCCCTCGCGACAAGCGAGGGAGGAACACAAGGAGGGCGTCTCTGTGGTATGATTGCGCCATGAAGCGCTCTTCGCACCTTTCTGCACGACCATGGATCCTTTCGGTAAACATGGGATACGGCCATCAGCGCGCGTCTTTTGGGCTAGAGGCGATTGCCCACAAAGATGTGGTGATAGCAAATAGCTATAAGGGCATGCCGAAAAGCGATAAAAGACACTGGGACCGTACGCGACATCTCTATGAGCGAATCTCTCGTTTAAAGGGATTGCCTATTCTTGGTAAATACATTTTTGCCGCCATGGATGCCTTTCAGCAAATTGATCCGTTTTATCCGCGGCGTGACCTTTCGCGTCCAACCCTACAATTGAGAGAGGTGTATCGTCAGATTAGACGCGATGGACTTTGCAAACATCTGATCACTGAACTCTCAAAAGATCCGCGTCCGTTGATTAGTACATTTTTCTTACCTGCCTTTGCCGCCGAAGAGCATGACTATCCTGGCGACATTTATATTGTTTGCTGTGATGCCGATGTGGCACGCGCTTGGGCGCCGCTTGATCCGCGCAAAAGCCGTATCAAATACTTTGCCCCTACGGGCCGCGTTGTCGAACGCCTGCAACTCTATGGTGTACCAAAAGAGAATATTATCTTAACCGGATTTCCATTGCCGCCATCGTTGATCGGCGATCTTGAGGCGAGTCAATTGCGCGAAGATCTTTTTGACCGTTTAGAGCGTCTTGATCCAAAGGGTGTTTTTCACCAGTTTCATCAAAAAGATTTGCGCGATATGTATGGCGATCGTACACATACCCACGAAAAAGACCATCCGTTCACTGTCACCTATTCTATCGGTGGTGCCGGCGCTCAGCAGGACACGCTTTATACCTTACTTCAAGCCTTCAAAAAACCTCTGCTCGAAGGCAAGCTTCGTTTTGTGATTGAGGCAGGTACCCATCGCCAACTCGCGAAAGACATTGAAAAAGAGGCGCTTCGCCTCAGCTTGCACCAAACGCTAAATAAAACCCTGTTCATCTTTTCGCACACGACTCGCGAAGGATATTTTGAAGGTTTTGCCAAACGCTTGCGCATGAGTGACGCGCTTTGGACCAAACCAAGCGAGCTCTCATTTTATACCGGACTCGGACTACCTATCATCATGAACGAACCGCTCGGATCACAAGAGCATTTTAACCGCCATTGGCTTGAGTCTATCGGTGCCGGTGCCCGTGCCGAAAACCCTGCTTATGCCTGGGAGTGGCTTCAAGATTGGCGCAATAATGGCTACCTCGCCACCATGGCCTGGGACGGTTTTCACGTAGCTCCAACACATGGCACCTTTAGAATTGCCAATCACCTACAACAAGCCAAAACCGAGATTTCGGCCTTGCCGTTTATTGTGTAGCGAATATGGTCGGGTGAACAACAGCCTCCTGAATGGCACTAATACTTGCGCTACCCTCGATTGTTGGCATGGTAAATCTCATCACGATACCCGCAACAAGAAACAACGCAAAGAACCCTCCAACAAATGCTTTGAAGGTGTCATCACTGTCCAATAAGGCGTCTCCGTACTGCACGATAACAAAGGCATAAACGAAGACGATGACAGCGGCGATGAGTCCGATAATCAACATATCTTAATACCTAACAGGTACCACGAAACGGGATTTTAGACAAGATACTGACCGTTTTCGAAGATAAGCACCCCGTCCGCAAAGACACGGTCAACCAGAGGGAACAAATCCACATGAAACTTGGTTTTATGGGTGGTAATCCCCTCTTTTTTGTAGACACTGTGCTTTTCACCCAGTGAAAAATGCATGCCCAGAATACGCTCAAAGGCGGTAATATCCTGAAGGTAGCGTTCGCGGGTAATGGCTCGGTTCATCCCAAAGCCGATTTCACGAATAAGAGGGCGTTCGTATTCTTTGATCGTGTTCACGATCTTCGCAAATGACTCAGGAGCATCTTCTTGCCAACCGACAATTAACCCCTCCTTCACGTCAACGCGAAATGGCTTATGCATATCGACCGAGAATTGTTCGCCGGCATACGCATAGACCATAAACGAACCATTCATCTTCGAGAAGTCTTTGCCTTCAGTAAAGACTTCACCGATCGGAAAGGTGCCGCCGATATTCTCCATGCCCGTATAATCACCGATATTCAACTTTGGGGATTCAACGCCACCCGTCACCACCATCTCAACATCGCCCGATTGGATGCGTAATTCATCAATCGTCTCAAGCTTCGCCTTCAACGCTGGACCAACGGTGCGATACCACGACATGTCATATTCAAGAGAATTCACATACACATCCCAAACATCTTCGGTATTGCGGTAGAGATGCATGTGTTCAACGACTTTCAACTTCTTTTGAAAGAGATGGAGACGAATACGAAAAGCATCTAAGAGAAAGTTTGAGGATTGCAAAAGCACCACCAAATCATTTGGCTGCATCGCATCAAAAGCGGCAATCACTTCTTCTTTCTCAACCGCTTCAAAATCAACAAAACGAGCGTCTGGCAATGCCTCACGATAGGCGGCAAGCAAGATCTCAGTTAAGCCATAATTCGTGTCATACACAACCAAAGCCTTTTCTGAAGGCTGTACTTGGATGGCATGCGCCAAAATGTCTTTAATATGCTTAGTGGCCTGCTGGACGAGCGTTTGGTTCATGCCGGGAGACTAGCCTTAAAAGGGCAAATTGTCTACCCTGTAGCCATGTATCGCCCCCAACGCCCCGCTGCTCTTTTGATGGCATTTTTCACCATCTCTCTGATGGGTGCGGGCTGCCAGGTCCCGGCTACCGAACCCATCCCCGGCCCTTCCCTTGTTTCAAGTGAAGGGAGCCAGATTCAAATGCAAACGTGGCAGAAAAATCCGTCTGGCTTTGAATCACTAACAATCACCGATGAGAGCGGTGACGAGATTGGTACCATGTACGCCTTTGACCCTGCATTGTTTCACTTTGGCTTCGAGATCGCCTCTTCGGGCAAGTCCATTGTCGAATGGATGGCTTATTCAACAAGTGCCGTCGCCGTCATTAACGGAGTTTATTTTCACGATGACGAATCACCTTCTGGCCTCCTCGTCCATAAAGGTGCCGAATTCTCAACGCGGCATTTTAGCGCCGATAAAAGTTCGGTGATTCGACTTTCGCCAAAGCCCGCCATTCTTGATAGCGCTGATGAGATCGCATCCGGCATTGCCTCAAAAGAAGCTGCCCAAAGCTATCCCCTTTTACTTGAAGACAAAAAACCCCAGGTTGCAGCCGATACCGGCAATAAGGCGCAGCGTAGTTTTATCGGATTTCGTGATGACGAGCATATCGTGCTTGGCGTCATCATGAAAAAAGAGTTGTCTCTCTACGAATTATCGCAACTCCTGGCAAAAAAAGACTACCGATTAAACTCCGCTCTTAACCTCGACGGCGGCTCATCGTCTGGACTCTATTCACGCGATGAAGAAACGATGTCGTATAACAGCCTCTTTCCTGTCCCCAACGTCATTACGGTTTATCGAAGAAGCGAGTAATTCGCTTCTTTTTTATTGACAAATACCACACATTCATAACAAAGTACTAGTAAATACACCCTCTATGAGCATACTCCTTTTGTTACTCGGCCTCGGCATTTTATGGTGGGTCTCGAATATCAATAACCGTTTGAATGCCCTAGAGGCGGCGGTCAAACCCCCTGCCCCCACGCTTGTGGGGGTTCATCAGGAGGAAACCGCTAAACCGATCGAGGTAGCCGTCTCAGAACCCATCGTTCAAGCAACGACACCTGTCTATACAGCGCCAACCGAGGTAATCCGTGAAAACAGCGCCGAATCTCCTTTTGCTACTTGGCTCAAAACAGACTGGCAAATCAAGCTTGGGGCGTTGTTGCTTTTGATCAGCTTTGGTTGGTTCGCTCGCTACGCCTTCATGAATAACTGGATCGGCCCCGTTGGCCGTATCTCGCTTGGGATTATTGCCGGTATGGCGATCGCGGCTTTTGGCACACTCCGCCTCAAAACGCATCGTACTCAAGGTGAAATTTTTCTCGTCCTCGGTTCATCGATTGTGCTCGTGACGATTTTTGCTGCACGTTACTACTATCAAATGTTCTCGCCGCTCGTGGCTTTATTCGCGATGTTCTTAGCGTCTGCCTATGTCGCCGTTATTAGCGCCAAAGAAAAAAATACCTTGCTCGCCTTCAGTGGCTTGATCTTGGGTGGACTCGCCCCGCTCTTTACCGTCTCTTCTGGGTTAGATCCGTCGATTCTCTTTACCTACCTTCTCGCTGTTACACTCGGATCCATTTGGCTCGCCTACTTTCACGAGCGCCGCGAAATCATTTCTTCGGGCCTTGGCGTTTATACGTTCTATAGCTTGATGCATCTCGATATTACGGTATTCAATCGCGAGAATACCATGATGCTCGCCTTTTTCTTTGTTTTTGCCGCGCTCTTTGCCGCAGCGAATATCACCAACCACATCAAAACAAAAAGCGGCGGGCATTTTAGTGATATCTTGGTTGCCCTTATCAATAATACGCTCGTCCTCGTGTGGATCATGTCTCTTGCTTCTGAGCCGCTCAATAGCATCCTCTTACTGGCTTGGGCTGCGCTCTTTGCTGGCTGCGCTTTTGCAAGCCGAATCTTCGGCAATACCAAAGAGCTTTGGGCAATTTATTATGGCTCTGCTATTACCTTGCTTGCCGTCGCAACGGCCGAACAGTTTGGCGGCAATACCTTGGTCGTCGCCTTCACCCTTGAAGTGCTCGCGATCATCGCTGCAACACACGCCATTAAAAAAGATTTCGTCGTCACTCGTCGCATGACGTGGTTGCTTATTGTGCCGATATTCATGTCCCTTGATACGATCATGAGCGTGCGTTGGCAGAGCGACAATGTTCTACCCCTTGTTGGGACATTGGGGATTATTGCTGCATCGTGTATCGGCCTTGGATTCGTCCTTCGTTACCTTTCTGACAAAACCAACGAAGCAAAGCTCACTGTGAGCACGCTCTTCACTGTTGGTATCACCTATCTCTACGTTATTCTTGAACGATTATTGAATGGCAATACGCTGATCGCAGCGTTCACTGTTATGGGTCTCGCCGTCATTGCCGCGACTCACGTGATCAAAAAAGACTTCACAACCACGCGTCGTTTGGCATGGCTGCTCTTATTGCCGGCCATCATGTCAGTTAATACGATCTTCAGTTCACAATGGCAAAACGGCAAACTCTTGCCCCTCGTCACAACGCTTGGCGTTATTGCTGCCGCGTGTTTTGTTCTTGCCTCGGTCTACAAAAACATTTCTGACGCAACAGATGAAGCGCATGTCACTATCACCGCGCTCAATATCGTTGGCTCAGCCTATCTTTACGTTATCTTGTGGCGCGTCTCACATGTCTGGCTTACCGCCGATATGGCGACCATGACGTCCTTAATCGTGTATACGGTTGTCGGTCTCGCGACCAATCTCTACGGTCAATTACACAAACACAAAACCCTTCGTCTCTACGGAGGTGTCTTGCTCGGCCTCGTCGTTGCCCGCCTCTTAATCGTGGATATTTGGGAAATGGCCATCCCAGGCCGCATCGTAACCTTCTTCTTAATCGGTACTCTACTCATGAGCACCGCCTTCATTGGACGCAATGGGGCAAAGTTTATTGAGAAGACATAGCCACAAAAAACAAAATCACGTACGATAAAGCGACTTATGGCCGTGTCTATTCGTGATTGGCTGAACAAAGCCCAAAAAGCCCTTCTCAAAGAAGCCCCTGACTCTGAATCAGCGCGGCAGGAGGGGCGGTTTATTCTTGCGCATACCCTAAAAAAAGACATCGCTTGGACGGCAACCCATGACACCGACTCACTCGGACTCTTTGACTTGCTCAAAGCTGATCTTGCCGTACTTGCGCGCCGACGAGGCAAGCCACTCGCCTACGTTCTCGGGAGTCAGCCTTTTTATGGTCGTGATTTTGTCGTGAATAAACACACCCTCATCCCCCGCCCTGAAACGGAAGACATGATCGACGCGGCACTTAGTACTGCAAAGATTTTTAAACAACCGATTATCGTTGATATTGGCACTGGCTCTGGTGTTATCGCCTGCACGATGGCGCTTGAGGTACCAAAGGGGCATGTCTATGCCGTAGAGCTTTCAGAAAAGGCTTTGGCCGTCGCCAAACAAAATGCCTCAGCACTTAAAGCTAGTGTTGAGTTTTCGCATGATTCGCTTTTGCCTGGCGAACTCCGAGCAAAGCTTTCAAGCGCTTCGGGTGATGCGGTGATTATCTGCGCTAATCTCCCTTACTTGCCCATGAGCGACAAACAAGCGCTTGACCGCAGTGTGACGGCCTACGAGCCTCATAGCGCGCTTTTTGCCGAAGATCAAGGCATGATGCTCAATAAGCAACTCATCCTTCAGGTCGCCGAATGGCGCACGATTGAATATCGCCCGATTTTTCTCTTGCTTGAAATCGACCCACCGCAAGCCCCTACCCTTCTCGCTTTTGCGAGCCAACATCTTGAAGACAGCAAAACAGCGATCGTGAAAGATCGCTGCGAGCGTGAACGGTTTATCCTGATTGAGATCTAAACACCGAGTCCGGCGTAGATTCTGCTGTCGGTTGTCACTTCTACCCACGTCGTCCCGCGATTCAATAAGACATCTGAGCCATCGCGGCCTTCGAATTTCATTGGTTCGCCTGGTGAGCGCTTCCAACGGATTAAGTAGAGTTTACCGTCGCGGTACATGGTGGCGTCACCGCTACCAACGGTGCGCATTTCGAGGCGGCCGATATCATCAAGGGTTTTTGCATCCGTAAGAATCACGATGATATTTTTTGCTTCGATCCATTTGCCTGCGCGCGTTGTGACCGGTGATTGGCGCGCTTGGCGAATATAGCGGTTTTGTTCTTGGTCATACTTCCACGCCACATTGTATGAGCCGCCGTATGGGATAGAAATACTTGAGCCATGGTCACCGCGATCGGTGGTGGTTGCTTCATCTTGAAAGGACCACGATTTTGCCGCCATGGTACTGGTGGCATTTTTCTTGGTCATGTTTGCCAGCAATAATTCAGCCGAGGTATAGACATTATGAGGAGCAACGCGGCGGTTATCGCGCCAAAATGATGAACCATTTACCATTTCGTTGATGCCAAACAACGTACTTGTCGACAATGATTTGATCTTGTCTAACGCATCCGGACTTCCTCCGACATGGGCATAGGTCGCCTTATAGCCTGCCGCCCAATCAACATAATAAGGGCGGGCACTGCGCACCGGCCCGACTTCATTGATGGTTGAGGTCGAATCAAAGATCGCCATAAAACGCGTAATACCTCCTTCAACCGGCGCTTCAAAAACCACACTCGCCTGATCGAGACCCGACCAAGGGCGTGAGTCTGGATGGTTTTCGACCATGATGGCGATGGGGCGCAATGCCTCTTGGCCAGCCGGCACCATCACACCATCAAGGCGGCGCGGCAACATCGCCTCGGTAGACGTTGTTGTTTCTTGTTGTGGCAATTGAGCATCTGGTGTCTGGCGAAGCTTATCACTCAAGATAAAATACAGAAGGGTAATCGAAGCGAGAAGAAACAAAACAGCTCCGACCGCGATAGGCGTTCGGAACTGCTTGAGCTTTTCGATCCGGGCCTCCAACCCGCGGATCAATTGTTGCATATTATTTCTTGGCAGCTTCTTCTTCAGCTTTTTTGGCTTCGGCTTCAGCTTTCTTGATGTCAGCTTCAGATTTAATCGACGAGATGTCAATAACTGGAGCAGCTTCCATGGCTTTCAATTCGTCTTCGGTCAAAGGACGCGAGACAGCAGCGATGGCGATTTCTGGATCGGTGACGATCTCAACACCCTGAGGCGCTTTGATATCAGATACCGAGAGCGAATCTTCAAACGTTGCAAGGGATTCGATGCTGAGTTCGAGTTCGTGTGGAAGGTCGGCTGGCAAACAGCGAACTTCGACTTCGTCGAGTGACTGTACAAGTGAACCACCGTGCACCTTAACGGCAGCGGATTCACCAACGAGTTTAAGCGGCACCGTAACAACCATCTTCTCTTTCATGTTTACTTGTTGAAAGTCGACATGAATCGGGTTCATGGTAAGCGGGTGAACCTGCACCTCTTTAATGATGGCTTTTACGCTTGCATCACCCTCAACCGTCACGTCGACGAGAGAAGAGTAACCTGCGGCGCTAAGCACCTTCAAAAATTCGGAGCGTGGCACCGAAATGACACGAGGCGTTGTGCCAGCACCGTAGATAACGGCTGGAACGCGGCTCTTTGCCAATTCATCTTTGGCGCGGCGACCGACCGAGGTACGGGTAGCGGCGGATAGGGCGTAATTCATAAAAAATCGATAAAAGTAGGCAAAGATTACGCAAAAATAGGGATTACGTCAAGTTAGCGATACTTTGGGGCTATTTGCCTTATATTAGCTGTTTTTTCGTTCAAGGAGCGCCTGACAAAGGTCTCCACTATGCTCGTGGATAGCCGTGTAGAGCTCAAGACACTCGTCCGCCCCCACGGGGGTCGCCCCCTGAAGCCTTAAGGCATCACTCACCTTAAGATCGGTCACCAAGCCTACCGTACTCACCCACCCATGGTGACTAGTCATAAAGGCCAGCATACAACGCCCACAAGTTGGGCAAGTACAGTGAAAAAGCTTAGCGATATCGCTCTCTTGCAATAACTGAACTGCCGCCTCTTTATAGGAGGCTTTACAAAGCGGACATTCAACTACTAGTCGCGATGGGTGCAAGCTCATACTCTATTTATAGTACATAAAACAAAAAGCGGAAAGCGTCAGGTGACTCTGAGAATAGAGCAAGGCGTAGCCGAAGCAATATTCGAAGAGGCACCTGGCGCTAAGCCGCTTTTTACCTTTTGCTTTTAGATGTCGAGATTCTTCACGTACTTCGCATTTGTCTGGATAAACTTTTTACGCGGAGCCACTTCAGAACCCATCAACATGTCAAAAATCTCATTGGCTTTTTCGGCATCGTCGACAGCAACCACTTTCATGGTACGCACCTCTGGATCCATAGTCGTCTCCCAAAGCTGCTCTGGATTCATTTCACCAAGACCCTTATAGCGTTGGATATTGATACCGCTAACGGTCTTTGTCCCAGAGTCGTCTTCTTCACTAACCTCGGTTGTATCTGGTTCTTCTTCACCCGCATCCGCAGCGGCCTTCTTTTTGGCTTTTGCTTTGTCTTCTTTCATCTTCATGAACTCTTCGATATACGTATCACGTTCTTCTTCGCTAAAGGCATACCTAATGCTTTTGCCTTTCGCAACTCTAAAGAGTGGCGGTTGCGCGATATAGACATGTCCACCGCGAATAAGCTCTGGGAAGTAGCGATAGAACAAGGTCAGCAACAACGTGCGGATATGCGCGCCATCGACGTCGGCATCAGTCATGATCACCACTTTGTGATAACGTAATTTACCGATCTCAAACATTTCGCCGATATTAGTACCAAGCGCGATGACGAGATTTTTAATTTCGTTATTCGCCAACATCTTATCAAGACGTGCGCGTTCAACGTTCAAAATCTTACCGCGCAAAGGCAAAATAGCTTGCGTATCACGGTTGCGTCCCATTTTTGCGGAGCCGCCTGCAGAGTCACCCTCTACAATATAGAGCTCACACTTTTGTGGATCGCGATTAGAGCAATCGGCCAGCTTACCAGGGAGCGTAAGACCTTCGAGCGCACCCTTGCGCATCACGGTATCGCGAGCAGCGCGAGCAGCGGCACGAGCACGTTGTGCAAGGACACATTTACCGATAATCCCTTCAGCATCTTTTGGATGCTCTTCGAGAAAGGTGGCAAACGCTTCACCCATAACGGATTCAGTCGCCCCACGTACTTCTGGCGTACCGAGCTTGCCCTTAGTCTGACCTTCAAACTGCGGCTCTGGATAACGTACCGAAATAACAACGGTCATGCCTTCGCGTACATCATCACCAGACAAGTTATCGTCTTTTTCTTTGAGATAGCCCTTATTGCGTGCATACGAATTCAAGACACGCGTAAGCGCGGCACGAAAACCCTGGACATGCGTACCACCTTCAGGATTGATGATATTGTTGGTAAACGCATACATCGTCTCAACATAATCATCCGTATATTGAAGACCGATCGAGATTTCTGATTTATCTACCTGTTTTTCAACAAAGAAGATATTCTCGTGCTTTGGTTGTTTTTTGTGGTTCAAGTGGCGAACATACGATTCAACACCACCTTCAAAATAAAAGGCGTAGGCATCGTGTTGCTTTGGCTCGCGCTCATCAATAGCTACGAGCTTAATGCCCTTGGTGAGATAACATTGCTGACGATAATGATCGACAACGCGCTGATAATCAAAACCAATGCCTTCTTTAAAAATCGATGCATCTGGTCTGAAGATAATGGTCGTGCCGTGTTTGTCACTCTTACCAATTTTCTTTACTGGGCCCTGTGCGGCACCGCAAGAATAAAACTGTTCGTATTTGCCGCCATCGCGTTCAACGATCGCTTGAAATTCGTCAGAGAGCGCATTAACAACCGACACACCCACACCGTGCAAACCACCTGAAATTTTATAACCACTTGATTCACCGCCGAACTTACCACCGGCATGAAGCTTGGTGAGAACAAGTTCAAGCGCTGAAACACCGTATTGCTTATGCGTATCAACCGGGATACCGCGACCATTATCTGAAACCGAAACACGATCACCAGGCAAAAGCTTGATGATGATTTCGTCGGCGTGGCCCGCCATCGCTTCATCAAAACAGTTATCCGCGACTTCACGTAATAAATGAAATAAACCATCTGGTCCCGTAGAACCGATATACATGCCAGGGCGCTTGCGCACCGGCTCAAGGCCTTCGAGCACCGAGATTTGATCGGCGCCGTAAGAACCTTTTTTCTTTTGCTCGTCAGTAGATTTGGCCATAGAGAACGGCATTATCATAGCTCAAAACCCCCGTCAGGTCGACCTATTTCGTCAAGGGTCGTCTGGGAGCGAACGTGTGTTATAATACGTTCATGTCTGCCGAGTATTCGACTGGGAGCACCCTCTCTGACCGTGACCTTGAATTAGCCTCTTTTTGGGTACGCAACCGCACGCTCTTGAGACGCGTCGGCTATGGCACCCTCATCGGTATCGCGAGTATTCTCTGGGCCTTTGTCCTTTGGAGCTTACTCGACGCCTATGCCATCTCCTATCCGGTTGAGTCACGCATCCCGCGTCGTATCCTACAAAATCAAAATGCTCTTGCACCACTCTTTTTAAAAGGACCCGCCCCGCTGCGTCCAGCTGACATTGTCACATTCTCTAATACTGATGGCCGTATTGATGCCCTTGTTGAAATTGAAAATAGCAATGACGTCTGGTGGGCGGAGTTTGACTATGCCTTTGCTCTCGGTAGCCAACGCACCGCCACCCGCCGCGGATTCATTTTGCCAAATAGCCGCCGCTTCTTGGCCGAACCTGGTATCACAAGTGCCGGCGCCCAACCTGAACTCATCATCGAAAATCTGAACTGGAAGCGCATCACTCCAGACCAAATCGGCGAATCCCTCGAATCTTTTCTCTCTTTTCGCGAACCTGTTGTAAGCGACGTTGTTTATGCCCGTGACCAAACCGTCGGCTCCCAAGTAGTTGGACGCTCAACGTTTACCGTCACAAATAAATCCGCTTATGGGTATTATGATCCTGAATTTGTCGTCGTGCTCTTGCGTGGAGGTTCACCGGCAGCCGTAACGAGAATCACCAAAAACCGCCTCTATGCAGGTGAAACAGCCCCCTTTGATATTCAATGGTTTGACCAGCCAGCAGGTATTACCGAAACCATTGTCCAAACCGGCATCAACTACCTGAACGCCGACACCTATATTGCTCCTGCAACCGAATAATCGTTTCTTGACGTTGGCAGACCGCCAGCGCATCCTCATGTCATGCGTTTATTGCTCGACTATCTTGAACGGCTCGACTGGATACTCTTTGCCAGCATGGCGGCTTTAACTGCCGTTGGTTTGATTGCGATTTATGGGATCGGTATTTCACAAGATCCGCCAAGTCTCTTTCTTTTTTATAAACAACTCGCCACCGTAGGCATTGGCCTTTTTTTGATCGCCATCTTTGCCTTTTTAGACTACCGGCAACTTCGTTCATTTGGCTTTGTCTTGTTCTTAGCCGGCGCCGCTTTATTGATACTTGTTTTGCTTTTTGGCAGCATCGTCAATGGCACGCAAGGCTGGTTTCGCATCGGCTCACTCTCGTTTCAACCGGTTGAGGTCGCCAAGATGTCTCTTGCCTGTTACTTGGCCGCTTTTTTTGCCGGCCGAGGTAAAGCACGCTTAAGTTGGCGTGATTTTGGTTTAAGTTTTGCCGCAACCGCGTTTTATGCCGGCCTCGTCTTGCTGCAACCGGATTTTGGTTCGGCGATGGTGCTCTTTGCGATCTGGGGTGGGATGTCGCTTTTTGCCGGCCTCCCCCGCCGCGCCATTATTATTCTCCCCATCGTTCTCTCGATCTCGTCGGTCGTACTTTGGACACAACTCGCCGACTACCAAAAAGCCCGCATTGAATCCTTCTTAGACCCAACCCTTGATCCGCGCGGCTCAGGCTATAATGCCATTCAAGCTCGCATCGCCTTTGGCTCAGGCGGATGGTTCGGCAAAGGTATCGGTGAAGGCTCTCAAGCGCGTTTGCGCTTTTTGCCCGCCGCATCGACCGACTTTATTTTTGCCGTCGTTGGCGAAGAGATGGGTCTCGTTGGTGTTGCCGTCATCTTTGGCACACTCGGCCTGCTCTCAGTACGCTATATGAAAATCGCCTTTGAATCCGAAGACGAATATGCCGCCCTTCTCTTGGTAGGACTTGGCACTATAACCCTTGTTCACATCACCGTGAATGCTGGCATGAATCTTGGCGTGATGCCGATTACCGGTATTCCTTTTCCGTTCTTATCGGCTGCTGCTTCGTTTATGATTACGACCTATGCCTCGATCGGTATTGCGCAAAGCGTCGCCGTTCGCCGCAGACGCTCGACCGATGCCGCAGCCGGGAGCTACCTGTTTGATGAGGTAGGCATAGCATAACGATACAGCACTGTATCTCGAGCATTTGTTACAATAACCCCATGGAGAACCCATTCAAAAACTCAGCACGTGCTCTCGAAAAGAAAGAGCTCCAAGAAAAGCTTGGTCTTGCTTTTGATGCGATTTGCTTCTTTCGTGAAAAGGTCGAAGGCATAAGTAAAGACGATTCACCAAAAGAAGTCCGACAGACGCTCTATTCTGTGGATGATTACATTAATGAGCGCTTTCCAAAGAAGAATCTAGTCTCAGCAGAACGTATTGATGCACTGCGTAGCCACCTTTTAGACATAGATCACAGACTCTGGGATAATTATGACACGTGGAGCAGAACAGAAATAGAGGGTGCCGAGCAAGAACAAGAATCTATTTATCAGGAAATCAGTGATTTACGCGAAGATCCGCTGACGAATATTGTTGATCGATTGAGAGTAATAACCTCTTCGCTGTCCATGAAGTATGAGAAGACTCGCAGACTTGAAGAGGAATTTCAAAGAGGCGAAACAATC
Source organism: bacterium (assembly GCA_035906575.1). Classification (GTDB taxonomy): domain Bacteria; phylum Patescibacteriota; class Patescibacteriia; order 2-12-FULL-60-25; family 2-12-FULL-60-25; genus HK-STAS-PATE-2. The sequence goes on from JAMIEW010000078.1 coordinate 15,697, forward strand.
CTAGATGAAATCAATGCCCTGTTTAAACAGTTCTCCACAACAGACAAATCTGGTCGACGGGTATCAAATATTGTCTTACATGAACACGATATTTCCTCCATTGAATTTGATACATTTACCGTCACCGTCACAGTAAATGCCGAGATGATGCACGCTCTTGGGGTCCATGGGCTCGCATCTAAAGAATCCCCAATCATTTTTGTCACATCAAATAAAGATACGCATAAAGACACCCAACGCCATGAGGCGATACATGTTCTTACTATGCCAGGCATAGAGGCGAATG
>JAMIEW010000079.1:0-13463 GCA_035906575.1 bacterium
ATAGGTCAACAGACGAACCCTCTGTCTAAATATTGTTTTTTAGATAGACATCTCCCTTTAAAGGGAGAACGCCCAACCAAAAAACAGAAAATAATGCGGGCAAGAGGGTTCCTATTTTCTCAACTCCTCCATCAATCTCAAATAAAATCGCAAATTCATCATGGTGGCGAGGCGTTGGCCGAGCATTTCGTCGACGGTAAATAGGTGACGTAAATAGCCCATCGTATAACGTGAAAGCTCTTCGTCTGCTGGCGTGCGAACATCATCTTTAGCGACGAGAGACTGAGTGGAGGTCTTCCACTTCGCATTATGAATATTGGCGACTTCGTAAAAATCACACTGAGTCAAATTTGTACTCTTTGATAAATAGACCGATCCATGGCGGGCATTACGCGTTGGAAGAACACAATCAAACATATCAATACCGCGAGCGGTATAACCGACAATCTCATGTGGCTGTGCACCACCCATAAAATAACGCGGCTTATCTTTTGGTAAAATCGGATCAAGCGCTTCGAGAACTTTGCACGCTTCTTCAAACGGTTCGCCGACAGAAAGTCCGCCAATGGCATAACCGTCAAAGCCAATTTCCATTAATTCTTTTGCACTGCGGATGCGTAGCTCGATATCAGTACCGCCCTGAATGATACCGAAGAGTTTTGCGTTAGGATTCACCGACCCTTCGCGGGTTTTTTCGAATTGTTCTTTTGAACGCTTCGCCCAGCGCGTGGTGAGTTCGAGCGCATTCACAAGCTTCTCACGTGTTGCTGGCAATTCGGTACACACATCCAACACCATCACGATATCGCTACCGATAGCGCGCTGAATATCCATACAAAGCTCAGGCGTGAGCATCATCTTTGCGCCGTCGATATGGGACTGAAACTGCACACCCTCTTCAGTTAGCTTGCGCAGACCTGAGAGGCTAAAGACCTGAAATCCGCCTGAATCAGTGAGGATATTGCCGTGCCAGTCCATGAACTTATGCAATCCCCCAACCTCTTTCATCAACTCCAAACCTGGACGCAACCAAAGATGATAGGTATTCGAAAGGACGATCGGTGACGCAAGGCGTTCAATATCAAAAGACGAAAGCGTTTTGACTGCGCCCTTGGTGGCGATAGGCATAAAGAACGGCGTCTGCATGTCGCCGTGCGGTAAAGACAGTTTACCCGTTCTCCCCTGTTCGGATCGTCCGATAAGTTCAAAGCTCATAGATTATTTTGGGAGAAACTTTTTCATGAATGGCACTTTACGTAATATCAGAACCAAGGTGATAACGCATACGATAGCAACGCCTAATACAATGCGTCCCTTTGGATCGAATAACGATTCGCCAAAGAGCGCGAATAAGACCGTGGCCGGCAAGGTACCAAAAAACGTCGCGAATGCAAATGTCTTAAAGGGCATGCGCGTGAGACCTGAGCCTAGACTGACAAAATCCGAGGGCACAAAGAGCAGGCGCATAATCATGATCGGATAAAAGCCTTTTTCAGAAAGCAGGTCATCAAGATCTTTGACCCAACCCTTTTCACGCTCTTGCACCACGTGGCGACCAAAGTATCTCGCCAAGAAAAAACTGATCCAAGAGGTGAGGTTTACACCGAGCATCGCGATCATGATACCGAATACCGGACCAAAGAGCGCCCCCGAAACCACCGCCAGCCCGGTTGTAGGAAACGGGATAATGGTTGAGACCGCATACACGATCAACATCATGAGAGGACCCCAATGTCCCGAAGCCACGATCAGAGCCTTGGCCATTCTCCCCATATCGCGAAAAGACAAATCGTAGGCCGACATGAAGAGATAGAGCGAGAGCACGATGATCGCATAGACCAGGAGTATCGCCACCTTAAGATAATGTTCGCGCTTGGATTCCATAGGACGATTATAGCTGATCTTTCTTTTCTTTCATGTAGTAGAACCACTCTTCAAGCGCCTGCAAGAAAATCTTGAAAGGCGCTTCAAGAACCACATCAAAAAAGAAGACGAGCACATTAAATTTCGATACGGTCTCTGACAAAAATCTCCCTACTTTTAATACCGGCAACGTGAAGAAATCGACAACCAATCCGCCTAAACCCGTTTGCTTTTCAAAGGCGACATACTCTTTGGATGCGAGTCGTAGACGATACGCAAAGAAGCTCACGACACACAAGAAGAAGACAAATACCGCCATGCTGATCCAGGTATACCCAATTAATGATAGGCCCCAGAAAATCAAACCAAACGACAACATAAACATCAGCACATACCCAAGGGTGAGCATGGTCGCGCCAAAGGTTGAATAGTGGCGCTTGCCGCGCAATTCAATCGACGGGATGCCCTCGATGCTTAAGAGTTCTTCAACGCCATTCACGATGCGGATGACGTTTTCTTTGACCGGCGGACGAATCATCGCCCCAACAAACATCATCAATACCGGAGGAAAGAGCATATTAATCAAAAGCGCCTGAATATGCGGCTCGCCATACAAGGCAATCTCAATCGGATATTCAAGCACCGCGGCAAAAAGCATCTTAGTCAAAAAGAGATAGATGATGGCACGCACGATACCGCGTGATAAACGACGCTTTGAGTCTTGAATACGCACTTCGGCAACACGCTCAATCGCCTTCTTTAAGGCGCTTTGGTCTTCGAGAAGCGCTTTGGCTTTTTTTGGATCTTCTTTTAAGGCCGCTCGCAAGACCGTCAAAGAGACGCTCCACGGCTTTACGGCGCTGCAGAATTTCTGGTGGTAAGGATGTTTTAAGACCGCTTGAATTTTGGCATGTGAAGCCTCGAGGCAGACCGCCATCTCATGCACCTGGTCCATCCATTGCTCTGGACGCACCCAACGCGGCTCAAAGATGCGCAAAAGCTTATAGCTGATAAGCGCATCGTCAGCCTTCATGAAATTACGCAAACACGCGACGTAGATTTGCAAACGTCGTTCATCATCGGGGAGCTCGTTATTCTTGAGGCGGATTTTTTCGGCCACCTGCTCATAGAGCAAATTCAAGAAGACTTTGTCTTCATTTTGGTCGGTGACAATCTCATCGATCTCGGCGGCTAAAATCTCAAGTAACCATTGTTCAAAATCTGGGATCTTTGAATGAATCCGCTTCACGGCCGTGAACTTTGCAACCATGGCTGCAATCACGTCCACAAGCTCTTCAGCGTGATGGTCATTCGCCAAGTACTTTGCCGCAATCAATTCTCGGAGCGTTTGTGTCGCGACTTGCTTTGGCTCGCTCTCTAAACCCAACTGACGTTTTAAAATACGAACGATAGCACTGCGGCGCAAAAGGTGCTCTTCTTTATAGTCGATCGCCGTGCGCAAACGCTCATAGAAGACGGCAAAACGACTCACGGCAGAATGCACGATTAGTCGAGTACCTTCGGTGGCAAGCGCAATATCAGCCGGTTGTACGGCTGTGGCGAGTAAATCAATTTTTGCCTTCGAAATTGTCTCCATAGAATACGCGGACAGTAGCAAAATAAAGGGTTTTTGTCGAACTGATGTAATTATTTAGAAAAAGAATACCGCCCAAGTTATGAGCGGTTTTCATGTAGGCGGCGAGACTTGGTTGAGCCGTCATCTAGGCAGGCCAAACCTAGGAGCCGTCAAACCCTTATAACGCCCGCCGCGAAATCCTACTTCAGGAAATGGCGGTTCGTTGGTCATGACGAAGTAGCAGCTATTCGGCCAGATCCACTTCCAGCGTTCGTCGATGATGACACCGTTCTGAGCAAGGACATAGTCGATAAAGCTCTTGGCGCGATCAGACTCGGCCACGATCCTCTCCCGCAAATAGATCACGGGATCCAGCATCGTCTCCATAACCTTGTCAGAAGGAAACTCGAGACGCGAGCTCCCAATTCTTCCAAGAGTGTAAAATGCCCCGCGCTTACCAATTGCGCTGTGTAACATCCGATGAGTACGGTCAGGCTTTTCAAGAGCAAAGACCTCGTACCAGGCCGTGACCGACCCCTCCGTCTGAGGGAGCCATCGCACCCAGTAGTTATTCGGCTGAGCCTTGGGTGTACGCCCGTACTTCTTTTGTCGCTTCTTGGGAGCTTGGACACTAACGATATCGTTCATGAGACCTCCGTGCCCTCAGCCTATACGGTTTTATAAAAGTGTCAAAATGATATCCACCGCATACCCCTGGCCTACTTTTTCTTTCTTTCTGACGGCGGCTTTAATGGGTAATAAATAACTCCCCGATTGATTATCGGGAAACACCGACGTCTTCCAACTCGTCGAGCCGATCGTTGCTGCTACCTTCACCGAGCCCCAACCTTTGCGCTTCTCGCCTTCTTGGGACTTTTTGATGATGGCGGCACTAGGCTTATCAAGCGTGACAAAATGCCAATTTGCCGACTCTCCCGGATAGAGCCAAATTTTTGCCGTAAATTTGCACGTCTTATTCATTCGCCGTCTTTTCTAATGAAGCCTTGGCAAACGGTACGCTAAACGCCCGGCACCAGACCCAGACTTCATTATATTTTTCTGAATCAAATCCTTCGGCTAATTCATAGTTCTGAGAACCTTTATCGCCTTTCAACGCACCCACTTCGCTGCCTTTGATATAGGTACCGTCTTTACCGAAGCCAACAAAAAGATCCGGGCCATTGCCGACGACGAAATCTTCTTCAAAACGCACATAGCTTTTATCCCCTACCTTAATCACACTCGCGGTCCCGGTCCCATGATGAACGGCATCAAAACCCGTGAACGTACCTTGATAGACGGTCTGCAAAATGGGCGCTGTTGTCGTAGCCACTTGTGTTGATGTCGATACGCTCGTCGTCGTTACTGATTCAGTCTGAACCGGAATAACAACCACTGGCAACGATTCATTTACTGTCTTCGTGATAAATAATGGCGAGATCAACCAATAGGCCACACCAGCCCCTAAAATAGCGAGAGCGATGCTCACCGCGACAATGATTCTTTTCATAAAGAAAGCATAACACAAAACACCGCCCTTACGGACGGTTTTTTGTGCTTTCTCCAGCGTGAGAGATTCTACGTTGTATTAATTGGCCAATTTCTTCTACATCTTCAATACCGATCATCGAAATTGTCGTCGGTAAAATATGAATTAATTGCTTTCTACGCTTCGGACTAATAACAGCTAAATTATCCATTAACGTATTCATCTGTAGATAAATTGTCCCCGTGCGATCCAATTTGGCTTCTACGTGAACATCTTTATCAAGATCATTCCATTTAATGGACTCAACTTTCCCCTTTTTTGTATAAATGAGTTGTGTCGGCGTGCCCACAAAATACCCACCTTTTTTGAAATACCGGTAAAGCATCGCAATGAGCTCAATGACGAGAAAGAGTGCTATTCCTAATATCAGAGTGACAGCTCGCATATCGGTCTCTGTGGCGGAGTCAAAGACTTCTATCGACTGGGCGCGGATCGTTTCTGTGATAAGCGCCATCGCCCGATGAGCAATTTCCCAGTTTATTAATGATGCGATATTTTCACTTTTAATGAAAAAAATAGCCGCCACAATAAGCCAACCAGAAGACGATACCAACGGAAAGACAATAGGCTGCCATCCATAAGCGTGTTTTGCCTGAACAACAAAATCCGGGACTTCGTCACCTAATAGATTTTTTACTCGCTGCGGCAAGTTGTCCGTCATCGTATTCATGCAAAGAAGCCTACCCTTCTCATAACAACCTGACAATAAAAACACCCCGACGTTTGTCGGGGTGTTTTTAATGGTGGGCACTGTAGGATTCGAACCTACGACCCCCTCGGTGTAAACGAGGTGCTCTAACCAACTGAGCTAAGTGCCCATGGTGCTGAGGAGAGGACTTGAACCTCCATACCCTTGCGGGTGCTACCACCTCAAGGTAGTGCGTCTGCCAATTTCGCCACCTCAGCGAGTGGTGGCGAGAAGATACCAAAACTCCCCTATCCTTGCAAGTCCCTAAGACCTGCGACCCACAATCCATTTAAGCCCGTTTGGACGTACTGAAAAAGCGATGTCAGAGCCATTAAGCTCAACGCCATCCACACTTATACGCACCTGGCCACCGGCTTTGATTTGGCCATTCGTGGCTTTTACGTGCGTGCGTGCGGCAGGCTTTGGTGATCCAAAAAGGGGCTTTTTTACGGTTTCGACGTCCACAAAGACATCGAGCTCACCATCGTCGCTCTTAGACCCCGCCATCAGGTTCACAAGGCGCATGGCGCCATTTTGCTGGCAGCTAATGGTGTACTTGCCGCCAATATCCAAAACCGCTTTTGGATCGCGAATGACGACCTCGGTTAAGAATGGCCTGTCACCCACCATCCCTAAATCGACTTGGCGGACAAAACGCGCAGCAAGACAATTAACCGAGTCTTCAAGTTTTTCGGGGATGCTTAACTGCTTTGCAATCATCGATGGCTCGGAAGGAATATAGCCGATCACGACATTGGCGTCGGCGATCACGGGGAGCACTTTCACGAGCGAGGCATCATTACCCACGATGATCACGGTTGCCGCCCCTTTTGAAAGCGCCTCTTTGGCCAACTCTTTTAAACCGTGAAAAGCGCCTTCGCGGAGCACTTGCCCCGCCAAATGGCGCCTTGATAATTCTGCTTCGAGTCGCGAAACCCACCTCTCTTGCGAACGATCTGAGAGTTTCGCGTCAAAGAGATAGGCGTACTGATAGGTCATGATCCTGAGATCGACGTCTTACCGTCAATTTTTGCTCCGCGTTCTACCGAGAGCGTTTTGGCCGACACATCACCTTTGACGGTCGAGGTTGCTAGCAAGTCCAAACCTTCGTCTACCGTGAGCGGACCGGTCACTGAGCCCGCGACACTCGCAGAGCCAGCTTTAACGATACCGTCGATCACCGCATCTTTGCCGACCACAAGACGGCCGACGGTGCTGAGCTTACCTTTGAGCTCGCCCTCGATCGTCACATTGCCATCGCTAGAAAAATCACCTTCGACGCGAACGCCCTTGGCGATAATGGTCGTTGCTGATGGGGCCGTAGCGCTCGTTGGCGCTTCTTCAAAGGATGGCGGGGTTGGTTTACCGAACATACGCATGGAGTTGTTGGCGATAATGTTAACCTACTTACATTTCTTCGGGTAGTGGGATGGAAAGGAGTGCGAGGCCGTTTTTCAAACCCTGCAATGCAGCAGCTGCCAAACGCAGACGCGCTGCCTTATCTTCTGGCGCTGCCTCGATAACCGGTACATCGCGATAGAAGGCATTAATCGCATGCGAGACATCAATACACCACTGCGCGATAATACTTGGACGAAGTTCATTCGCCGCCTGCTTTACGCAATCAGGAAGTCGCAACAGCTCTTGAGCAAGGATCTTTTCAGAAGCATGCGCGAACTCGGAGTTAATCGCGCCTTTTGGCACGCCACCCGCTTTGCGGATAATCGAGTGCAAACGCGTGGCCGCGTACTGACAATACGGGCCGGTATCGCCGTCAAAGGCCATGGCTTGGTCCATATCAAAGACAAAAACGCGATCATTATCTTGTCGTAGCATGCCGAATTTCAAACCTGCTTGCGCGAGGCACCAGGCAACATGAGTCACCTTGCCTTCTGACCAGTCATCATGACGTTTGATGATTTCAGCACGGGCAAAGTCGGTAACGGCGGCAACGAAGTCTTGGTAGGTGATGATATTGCCTTTACGGCTCGACATGGCACCTTCTTTGAGGGTCACGAAGTCATAACCGACATGTTCATCATTTGTACTCAACCCCATTCTCTTCAACACTTCAAACAATTGTTTGAAATAAAATGACTGGCGATTATCGACAAGAATAATACTCTTATCCAGATTCGAAAATTCTTTTCTTTTCAATTCAGCGAGCGCGATATCTTTGGTTGAGTAGAGCGAATTACCATCAGATTTGCGCACCAAGAAAACACCGAGCTTCACATCTTCAAGATCAACAACGATTGCGCCTTGGCTTTCGGTGGCAACGCCTTTTGCCATTAAGGCATCAACCATTTCTTGCCCACGTGCAACGACTTCGGATTCAAGATATTGGCGCGTGATGCGTACATCAAGTTCATCAAAGTTACGCAACATCTCTTCAAGACACCATCGGCGCGTTTCAAGCCAAAGCTTTGTCCATGCCGGTTCGCCTGCTTCAAGCGCACGCAAAACTGTCGAAGATTCTTCGACGAATTCTGGGTTGGCTTCAAGTGCTGCGGTTGCTTGCGTATACACCTGGCCGAGGTATTTACCGGTTGCCTGATCAGCGCTAATCCCCTTTAAAATCTGATCAACATCGCTCAACGTGAGTTGAAGATCTGCTTTGCGTTCTTTCACGAAGAACCACAAACACTTCGCAACATGCGCACCGACATCACCTTGATAGCTCACTGGGATGACATGATAGCCCGCCTTCTCAAGCAAGAGCTGTGCAGAGCGTCCCAAAAATAAATTACGCAAATGCCCTACGTGAATTTCTTTATGCGTATTAAGTGAAGCATACTCTAAAAGGATGCTCTTCGATTCTCCGACATTCACTTTACCAAAAGCGTCATTCGTTTCTTCGATGTCGAGAATCGTACGGCGTACGAGTTCAGCATTTGAAAAACGCACATTCAAATAAGGACCGGCTGCTTCAAAAGCGGCGATACCCGGATGGGTTGGTTTCAATTCTGCCGCGAGTGTCTTGGCGATGTCAGCTGGCGACTTGCCCATGGACTTTGCCAAGGCAAAACAACCAAATGCCAAATCACCCATCTCTGGGTTTGGAGGCAGGACGAATTGGTTTTGGTTAACCTCAACTCCCAGCTTATCGGTAAGCTGTTGGGCGAGTTCGCACTTCCAGATGTCTAATACGGTTTTCATACGCCTTTTACGTGGACGAAATGTCTTTTGCCTTTTTGAATCAATACGCCCTCGCTGTCAATTTGGACCATGGTCTTTGGATCGGTTGAGACGACGTCTTTCACACGCACACCACCCTGCTCAATTTGAGCGCGGGCATCGGTCTTTGACGAACAAAGCCCCGTTGAAACGAGCAATTCAACCAAGGCATGCTCACCCGCCTTCACCTCATGAACAGCGATATCTTCTGGCTTCTCGTGTTTTTGATGGACCGATTCAAAATGAGCTTGGGCTTTTTCAGCCGCTTCGTCCCCTGCTACCCAACGAGTAACGCGGTAAGCCAAGTCTTTCTTATACTTCATCGGATTCTCCCCGCCTGCCAATGATTTCTTAATGGTGGCGATTTCATCCGTTTCAAGCTGGGTGCAGAGCTCGTAGGTTGGGATCAGCATGGTGTCTGGCCAACGCATGACCTTGCCGTAAATATCGATCGCATCGTCTTCAAGGTTTACGCCGTTGCCGGTTGTCTTGCCCATCTTGGCGCCGTTCTCGTCCACCAAAAGGCGGTGAGCAAGGACGAACTTTTCTTTACCACGAAGTTTGCGCAATAAATCGCGACCCGCGAGCATATTGAACGTCTGGTCATTACCACCGATTTCGAGATCAACATCCAAAACAACTGAATCGTAACCCTGCATTAGTGGATAGAAAAATTCGTGCATGAAAATCGGCTTGTCTTCTTTCATGCGTTTTTCAAACATGTCGCGTTCGAGCATCTGCTGAACGGTGAATTCGGATGAAAGCTTGATCACTTCAGCGAAGGTCATCTTTTCATACCAGTCGCCGTTATAACGCACCTCGCAAGGATTCTCGCCCTCGAAGGACAAGAAACGCGTTGCGAGCTTCAAGTAATTCTTGGCATGCTCTTTTACCTCTTCGGTGGTTTGTTGGGTGCGGGCGGCTGATTTGTCGGTCGGGTCGCCAATAATCGACGTAAACGTACCGATCAACAAAATCACGCGATGACCCATCGCCTGCAATTCGGCGAGCTTCATCATATTGAGCGCATGGCCTAAGTGAAGTTTGCCGGTGGCATCCATGCCTAAATAGGCCGAGATACGCTCGCCTTTGAGGAGTTTTTCTTTGAACGCTTCAGGGGTAGGTAGAATGCGTTCTACGCCATGCGAGAGAAAGTGCTCGATCGCTTTTTGATCGGTTTTGATATTCATACGATTTGGTCGAATGGTACGTGGCTTACTTCATGGTCGCAATACGCGAGCTCAAGAGTTCTTGTTTTTGTTTTGCTTCTTCAAGCTTGGACTCCATGCCAGCAATCACCTTCTCAGGCGCTTTACCGCGGAATTCTTGGTCAGCGAGTTTAGCGGTTGTTGAAGTGATGTAGGCCGCGAGCTGCTCAAGTTCTTTTGTGATCTTGATTTTTTCTTTAATGACATCTACCAAGCCTTCGAGACTCATCGATACACTCACCACGCCAGCCACGACAGGCCAGTCAGACGGTAACGAGGTCATGAGTTCAAAGCTTGAAGAGTTCGTGAGGCGCAGCACCCAGGCGCTATTCGCTTGGATAAGCTCAGCTGTCGCATCATCCGACTGATAAGCGAAGACCGCTTTCTTCGTCGCATCAACGCCTTGATCAGCACGCAAGCGACGAGCATCGCCGATAACGGTACGGAGCGTTTCAAAGCCGGCTGGCATCGTACTAACAGACATCGTAGGCCATTCTGCAACAAGCAAAAGACCTTCGAAACCCGCACGCTGCCAGATCTCTTCGGTTACGAATGGCATAAACGGATGCCAAAGACGGAGCATGCCCGAAAGCAACTCTTTCAGGATGGCGGCCTTGTTACCTTCAACCTTGGTAATCTCAAGATACCAATCAGCGAGATCATTCCACGTAAAGTCACGAAGCTCTTCAGCAGCAAGGCTGAATTGGTAGGTTTCAAGTTTCTTGGTGATAGACGCGGCTGTTTCTGCAAAGCGCGCTTTGATCCATTGATCAGCAAGTGTCTCCCCCGTTACGGATTCAGCCGGAGCCTCCATCTGCATCAGCATGAAGCGGCTGATATTCCAAAGCTTATTAGCGAGATGCTTAAGGCCTTCAATCTTCGCTTCAGCGAGACGCGTGTCTTGGCCAGGAGCCGTACCCATCATAAGTGACAAGCGCACGGCATCCGTGCCGTATTTTGGGATGAGTTCGAGTGGATCAAGAATATTGCCCAAGGACTTGGACATCTTGCGACCTTGGTCGTCCATGACGAGACCGTGGAGGTAAACGTCTTTAAATGGGACTTCGCCAATAGCATAGGTCGACATCAAGACCATGCGAGCGACCCAGAAGAACAAGATATCGCGACCCGTCTCAAGAACATTCGTCGGATGGAAGGCACGTTCTTTGGCCCATTTCTCTTCATTTGGCCAACCGAGCGCTGAAAAACTCCAAGAACCTGAAGAGAACCAGGTATCGAGACTGTCCTCATCTTGTACGTAGCCCTCGCCTGGCGAAGTGACCGAAGCCACCTGTTCATCGCCCTTATACCAAACCGGGATACGGTGCCCGAACCAGATCTGACGAGAAATACACCAATCACGCAGGCCATCGATCCAGTGAAAGTACACTTTCTCAAAACGGTCAGGGACGATCTTGATCGAACCGCCGCGGACGGCGTCCTGCATCAAACGTTTGAGAGTCGTGGTCTCACCTACCTTCTGATTGAGGGTATTGCGCTTTAGAGTAAATTCTTTGTTCACACGAACGAACCACTGAAGACTTGGCAACTGTTCAACGGTCGCGCCGCCGCGCTCAGCGATTGGTAACGCCTGGTCAACTTCGTCGATTTTTTCGACGAGGCCGGCGGCTTCTAATTCTGTAATAACTTTAGCGCGCGCTTCTTCGGTGGTGAGTCCTACGAAATTTTCACCACAGTTTTGCATCATGCGACCGGCTTGGTCGATGATTTGAATCGTTGGCAATGAATGACACGTTGCCATCTCGGCATCGATAAGCGAATGTGCTGGTGTCACGCCGAGTGCACCGGTACCAAAAGCAGGATCAACCGCTTCGTCAGCGATGATGCGTAATTCAATTTGTTTACCGCAAAACGTCGCGGACAGCGTTTTACCAACGTATTCTGCATAGCGTTCATCGCTCGGATGAACGGCCACAGCCGTATCACCAAACTTTGTTTCAGGACGCGTTGATGAAATCGTAATCGGAAAATCTTTATCGTATTTGAACGTGACGAGTTTTGCTTTTACGTCTTTGGTTTGTACTTCGTCATCTGAAAGTGTGGTTTGAAATTGCGGATCCCAATTCACGATACGAAAACCGCGTTCGATCAAACCATCTTCATACATCGACAAGAAGATCTGATTCACCGCCGCATTGCGTTCATCATCAAATGTATAGGCTTCGCGTGACCAATCACAACTAGAACCCATCTTCTTTACCTGAGTACGAATAGTATTCGCTGAGTCGTCAGCAAAGGCGATGACGCGCTCTAAGAACTTTTCACGACCAAGCTCTTTGCGAGGATCCTTAAATCCCTCCTTCATGAGGAGCTGCTCGACTTTGACCTGGGTGGCGATAGCCGCGTGGTCGGTGCCTGGGACCCAAAGGGTCTTTTTGCCGCGCATGCGCTCAAAGCGAATGAGCGTGTCTTGAATCGCTAACATGGTCGCATGACCCATATGAAGGGTACCCGTGCGATTTGGTGGCGGCATCACGATGCAATACGGCTCCCCGCCTTGGTTACGGTCAGGCAAGTTATCTGGATTATAATATCCAGAACCGGCCCAAAGCTCGTTTAAACGGTCTTCAACCTCTTCAGCCTGATAGGCCTTCGGGAACGATTCGAATGCAGACATAGGAATACGGCAGAATATAGCGGAGAAAACCCGTTTTGTGAATGGGCTTTTTGATTGACAGTGGCCCCCGTTCTCTATAGTTTGAACCCTAATGGCCCTCACTCTCGAACAGCAAGCGATCGAAGCCATCGGCCGATCAAAGCACTTGCTTCTCACCGCCCGCTCAGCTCAATCGGTTGATGCGCTTTGTGCTGTCTTGGGTATGGCACTTTGGCTCAAACGCCAAAATAAATCGTTCGATATCGTGATCCCGGATTTTGAGGCAAAGCAGTATCCCCCATACTTGCCTGCTGGCATCGAGATTGGCACGCGCCTTGGTTCGCTGCGTTCGCTCAAGATCACCCTCAATGTCAAAGACACACCGCTCTCTGAGCTTTCTTATGATGTGCGTGATGGTGCGCTCGATATTACCGTCGTGCCAAAGTATGGCGCGTGGCGCACTCAAGACGTGGGCTTTATGAGCGGCGACGCGCGTTATGATCTCGTAATCGCCGTGGGCGCTCCTGATCGCCATAGCCTTGAGAATGTTTTCAAACATGAGCTTAACGCCTTGCACGAACTCACCACGATCAATATCGACGCCTCCCCTGCCAATGAACAATGGGGCACGGTGAATATCGTGAATCCAACACGCTCGTCGGCCTGTGAATCGCTCTATACCCTTCTTGAAGCGTGGAATCCGCAACAGATCACGGCTGATATCGCGACCGCGCTTTTGGCCGGCATGATTGCGGCAACGAAAGGCTTTCGCACTCCGCATCTCT
>JAMIEW010000080.1:0-5800 GCA_035906575.1 bacterium
GTTGCCCCATTTACTGGCGTTGCCGTACCGACATTGACGCCGTCAATCAAAATCTCTGCCATGGAAACACCCGAATCATCATTAATGGTTGCTGAAACGGTCAGTTGGTCACCACCGATAACGCTGGCACCGTTTTGAGGCGCGGTAAGCGTTACCGTTGGCGACTGCGTATCAACGAGTGAACCTGTTTGAAATACTCCGGTACACGCTGGGGCAAATCCGCCACAGGTGATGGCTTGGCCGGACACCGATTTTGTCCCTCCCCCAACACGAATCGTGTATTCTGTGTCTGCTTCAAAACATTTGCGAGTTTCGTTTGGCGCAGGGCAATTTGCCTCTGGGACAAAGGTTGCGACCGAACCGATAAGCGACCAAGTACCAGTAACAGCGCTCTGATCTGAAGCAAGCAATACCTGCAATTCAGCCCCCGCCGGATCAACATCGCGCGAAAAAACAACGCGAGCTTCAACGTTACGCAAAGGCACTGAACCGGTTGGCGTCATTGAGCGCACCTGAAATGACTGGCTCGTCCCTCCCCCGCCCAAGCCTCCGCCTGGACCGGTTGGACCAGTACCGCCATTACCTCCATTGCCACCCGTTGCTGAGAGCAACGAATTAATCACAAATGACGTGATACCCCACGCGGATAAAATAATGACCAAGCCAATCATGGCATTGGTTAGTATGCGTTTTGCTTTACTGATTTTTTCGGCGTCACCGCCTGACGTCATCCAGGTAAAACCGGCGTAGAGAACAATAACAACCAAAATAATGCCGATTAAGCCAAGCGTGGCATTAATGATACGGACAGCGATCGTTCGCGGATCGGTCCCAGACAGCCTTACGGTTTGACCGACCTCGTTGAGGCCGAGCGTATCTTGGGTTTGCGCCAGCACGGCTGGAGCAAAAACGGCAAGAGCCGTCATCAGCACGATGGCGGCGAGCGGGGCGATCAAGCCCAGTAAGCGTTTGTTTTTCATGGAAAATTACGGAAGTCTTGTAGGAGCAGCACACCCACCAGCCTGCGGACGACCATCACAGCAATTCGGATTTGTTGTGTTCGCTCCACAACTCACTGAAGCTGCTGGCACATAACAGTTCTGATAGATATTTTGGATGCCAGAATTGAGTACGGGCTGATAGACCGGCACAATCGCCGTTGATCCCGTACCGGTAGCTGAGATGAAAAGGCGGTGATCAATTGAGACCTTGCCTTGTGTTGCCGTGTCGCCCACGCCTGCCACAGATCCGCCGGCGGTGAGCGGTTCATAGGACGCCGTCCACCAGAATGTATCAGCCATGCGAGCTGGCTCATTGGTTTGCATAACGACCTCGTCACTATTGACTGATGATGCGCGCAACGGCGAATTGAACGTTGCATCAATTCTGGCATCTACCGAGAGATTGCTTGAATTGGCGGCGTCACCAGCGCGCGGATTCGTTGATTGAATAACGGGTGCCTCGAGATTAGGGCGATCGGTCGTTTGAAACGTCCAACCATAATCATCATTGCCCGTAACCGCGTCGCTTTCTGAGCCCTGGGCTTGATTATCACCGTTACCGTCAAGCGAATTACCGGCTAAATCAACGATACCGTCATACAATGAACCAGACACAGCCGCCATCGGCGGATTATCGCTCAACGTTGCAGCTTTTGCGACAACGGCGATTGCAGAACTAACTGGCAAACAGTAGATGGTTGCCCCGCAAGAATTGGTGCCACAGCTTTGATCGGTGACGAATTCAAGCGTGCGATATTGGTTTGAGAGCTTGAAGGATCCGTTTGGACGGGTGCTGCCACCAGCTGTCACTTGGACATTGGTGAAGCCTGACCCATTACTGAACATACCTGAAGCTGAAACAGGGTCTACCGCTTCATTGAACTGCATTTGGACGATCACGTTTGGTGCATAAGAACCACCGTCATTTGGGATAACGGACGTCACGCGTGGCGGCGTATTATCCACAAGGGTTGAGACCTGAAACTGCCAGCGATACCCTGAAGAAAAACTCCCACCAAAAGCTGCTGAATTATCTTCGAGGCGCAAGCCGTTTAAGCCACCGACAAATTCAACGGTATAGTCGGTGTCTGTCGTTGGGCTGCCGAGATATTGAACAGGACGAATCACAAAGGTTTGGCGATCGTCAGTAAAACTCACGCGTGCTTCGGTCGTGCTCAATGCACGGTCACGCTGGCCTGTTGGATAGACCTTAATAATATCCGCATTAATACCAATGGTTGTTGCGCGGTCAGCGTCATCAGCAAGATTAGAAGGCGTGCCATTATCATTGTAGCCAGCAATAACGGTTGAAAGTTTGATTGGCTCTTTGAACGTGATCACGATGCCTGTATTGCGCGGCACGCCAGTCGCATCGCGGCCTGGGATATGGGACTCGACGATGCCAGCACCAAGCGAACCGGCAGAACCAGGAAAACCGCCATTATTACCAAACGGATCGCCTGAACCAGAACCGCCCCCACCACCCTCACCAGCTAACATACTGATAACAAAAGCCGTAATCGCGTACGACGACACGATGATGATCAAACCGATAATACCGTTACGGATCCACTTTTTTGCCTTCTCTACTTGATCGGCATCGCCGCCCGCCGTCATCCAGAGATAGCCCGCGTAAATGACAATGAGCAACAAGACAATGCCCATGAAGCCCAAAAAGATATTGATGATACGACCAATGATGGTCGGTAGATCAGCATCGGTCTCGAGGCCGCTTGCGGCACCGACTTGGTTTAAGCCCGGATCAACGGTCTGGGCAAAAACGGCAGACGGTATCGCAAAAAGCGAGACGCAAAAAAACACCGCGATCACGACGGCAAAAATAACCGCCGTACGTGATCGTGAGGTGCTTTTTACGGAACCGTCCGAAGGCATGGGAAGGAGGGATCCAAACATGCCCCCATCTTACTCCGAAAGCAGACGCTGGACAATGCCTCTAACGGTGTTGCCATCGGCCTTTCCATCCACAGCCTTCATGGCGGCACCCATGGCCTTGCCCATATCACTTGCACTCATCCCAGTGACCGCTTCTTTGACGAGTTTTTCGACCTCTTCGATCGGCATTGCTGGAGGAAGATAGGCAGAGAGAATATCAATTTCTTGCTGTTGCTTCTCTACCAAGTCTTGGCGAGCGGCGGTTTGAAAATCCGAGATCGCGTCTTGGTACTGTTTGATCATGGTTTTCAATACGGCATAAGAACCTTGATCATCGAGATCTTTTTGCGTTTCGATTTGTTTGTTTTTGAGTGCGGTACGCGCCATACGCAGCACCGAGAGGCGTTGCTCGCTTTTGGCCTTCATGGCCTCTTTCATGTCTTGGTCAATACGTTCAATCACAGTCATAGTAGCATCACTCTAACGAATAAGTGGCAAAAAAACAAACCGCCTTAACGGCGGCCTGGTTTGCGTTTTTCTTCTTTGAGCTGACCGGTTTTCATGAGGTATTCGTACTGTTGGCTCATGAATTCGCGGCGAAGAGCCCCGAAGCGGCGACCATTACGGTTAGGACCGTCGTCGTGAAAACGGCGCTTCTTGGATTCGATTTGCTTGCCGCTGGACTGGAAGCGACGCTGGAAGCGGCGCAACATAGCGTCAAACGTCTCGTTTTTCTTGCGTTTAATTTCAACCATGGTGACACGCTCCTTTCTGGGTAAAATCGCATCTAGCGACGCGTTGGGCAGAAATATAGCTGAACTTAGCCAAAAGGTCAATTACTCCCCTTTTTGCTCGCGGGCCTGGAGGTTTTGAAGCTTTTTCTTGATTTCGTGGACCGCCTTCTTGATATCTACCGTTTCTTGCGAACCAGCGTCCATATCACGGATCAAGACCGTACCATCAAGCACCTCTTTTTGACCCAAAACCAATGCCCACTTAGCCGAGCGCTTATTTGCGACCTCCATTTGGGCTTTGATATTGGACTTGGCAAAAGCCTCGCCCACAGGGATACCCGCTTCGCGGAATTCTTCAAAAAGCGCGAGCGCTTTTTTGCGACCCATGTCACCGAGCTGAGCGATAAAGACGTCAACCGGCATGTAGCGCATCTGGTCAGGCGATGGCGGATTTTTTTCTTTCAAACGCGAGACGATACGGTCGAGACCGAATCCGCAGCCGACAGCTGGCGTAGGACGTCCACCTAAAGATTCTACGAGACCATCATAACGGCCACCGCCACCGAGAGCAGACTGAGCCAATTCTTGATCATCGCTATTTGAGAACCACTCCCAAACGGTTTTTGTGTAGTAGTCGAGACCGCGAACAAGGTACGGGTCAAGTTGGTATGGCACGCCGAGCTCATCAAGATACTCGAGGACGCGCATGAAGTGTGCCTTAGAATCTTCGTCCAACCAATCAACGAGTTGTGGCGCTTCAGCTTTTAATTCTTGTACCGCTGGATCTTTAGAATCAAGCAAGCGTAATGGATTTTTCAACAAACGTTTTTTGTCTTCTTCAGAAAGCTTGGCCTTTTTGGCGCGGAAGTATGCTACGAGAGCGTTCTTATAGTTCGCGCGTGATTCAGGCGTACCGAGTGAATTGATGCGCAAGGTGGCATCGATGCCGAGATTTTTTAAGAAGTTATAACCGAGAACGATAAGCTGAGCGTCGACGATTGCGTCTGCTTCACCGATACATTCAAAACCGGCTTGGTAGAACTGGCGAAAACGACCAGCCTGAGGGCGATCATAACGAAATACCGGACCCTCGTACCAAAGCTTCACCGGCTGAGGGATATTCAACATACCGTGCTGCACGTACGAACGCACAACACCGGCCGTACCCTCTGGACGCAAAGCGACATCTTCACCACCAAGCGTTTCAAAACGATAAAGCTCTTTTTCAACAATGTCGGTTGCACGCCCTACACCGCGCACAAAAAGCGCCGTGTCTTCAACGATTGGTGTGTCGATACGGTCAAAACCATAAGCGCTCGCGAGGCTCGCTGCCGCATCACGAGCTGCCTGCCAATACGGTTGATCGTTTGGTAGCAAGTCGCGCATACCGCGCAAAATCTGAATAGGTTGAGGAGCTTTTTTGGATGACGTTGGCGCCTCAGATGAAGCCTTTGGCGCAGCCGGCTTTGCAGCAGGTTTTTTTACTGGTTTGGATGGCATAGTAGGTTTACCCCCCCCCACAAGCGTGGGGGCTGGGGGTTATTTAGTTATCGATTTCGTAGTTAAAGGAGGTGAAATGCTTCCAGCGATCAAACGGGAATCCGCGCAACCAGACACGACCAACGAGATAGGAGCTACTTACTGGCCCAAAGAAACGGGAGTCGAGGCTTGATGAGCGATTATCTCCGAGAACGAAGTATTCGTCCGGCTTCAAGGTGACCGTCTGTGAATTTGCCGTAAAGTCTTGGTCAAGATAGCTCGTTTCGTCGAGCTGAGCACCATTAGGATGTTTATCGTTAAAAATCTTTATCTTGCCATTTGAGATTTCAACCGTTTCACCAGGTAAACCGATCACGCGCTTGATAAAGTACTCTTTGGTATTGTTTGGATACTTGAAGACGGTCACATCGCCGCGCTTTGGCGCATGCAATCGATAAGAGAGCTCATCGATGACCAAATATTCGTGATCAAAGAAGTTCGGCTCCATGCTGGCACCCTGCACATAAAAAGGCTGGATGAGAAAAAAACGAATGGGGATGATCAGCGCCAACGAAATGGCGAGCACCTGCACCACTTCAAGAATGATGCCGAGCGGCGAATTTGGAGCTTCTGACACCGATTCACTGTCGGTTTTACGAAATCGTGTAAACATAGCGGAATACGGCCCATCAT
>JAMIEW010000081.1:0-12995 GCA_035906575.1 bacterium
GGATTTTACCAAGCTTGAATTTAGCCTCATGTTCTCAGGTGACCATGATCAGGCGAACGCTATTCTCGGCATTCATGCCGGTGCTGGCGGGACTGACGCTCAAGATTGGGCCGAGATGCTTATGCGTATGCTCTTTCGCTTCGGCGAACGCAAAGGCTACAAGGTTCAGCTTTTGGACGAATCACGCGGTGGTGAAGCAGGTATTAAGTCCGCGATCTTTCGCATTGAAGGACGCTTCGCGTACGGTCATCTCAAAAGCGAACACGGTGTGCATCGCCTCGTGCGCCAATCGCCCTTTAATGCGGATGCATTGCGCCAAACGTCTTTTGCTCTTGTAGAAGTCATTCCAGAAATTGAGCATGATTCGGATATCGAAATTAAAAATGAAGATCTACGCATTGACACGTTTACGGCTGGCGGCAAAGGAGGGCAGTCTGTGAATACGACGTATTCAGCGGTGCGTATTGTGCATTTGCCAACGGGTATCATGGTCTCGTGTCAGAACGAGCGTTCGCAAACGCAAAACAAAGAGTTTGCGATGCGTGTGCTTAAATCGAAGTTAGCTAAATTACGCGAAGAAGAGTTACAGAAAGAAAAACAACAGCTTCGTGGCGAGTATCAAAGCGCCGAATGGGGCAATCAAATTCGTTCATATGTTCTTCATCCTTATAAGATGGTCAAAGATCATCGCACCGATGTTGAAACAGCGGATCCTGAAAAGGTGTTAGATGGCGATATCGATATGTTTATCGAAGGCTATCTCAGAATGGAGGCGACGAAGCGCGATATCCCGGCGGAGTTGAATAAAGAATAAGTATGAATCCTACTGAAATCAAAAACCTTTTAGCTGCCTTAGGCGGAGCGCCGAATAAGCGCTTAGGCCAGCATTTTTTGATTGATGGGGCGACGCTTGAGACGATTGCTGAAGCCGGTGAAATTCAAGAAGGGGAGACGGTGCTCGAGATTGGTCCGGGATTGGGCGTATTAACGAATGAGCTTTTAGATCGTGGCGCAAACGTGATCGCGATTGAAAAAGATCGCCGTTATGCCGCCTATCACGAAGGTCGCAAATTGAAGAATTTGAAGATCGTACAAGGTGATGCGATTCAAATTGATTGGATGAAACTCGTTGGTAAAAAGCCCTGGAAGCTGATTGCGAATTTGCCGTATGCAATTACGTCTTATGCGTTGCGCCTTGGTTTATGGGCGAAGCATCCACCTGAATGCATTGTGGTGCTGGTGCAAAAAGAAGTGGCTGAACGTGCGATTGCGCGTGATGGCAAACAATCCCTTCTTTCATTAATGGTGGCATTAGTCTCGAGCGAGGCGCGTATTCTGCGCAAGGTGCCGCCTGGTTGTTTTTACCCGCCGCCACGCGTGGATTCAGCGGTGCTCTATTTCAAACCCCTTGATCCTAAAGCGCGCAAAGCCCAATGGGGGGTCGACCCAGAGCGGGTCATGGAGCTGGCCAAAAAGGGCTTCTCGAAGCCGCGCAAGCTCTTGCGTTCGAACCTCGGGATTTCAGAGGCGGATTCTCAGGTCTGGGAGGGCCTTCAAATCAATCCTAAAGCAAGAGCCGAGGATTTATCCCCAATGCAGTGGGCGAGCCTCACCAAGACCCTTAAAACGGCTTAAACACCCACCTCAAAAAGGTGGGTTTTTATTAGGGTTTTTTGTTGTTTGAGAACGTAGTAGGCAAAAAGCTTAGGATACTTGACATGGCCAATGTTTTTCATTAAACTTCCCGCACTACTTGAGAGATCCACAGGGGCCTCACAAGCGAAACTTTGACAGCAGAAGAGTGATTGGAACCTGAAATCCAAGTCTATTTACTTTGATCCCAACTTTCCGCCAGGAAGGTTGTGGGTTTCTTATGAGAGTTTGATCCTGGCTCAGGATGAACGCTGGCGGCGTGTCTAAGGCATGCAAGTCGAACGGATCGTTATTTGTAGCAATACTTAGAACGGTTAGTGGCAAACGGGTGCGTAACACATTGGTAACCTGCCTCAAAGTCGGGCATAATCCCTCGAAAGGGGGACTAATTCCACGATGGTCATCGAAGGTGAGAATCCTTCGATGTAAAGTCGCAAGACGCTTTGAGAGGGGCCTATGGCCTATCAGCTTGTTGGTGAGGTAACGGCTCACCAAGGCTATGACGGGTAGGGGGTGTGAGAGCACGACCCCCCTCACTGGGACTGAGACACTGCCCAGACACCTACGGGTGGCTGCAGTCGAGAATATTCCCCAATGGCCGAAAGGCTGAGGGAGCGACGCCGCGTGCAGGAATAAGGCCTTCGGGTCGTAAACTGCTTTTGCCGAGGAAGAATCATGACGGTACTCGGAGAATAAGAGGTTGCTAACTCTGTGCCAGCAGCAGCGGTAATACAGAGACCTCAAGCGTTATCCGGATTTATTGGGCGTAAAGGGTCCGCAGGTGGCTTTTCACGTCGATGGTTAAATTTTAGGGCTCAACCCTGAAACTGCTGTCGATACGGTTAAGCTAGAGCATGGAAGAGGTAAGCGGAATTACTGGTGTAGTAGTAAAATGCGTTAATATCAGTAGGAACACCAAATGCGAAGGCAGCTTACTGGGACATTGCTGACACTCAGGGACGAAAGCGTGGGGAGCGAAAAGGATTAGATACCCTTGTAGTCCACGCCCTAAACGATGAATGCTAGATATTGGGAGTATCGACCCTCCCAGTGTCGTTTAAAATAGTTAACACATTAAGCATTCCGCCTGGGGAGTACGGTCGCAAGACTAAAACTCAAAGGAATAGACGGGGACCCGCACAAGCAGAGGAGCATGTGGTTTAATTCGATGGTAAGCGAGAAACCTCACCTAGGTTTGAAATGTAGCTGCAAGCCGAAAGAAACTTTGGCCGCCTTCGAGGGTGCTACACAGGTGCTGCATGGTTGCCGTCAGCTCGTGTCGTGAGATGTACCGTTAAGTCGGGTAACGAGCGCAACCCCCGTCCCATGTTGTTTTTTCATGGGAGACCGCCTCGGATAACGGGGAGGAAGGTGGGGATGACGTCAAATCAGCATGGCTCTTACACCTAGGGCTACACACGTGCTACAATGGCCATGACAATGGGCTGCCAAGTCGCAAGACGGAGCTAATCCCACCAAACATGGCCCCAGTTCGGATTGGGGGCTGCAATTCGCCCCCATGAAGCCGGATTTGCTAGTAAACGCGTATCAGCATCGGCGCGTTGAATACGTTCTCGGGTCTTGTACTCACCGCCCGTCACATCAAGAGAGTTGTATATGCCCGAAGGCCCCGATGAGGGGACGAAGGTAGAGACAGCGATAGGGATGAAGTCGTAACAAGGCATCCGTAGCGGAAGCTGTGGATGGATCACCTCCTTTCTAGGGAGAAATTTCCAATTTTGGAATTATTGACCGATGGTCGATTTTTCTGACATTTATGTCAGAAAATTTTAGTGCGAAACGGCCTGCATTCTTTGCAGGTGCGTCGTACGCTAGATTCGGACGTAGGGTTTCCAATCACTTTTCTGAAGTCAAAGCTCAGAACCTCGCGCAAGCGGGGTTTTGTGTTTCTCGACTTCGTTCGCGTTGCTCACTGCGCTCGAAATGACAAGTCTATTGTCATGTCGAGCATAGCGAGACAAGGGGCTTTGTGTTAGTCTGTTTTTCAATTCTATGGCTTTCATCTTTATCATCTTGGCTTTTGCCATGATCTTGCTTGGTGGATTGGTTGGTTTGCGTTTTCGCGATCGATCCCATCTTCTTCTTGGTGCCTCGGCAGGTATTATTTTGGGGATGGTTGCGTTTGAATTGTTGCCGGAGTCTATTGAATTAGCAGAAGGTGCAGGGCTCGAGCACTGGATCCCAATGATGGCGTTTGTGGTGGGTTTCTTCTGTATCCACATCCTTGAAAAAACGATGTTGATGCATCATGCACATGAAGATGAGTACGCTTCTCATTCGCATCCACATATGGGTAAGGCCCAGTCGGCGGCGATTATTGGCCATGCCTTTTTTGATGGTTTGGTTATCGGTTTAAGTTTTCTTGTTTCTGATGCCGTTGGTATTAGTGTGGCTCTTGCTGTGCTTGCCCATGATTTTTGTGATGGATTGAATACCGTTTCGTTCATGGTTCGTCACGGTAATTCAAAACGTCAGACCGTTTGGTTTTTGGTGGCAACGGCTGTGGCGCCATTACTTGGTGGTCTATTGAGTATGGTTGTCGACGTCCCGGCGGCAGTCTTGCCTATCGTCTTAGGTTGGTTCGCTGGTGTCTTGCTCTATATCGCTGCCGCCGATGTTTTGCCCGAAGCCCACGCTAAACACTCCAGCTGGAAGACGATCGCCATGTCAGTACTTGGTGCCGGGCTCTCGTTCTGGATCACGCTTTCATTAGGTCATTAAGTTAATGAAAGCATACAAAAAACCAGCCGTTTGGCTGGTTTTTTGTATGGTGCGCGTACCAAGATTCGAACTTGGGACCTTTACAATGTCAATGTAACGCTCTAACCAACTGAGCTATACGCGCCTAAAATGTGACCAAATAGTAGGCGATTTTTGAAAGGCCGTCAACCATCCACAGTCGTGTGGTATTAAACTGTGCTATAATGGTTTCATCACTAACCCTTTGATTCCACAAGCACATTTGGCTATGAGCGAACCTATCAAAAAAACCGTTGCAAAAAAGCGCACCATCAAGGCAAAAATGCCAGCGGGCAATAGCCCTGCACCAACCATGCAGGCTCCTGTTTGCGGCCATGACGGTCACTGCAGCACGAATGCGTGCAATGTCCGCTATGTTGGCCCGACGTCGCAATTGTCTGATCACCACGCAACGCACTTCGCCCAAGCTTCGAGCCATATCTGGTCAGCAGCTGTGGTAACAGGTCTTGCTTTGGTCGTAACGGGTTCAATCGCGTATCAATCTGTGAGCGCTGAATCAACCAAAGCCGCTAAAGCACTGCAAAAGCAAAATGCTAACCGCGCTGATATCGCCCAGGTCATCGAACAGCTTAACCGTATCGAACGCGTCTCAACCGAGACCCGCGATCTCTTAAAAGGCGACACCGAGCCAACAACCGACGCCGAGAAGATCGAAAAGGTCATGCCGAAGCCGGCAACGCCTTAGTGCCGTCATTGCACAAAAGCCCTCAGCTCCCCCCTGGTACGATTTTGATAAAAAACCCCCACGTTTGGGGGTATTTTTATCGCTGCCTTGTTTTTATTCAGAATGAACAAACCCCTTCCACAAACGTGGGAAGGGGTCGCCCGACGAAGGCTCTGCGAAGTCGGGCGGGGGTAGGGGGTTTGAAGGGGTGACGGTGCCCTTCAATTGACCGCTTTAAGTATTTTCAGTATCATCTGGCCACATTCCGAGATCGTCTAATGGTAGGACTACAGCCTCTGGAGCTGTGTATCTTGGTTCGAGTCCAAGTCTCGGAGCCATCAAAAACCCGCCCTGAATAGGCGGGTTTGTCGTTCTCTGATGGCCGGGGGTATACTCAGGGCATATGAACCTCCGCAATAAAAAGCTCGTACTCACGGTACGCGTTCTCCTAGGTCTTATGTTCGTCTTTAGCGGCGTCTCTGGCATGGCTGCCGGCTTAACAGGGATGGAAGGCAAGATCCCGGCTCCGATGCTCACGACTCAGATGCAATTGTGGGATATGGGGATCTTTCAGATGATCAAAGTCACCGAGATCGTCGCTGGCCTCATGTTGATCTTTGGCTTCTTGCCAGCCCTTGCCTTGCTCTTTTTGTCACCGATTTGCGTAGGGGTATTGGTCTATAACTCGACCGTAGCTCCGCAATTTCTTGTGACGGGTGTGATTGTTTCGCTTGCGACGGCTTTTCTTGGTTATGCGTATTGGGAGAAATTTGAGGGATTGTTTGAACGGAAGTAACAATAGCGCTATGGTCGAGACATGCTCGACCAAATCTTCAAAATAACCGACATCGTACCGGTCTCCGGTACGTATCTCTGCGTGCCTTGCGGGCATACGCAGTACTTCGAGCAAGGGGCAAAGTTTGAGACGTGTGAGGTTTGTCTGGCCGGTACTGATGAAGGCTGGACGGGATACGAGCATGAAGACGCGGAGTTTTGGCAATTTATCAAGTAGATATGGCTTCAATAAAAATAGTCGACACTATTGAATACAGATTTTTTATATGGATGTCGCAGTTTTCAGAAAGTAGCCATGCACATGATGCAAGACGTTTTCATGAGTTAGTATTAATAATATGTAGGAGGAAAACTAAAAAATGGAAAGATTTTGACTACCTGAAGAAAAGAATCCTTGAGAAGAAACCAAAATTCAATCAGTCGCGTCTAGATACTCTTCAGGTTATTTTTGAAAATCTTTGTAGTTTTTATCAGGTTACTAGGAGGAAAAACCTCAACTATGAGCTAACTAATGAAATCGTCCCTGATGGTCACTATTACGAAAAAGGTTTGCGTAATGGGGAGCTCTATCAGAAGCTCAAAAAATACTAAGCGTTATATCTTCGGTATTGAGCTGGGGTTGACATTACAGAATCGTTCAGGGTGAGTATTTAGTATAATGCTAACATCTATGTTCATCACAAGGGTATTTGCACATACCAAAGAAATAATCTCACTTAGAAAAGATCTGAGAGAAGGTCGCTTTAATGACCCTCTGGGACAGCACCCAACCAAAGAGGGGCTTGAGAAGTTAATCGCTAAGAAAGAGCTAAGTGCATTACGGTCACACCTCTTTCTTGTATTCCCAGGTGGTTCAGTAATTTACTTATTGATTGCGTGGCTGCTTCCTATTGCGCTGGGTCTTGAAGAGGATTCAATCCAGTCTAATTACGTCTCTGTGATTTTTGGATTGTTCCTATTCTTTATTTGGGCTAAGTATCTATTCGCTATTTCTAAGCTAGAATCTTATCAAGATCCGATCGATAGAACCCCTAAGTCTGACTGGTTTCTAAATTTTATTTTAACTGGGTTGTATATCCCTGTCTTCTATTTCGCTTTCTCACTTAAAAATCTAGTACTAGGGGATGGTTGATGGTTTGTGCGAATAGCCCGAAGCTTGACAGTGCAAGGTGTCTGTGTATTTTGATATAATTAAGGTGGTGAGAATCTAATCCACCTTGTTTTTTCGAATGAAAAGCAGAAAAACGAGCGCAGGCGTTGCAAAGACGGCTTCCAAAATCTTGAGAAGTCCCGCCAGCAAGCCAGTTAAGAAAGTTGCGGCAAGCGCGCTTTCCCAACGTGCGCCAAAACGAAAGTAAACAAAATCCCCGCGCGAGCGGGGAATTGTTTTTGTTCGATTAACCGTGGATTTTTACACGGCCGCCGGTGATGATCACTGGTGGAACATCGGATGAACCGGACGAAGAACGGTTGGTGTAGGCACTACGTTCTTTTTTTGCGTAGGCTGGTTTGCTGCCGTAGGCAGGCTTTGAGCCGTAAGCAGGTTTAGCGCCATAGGCTGGTTTGCGGTCGCCGTATGCAGGGCGGTCGCCGCCGTATGAAGGCTTGCGGTCGCCGTAGGATGGGCGTTCAGAGCGTGCGCCGTAAGAATCCGAGCGAGGGGCGCCGTACGATGAGGTGCGGGGCTGGCCATAGGCACGTCGATCGCGATCGACCGTGCCATAGCTTGAGGAGCTCTTGCCGTATGAACGAGCTTGTTCGCGGGCGCGACCATAGGTTGCGCGGCCGCCGAGATCGCGTCCATACACAGAACGCGTATCACCGAGTTCTTCATTGGTCACCGCTTGGCGGTGAGCAGGAAGGTCGATTGGCAATCTGGTGCGAGGAATCTCTTTACGGATGATGCGCTCAATCGATTTGATATCGCGAATCTGGTCAGGCGTTGCAAATGAAACCGCTTTACCCTCGTGACCTGCACGGCCCGTACGACCGATGCGGTGAACGTAATCATCTGGATTGTCCGGAAGATCAAAGTTCAACACGAGACCAATCTCTTTGACGTCAATACCGCGGGCAGCGATATCGGTTGCAACGAGAATGCGGTACTTGCCACTCTTGAAACCCGCGAGGGCTTCTTTACGCTGGTTAAGCGAACGGTCGGAGTGGATTTCAGCGGCGGTGTGACCCATGCGCTGAATTTGAAAAGCGATCTTGTGAGCACCATGCTTGGTGCGTGAAAAGATCAGCACGGTTTCTTTGACGTCGGTCAAATATTTTTCAAGAAGACGGATTTTGTCCTGACGAGGCACCAAGACAATTTCTTGGGCGACGCGAGAACTTGCGGTACCTGCAGCAGCGACTTCGATGCGTGTAGGTTGCTCCATGTACTTGTTCGCGATGCCGATGATTTCTGGCGGCATGGTTGCCGAGAAAAGCATGGTCTGGCGTTCAGCAGGGACGGTGGTGAGCACACGTTTGATCTGTGGTTCAAAACCCATATCAAGCATGCGATCCGCTTCGTCGAGCACGAGCACCTTAACGTTGTCGAGCTTTACCGTGTGCTGATCAAGGTGATCAATCAAGCGGCCTGGCGTTGCAACAATGATGTGCGGGTTGCGGCGAATGGAGTCGAGTTGAGGGCGCATGGACTGGCCACCAATCAATACCGTGGTGCGAAGGCCAATATGCTTGGCGATCTTTTGAAGTTCTTCTTCAACCTGCAAAGCAAGTTCGCGAGTTGGGAGGATAATCAAACCGCGGCCTTTGTTCTTCGAGATGCTTTGAATCATCGGAATCGCAAAAGCGAGCGTTTTACCGGTACCCGTTTGGGCGATACCGATCATGTCTTTACCTTCGAGGGCGACCGGGATGGCCTTGGCCTGGATAGGTGTTGGGGTAACTAAGCCGCGGGCCGTAAGGGCCTCGAGCAACTTAGGCGCGATACCGAGCTCACTAAAAGCTGGTACTGCCATTGGTTCTGGCGTATTCATAAAGAAACGAGTTGAGTTCTGCCTTAATAAGAATCTCAAACACAGGCAGGTGACTCGATTTCCTTAGTGGACAAGCGGGATACGCAAAGGTTCGAGCCAATGATTTGAGAGAGCAAGACAGTACCATAAAATATTAAAAAAGTCAACAGGGGCTTTCTCCGCCTGCGCTGCGCTTGGCACCTCTTTCACTTCGTGAAAAAGGGGATATGGATTTACAATACAATATTGACTTAAATCCTTCATTCCCTGTCCACGAAGTGGAAAGGGACACCCAAGCAAAGCGAAGGGAGGGTAAAGTTCAGAGTCCCAGGTACTTCTTATACGCCTCATTATTCGGCTTTCTGCCCAAAAAGCGCTCAACCAAGGCATAGCCGTCGGCGCTGTCGCCTTGGGAGAGGATGGCTTCGCGGTAGGCGGCGCCGGTGGCGGGGTTCATGAGGCCTTCAGTGAAGAAGCGACTTGCCACGTCGTGGGCGATGGCTAGGGCCCATTGGTAGCCATAGTAGGCGGCATCGTAGCCGTTGAGGTGGCCAAAGCTGGCTTCGGGGTGGGTGCCGACTGGGCGGTTCAAAGGCATGAACTGTGGATAAAGCTCATCAAAGACTTTTGTCGTGTCTTCGACGGTTTGGGCGGTGTGATAAGTGAAGTCGAGGGTCGCGTAGAAGAGTTGGCGCTCGGTGGCTATGGCTTCACCAAAGGTGCGTGAGGCGGTTAAGGCGTCAAATAGCTCTTGGGGGATGGTCTCACCAGTGAGGTGATGCTTGGCAAAGCGATCAAGCACGACACGATCCCAGGCCCAGTTTTCAAAAAGCTGCGAAGGCACTTCGACAAAATCCCATGCAACGCTTGTGCCGCTTTGGCTCGCGAGTTCGGTTTGGCCGAAGATGCGATGCATCGCATGACCCATTTCATGAAAGAACGTTTCAACATCGCGATGCGTGAGAAGAGCGGGGGATCCGTCTTTTGATTGCGGAAAGTTGCACACCAGTGAACACATCGGCAGAATGCTCACGTCACCACGCTTCATGCTGGCGCGCATCCCAAAGACGGCCATGTGTTTGTATTTATCTGGACGTGGATAGAGATCGAGATGAAGGGTGCCGATCACGTTGTTTTTATCGAGGACGTTATAGGTCTCAATGTCTGGATGTGCACCTTGTTTTGGTTGTTCTTCAAAACGGATGCCATAGAGATCTTCAATGACACGCAAGATTCCGTGCTTCACGGCATTCACTTCAAAATACTGACTCAAGAT
Organism: bacterium; assembly: GCA_035906575.1. Lineage (GTDB taxonomy): Bacteria > Patescibacteriota > Patescibacteriia > 2-12-FULL-60-25 > 2-12-FULL-60-25 > HK-STAS-PATE-2. The sequence goes on from JAMIEW010000081.1 coordinate 10,139, forward strand.
TTGGCCATCGAGTTTGAAACGTTCTTGCGTGGCTTGTTCGAGCAGATAAGACGTGTCACTCGCGCGCAGCTCGTCGCCATGCGGCAGGTTCAAGCGTTTAGCGGTTTCACTTAAGATCGCGAGCTCTTTATTGCGCGGTTCGATGAGTCCGTGATGGAGGTCTTTCAAAAACGCTTCGACGGTTTGGGCGTTTTTTGCCATGCGCGGTTCGAGTACAAAGTCTGCCCAGGTCGAATGACCAAGAAGTGCGGCTTTTTGGCGGCGCAATTCGATCATTTCTTTTAGTAACGGAAGATTGGCGAGACTGCGATTAGCGTTTACTTTGTAGAGTTCGAGTGCAGCGTCACGATCTTTGACGTCACGCATAAATGGCACCGTGTCTGGATAGTCGGTGGTGATGGTCACGAGGCCGTCAGCATCTGGTTGATGTTGGGCGATGTACTGTTCTGAAAGTCCGGCGAGTTGCTCTGCTTTGATCTTGATCGAAAGCGTCTCGGCGAGATTCTTATCGAACTCTTGTCCGAGGTCGGTGAGTTTTTTGTTGAGTTCTTTCAGGGTGGTTTGGTCTTTATCAGAGAGCGCGAGACCATTGCGGCGATATTCATTCAACGTCTCACGCATAAAGCGCAAACGCGCAGCGTCAGATTCGGTGTGTTGTTTTTCAAAGTGTTCGAGGACGTGAAAAACATCTTTGTCTAAAAAGAGGTCCGTAGCAAAGGCGCTGATTTTTGGATCGGATTCATCGGCGGCATCACGCACGGCTTTATCTGGATGCGTTGCTCCCATGAGTTGCGGGATAGATCCGGACGCGCTGAGAAAAAAGGAGAGTTCGTCAAAAGCGCCAAACGTCTCATCCCAAGTGAGCGCAGGTTTGTCTTTGAGTGAGGCGATGGTTTTTTGGTAGGTTTTGGCTTGTTCAAGATGGCGGTCAGAAAACGCACGCACACCTTCGGCGGTGAGACAGGCTTCGAGAGGATGGGATTCGATCATCATAGACGGTTATTTCAAATCATCTTTGGAGATATCCATGGACCACGATTTTGACCAGCCAGCTTTGCCGGTTTTTTCTTGGTAGCGATAGAGGATAATGGTCACAACGAGGACAAAGAGACCTAAACCAGAGAATAAGAGTCCGAGCCAGAAGTCGGTTTTATAGACGAAGGGAAAAACAAAAATTGAAGGGATAGCAAAACTGAGAGCGCCCAAGAGTCCACCAACGTTACTGATATGCTGATCAGAAGCGCCGAGCTTGTCCATGATGAGCAAAGTCGCACCGATGCCAAAAAAGACAAAGGCAAGAAAACCGAGGGCGGCCATAGCGAGCCATTCAGCACGGACAAGATAGGCTCCGATACCGAGACCAAGTCCAACCAAGCTAAAAATAATGCCGACAAAAAGGTTTTTTGCGCGACCCTGAAAGGTATAAGACCAGCTTAGATTCATATGATAAATACAATAGCACAAGAAACCCTCTGCCCCCACGCTTGTGGGGGTTCAGACGCAGGGGGTACGATGAGAGGATCTCAAGATGTATTTACTACTAGAATATTATTCGCTGGTGGACGTAATACGTTTTAAGTCGTGACCATGCTTTTAGACGCCATGACGGATGAGCAGCTCGTTCTTCAAACCTTGCAGCGCAAGGAGGCTTTTGGCGTGCTCGTTAGGCGGTATGATGAAAAGCTCATGCGCTATATTCGGCGCTTGGGCGTTTTTCGCCGTGAAGATGCTGAGGATGTGCTTCAAAATACCTTTATTAAAGCCTATCGTAACTTGAATGGCTTTGATTCGGGGTTGAAATTTTCATCATGGATTTATCGTATTACGCATAACGAAGCCATGAGTTTTTTTCGTTCACGCAAAGCCCGGCCTGAAGGGTCTTTAGTGGGTGATAGTGAAGAGATGCTCGAGATCTTGCCTTCGGTGCTTGATATCGAAGAAGAGGCGGGCAAGTCGATCGACGGTGCCGTGATGCGAGATGCGCTCTATGCCCTGGACCCTAAATATCGCGATGTGCTGGTGCTTCGTTATTTTGAAGAGCGCGAGTATGCCGAGATCTCTGATATTTTGCAGGTACCGGTGAGTACGGTCGGCACCCTTATCAGTCGCGCAAAGAAAAAGCTCAAAGAACGTTTTAACCATGATCCACGCTAAGTATGAACTCTAACCACCAATCTCTCAACGAACGAGACGAGGTCGCCAACAAGGTGATCGATCTTATCGAGCAAGAGCATGTGACTCCGCGTCCGCGCTGGCAGTTTGCGTTAAAAGAGCGCGCGCTCTGGTCAGCGGCGGTATTGGCGCTTGTTTTAGCGGCAGCGGCATCGGGAGTGATGGTGTTTTCGGTGGTGAATTCGGGATTTGAATGGCATCGCGTGACACATCCAGGGTTATTGCCATTTATATTAGACGCGTTGCCGCTATTTTGGCTTGCGATTTTTATCGCCGCGTTGTTTGTGGCTTATGAAAACGTCCGCCATACCGGCAAGGGGTATCGTTATTCGTTTGTTTTATTGATTGTGGGTGGTTCAGTGATTGCTTTAGCGGGTGGTGCGGCGGTTTACGGCACGGGGCTTGGCTCTGAGGTGGACCATCGTCTTGGATCACGCATCCCTTTGCATAAACCAACCATCGAACAACAAAAAGCGTTATGGAACCAACCAGAGCAGGGATTGCTCGCTGGTGAAATCATCGAGATTAGCAAAGATTTTTCTTTGGTGACGATTAAGGCCTTTGATGGCGCGACGTGGCGCGTGAATGGCGAAGATCTGCGCATCCGTGATTGCCAAGCGCTTATTCAATCAAAAGAGATTCGTTTTGTTGGGTTGCCAGTGAAGCGTACCGAGGCAAATGGCGA
>JAMIEW010000082.1:0-5565 GCA_035906575.1 bacterium
CTTCATCGCGCTTTTACCTTCTGGTTGGACGCTGATGAGTGCGAAAATGTTGCCATCTTTACCCGTGAGGCAGGGGAGTTTACCGTCTTTTACCTCGCGGATCTCAGCTTCGAGAATCTTAAGGCGTTTGCCATCAGCGAGAGCGATTGAAGTACCTGGCCACGGTCTGAAGGCACGGATGCGGCGCTCCATCTCTTCGGCGGTCATGGTGGCGGGGTCAAGATAGCCGTCTTCGCGTTTTAGCATTGAAACAACGGTCGCCTTGGTATGATCTTGTTCTTTGGCAGGGATGACACCAGTGAGATAGCCTTGAAGATCACGAATGAGAAGAGTGGCACCAATTTCGCCAACACGTTCGCCTAGGCTGATCGCATCGTCGTTTTTGGTGATTGCCGTTGTCTCGATACTGATGATTGGGCCATGGTCCATCTTGGCGTCCAAGACCATTAATGAAACACCGGTTTCGGTTTCACCATTGGCGATTGCCATATTGATTGGGCAAGAGCCGCGATATTTTGGTAAAAGCGAAGCGTGAATATTTACGAATCTATTTGGTGCCAAGTCCAAAACCGCTTGTGGGATAATCTGACCAAAGCTCACAACGACAGCTGCTTGAAAGCCGGTTACTGAAAAAGAAAGATACGCTTCTTCAGATTTTACATTCTCAAATTGAAAAACGGGCACATTCAATTCTTCAGCAACCGTTTTGACGGGCGGGGACTGAAGCTCGCCTTTGCGACCAACAGGGCGATCTGGTTGTGTGACAACGCCAACAATCTCAAAACGTTCGTCTTTGGCGAGCGCGCGCAAAGCCGGAACAGCAATTGAAGAGGTGCCAAAGAAAAGTATTTTCATAATCTATCTCCCCACAAGCGTGGGGAGACCAAGAGGGGTTAGTGGTGCCCGTGGTCGTGGGTATGTGCGTCGGTGGCTTTATCGATAAAAAGCGTACCGTTCAAATGATCAATTTCATGCTGCATGACGATTGAAGGAAAGTCGCGCAATTCGAGTGTGACTTCGCGACCAAGGCGGTTCAATGCTTTGACGCTGATTTTGCGGTGACGTTCGACATTGCCCCAGATTTTGGTTTTACCGTCCTCGCTATAAACGCTGAGACAGCCTTCTTCGCTGCCAACCATCGCCTCAGAGGCTTTGAGAATCTCGGGGTTCATATAGCACTCCGGGCCATGTTTGCCATAGTTCACGACAATCGCACGGATATTACGGCCGACTTGCGGTGAGGCGATACCAACACCATCTTCAGCGAACATGGTGGCGATAAGTTCATCAAGATACGCCTGAAATTCAGGCGTAGTGATCTCTTTTGGATCAACCTCTACCGAGCGCTCGCGCAGGGTTTTGGTAGGGAGTTTAACGACTTCAAACATAAGATTTGGCTGATATTAGCGAAAAAAGGCCACGGGGTCAAGATCGATATACATCTTCTCTGTAATGAGTTTTGCGAGCCTATCTAAAAAGTCTTCTGTAAGCTTATTTTCGGTTGGTAGCAAGTGAAGGCAATAGCGTTTGCTTGAGCCCTTGGTACGAAAAGGTACTTCGAATGGCCCTCGGGTGGTGATCTCTTTACCAAAGGCTTTTTCGGTCCTGTGCATCCAATCAAAGATCTTGGCTTCGGTGCCGTCCATCAATACCTTGATGACGCGTTGCGATGGAGGATAGTTAAAGAGTTCACGAGCCTTGCGCTCATGGGTGCGCCACTTGGCATAGCCTTCAGGGGTAAGCCAAGACTTCCAGAGATGCGCGGATTGTTCGGAGGTTTGGATGATGAGGGTGCCTTGAGCTTCTTGCACTGAAGCAGCTAAGCGACGAAAGGTATGACAGAGACGTTCATTTTTGCGGATGTCTTCGGCGCCGGCTAAGAGGTCGCTATCAGTGATAACAACGAGCGCCTTTTTAGGTAGCGGGCGATCTAGTTCTTCAGCGCTCACTCCGCGCCATTCGATTGCGATGTCGGGATGCCTTTCATTCCAGACACGTTTTAATTTATCGATGCCCGGCATGCTTTTGCCCAAATCAATACTCCCGCATTTGCCGCATTGCTCTGGCATCGGTTGTTTATTGTTGCAGCGTTTGCAATGCGCTTCGCCCTGGTTAGAAGACAAGACATAATCACAGCGCTTACAGATCGGATGCCAACCGCAATCACGACACGTGAGTTTGGCGAGCTCGAATTTAATAGGATGAAAAACGACGGCGGATGCACGATCTTCATCAAGTAAGCGTTGATAGGCGACTTCTTGAATCATCGGGATGCGCGAATAGCCCGCACGCTGGCGAACGATCACGTCGCAATCAACCTCGATGCATGGCGCCGTTTCATCTGAATGCAGGGGCGGATTCAATCCAAAAGCGCCAACGGCAGCGCGCTTGAGTTCAGCGAGACGTAAGGCGATTTTGCGGGCATCAAAGCGGGGAGCAAGTTCATCTTGCTTGTGATCGTCTTGTTCAGGAATGTCGAGAAAAATACGATCAGCAAACATGCCGGTCCAAGCGCCGACGCGGGTGGTCACGAGGCCGGGCGTATCGCCCGAGGCGAAGTCAGTCCAAGCGCGATACGTGTCGCCGGCATTTAAATCACTGGTGAATTGTGGGATATCTAAAGCGGCAGCGAATTCAGCCGCACGATGCTTCCAAGGCGTGATGATGAGGATGCGTTCATTGCCTTGTAGAGCGCGCATGGCATGAGCGATGAGTTCTTGTTTTGCACCCGTCTGCCACGTGGCGTGTACCTCGGTGTGTTTGCGTTTCGTTGGTTGGTGGGTTTTTACATTGCTCGGCTTCTTTGGATAATCGCGTAACCAGCTCTTCCAGATACTCGGCAGTGAGGTGAAGGTCTGTTTGGCGAGCCACTGACTCAAGAGCAAAGCATCTTCAGAAAACTGAAGGCCGGCATAAGAGCCGGCGATCTTTTTGAGGTTTTTAATGTTCGAGGTCTTGGTCTTTTCGAGTACGATGCCGAGCATCTTGCCTTTGCGAAAGGGGATCCAAACAGCATCACCCGCCTGATAATCTGCATCCGCTTCATAATCAAAAACATCCACGCTGTGCGGCGTTCTCATGACGGGGATGACGCGATAAGGCATGTTTTTAGGCGAGATCGTACTTGATAACACTATAACCAACGCCAAACGGAGCCTCATACGAGAGCTCGGTTGCCTTGAGCTTGATGCCTTCAAGGGCGCCCATCATGATCGCGATTGGCTTTTGTCCGCATTGGCCGGCGGCTTCGCATTTGGTGGCGTCCATATCGATTAAGCCTTGCACGTTTTGTGTGAGGGCATATTCACGAACGGCTTTTTCAAACCATTCTCCTTCAGGACTTGCTCCTTTTGGCGACGCGGCATTGGCATGGTGCGAGAGATCCGCAGAGACGATGAGCGCCACGCGGCTCGTTTCTTGGCGGATGCTATTGGCGAGTTCACGCCCAAATTGCACATGCTCAGCAATGCCAAGCAGAGAAGTCGAGATAGGCGCGAGCTTCACATTCGGTAGATGAGTGGTGAGTAGGCTAAAGGGGATGCTTACGCCGTAATCAAGCTCTTCAGACGAGCTGAGGGTAAAAGGGACCTTGCTGCCTCGCATGGCGCGATGCACGTGGTCGAGCAACAGAAAATCTGCTTTGGCTTCAAAGAGTGGCTCGTGGTCACCAAAAGCCTTGAGTGAGCCGATATATTTTGGCGACATATTACCGCTAAATGCGTCGGGATACATTTGCGCATGTGGCGAGACGATCATGATGGTGTCTGGCTTTGCGAGATAGAGCGCTTGTTCAAGTTGCTCAAAGGCTTTAAGCGTCTGCGTGAGTTTTTCACGATGTTCTTTGCCTACGCTTTGAATAAGCAATGGCGAATGCGGAACGACAGCAGCAAAGACGATCATACGGCGTCGAGAGAGGGCTCAGCGGCCGGTGCCGTTGGCGTTGTTTCTAAGCTAAATGGTTTACCAATCTCATACGATTTAAGAAGGGCATCAGAAACAATCACGACATTGCGCCACTGCCAGCCAACGCGTTCAAAGACTTCGCCTGAAACGATAGGGCGAAGCTTGCCGAGCTCGACAACAAAGACGGCTGGATCTTTAACGCCGCGAACAAGCTCACCGTCGCGCAGGGTATAAGGGGCACCTGTTTTATAGGCGTCGATGGTTTTTTGGTCGAGGAGTTTTGACTTGCGACCTTTGAAGTAGATCCCTAAGAGTGCCGGGTCAGCGATGCGTTGCTTTACGTCATCCTGAATATACCAGAAATTCTTTTTTGGATCTTGAGCTAATAATCCGGTTGGATGCTGTTTTTCTGACGAGATATCGGCGCCGGGTTCATAAGCACTGAGTTCTTCATCTTCGATAACGAGAATGTCGTCTTCAATAAAGCCAAGTCTTCTGAAAACCTCCTGGCTCTTAATGAGGCGCTTTTTACCATCCGCGAGCAGGTAGAGTTTGCCTTTTGGTGTCTCTACGATCGAGTAGTTCGGGTATTCGATGCCCTCGCCCGTTGGATATCTTAATAAGTCGCTTTCGCTTACTTGAATGATCTTGCTTGAGTCCACCATGCTATAGGCGACGATCTTTGAGGCGAAGGGTTTTTTGGTGCCAAAGCGAATGAGGTAGATCTTGCCGTCGCTTGATTGGGCGATAGTCCCGTCAGGCAAGCTAAGCGAGAACCAGCGCTTCCAAATACGCCAGAGATTCAGGTTGCCGTGAATGTGTGGTGTATAGGTATAAAGCATGGCCGTCGCATTGTTCACCGGCGTAATTTTGCTGCCGCTAATCAAAACGGTTTTGCCTGGCGCGTGACCTGAGATCGTTGTGCCTTTGCCGAGCAGCTGCATGTAGTAGCGTTCGCGATGTTGCTTGGCGGCATATTCGACCTGGTTGGCAAAGCCCTTAAAGTCTTGAATGCGAGGGTCATCTTTGGCACAGGCATCACACACGCCAAAACCCGTAGCCCAATCAAGAGCGCGTTGGGTGATATTTTTTGTCTCTACCAAGCTCTGTTCTTTTTGTAATAGAACCAGCAAGTATTGAGGATTGATTTTGTACGTCGTTGCAACGCGCCAAATAACCTGAGCAGGTTCTTTTTCGATGCCGTCGGTATCCATGACTTTGATCGTGTTTAACGAGCCGCGTGCTTTCAAGAACGCTCGGATAGAGGCGAGGTCCATGCGCGTTACATCAAAAATATCATCATCCGTTAGGATAGCATTTGGATCAAAGCCAGCTTCTAGATCAGCGGCAGGGATTTCATAACCGGCCGCGAGGGCAGGGTTGATGAGCGAAGCGCCTTGGGTCGCGAGGAGGGTCAAGACAGTAAGAATGACAAAATACCGTTTCATGGGTTAAGGTTAACATAAATGCCTCTCTCCGAGAACAAGAAGGACCGGGTAATTGCCTGGGGACTCTTTGCTGCCGCCTGGCTGGTCGGCTCGTCTTTGCTATGGTTTGGGGGCAAGACGCTTTCATCCCCAGACGAGACGGCGGTCTTGGTCACCGCTCAAGATATCGCTCAGAGCTATTCAGCCCGAATGCCAGAGCCATTGGCTGCAAAGG
>JAMIEW010000083.1:0-16796 GCA_035906575.1 bacterium
GCGTCACCGTAAACCTCGCTCCGGCTGACGTTAAAAAAGTCGGCACACCATTTGATTTACCCATTTCACTCGTCATTCTCGCTGAACACGGCACCATCAAATCTGAATCTCTCGCCGGACTGCTCGTCGCCGGCGAGCTGTCTTTGGACGGAAGCCTGCGCCCGGTTCACGGCGCGCTCTCTTTTGCCTTGCTCGCCAAAGGACTAGGGATGAAACAACTCATCCTCCCAACAGAGAATGGTCCTGAAGCCGCGCTCGTTGAAGGCATCGACGTGCGCACCGCCAACCATCTACGCGAGATCATCAAGTCACTCAAAGGAAAATTCGAACTACCTCCCGCCGAAAGCGCGACTCTCACCGAATCCCCCATCATCCATCCCGACTTTTCTGCCATCCGCGGACAAGCCCAAGCCAAACGCGCTCTCGAAGTCGCCGCCGCAGGCGGACACAATATCTTACTTCAAGGCCCACCAGGCTCTGGTAAAACCCTTTTAGCGAGAAGCTTTCCGAGCATTTTGCCTCGATTAAGTTTGGACGAAGTTCTTGAAGTTACGCGCATTCACTCGGTTGCCGGGCTTTTGCCAAAACAATCCATCGTTCGCGAACGCCCTTTTCGTGCGCCACATCATAGTGCGAGCGGGATCTCTCTCGTTGGAGGCGGCACCATCCCACGCCCCGGCGAAATCTCTCTCGCTCATCGCGGCGTGCTTTTTTTGGACGAGTTTCTCGAATTCCCTCGTGACGTTCTTGAGACGCTTCGACAACCGCTTGAAGATGGTGCCGTCACCGTCTCGCGTGCTGCAGGCGCTGTGACCTTTCCTGCGCGCTTCTCACTGATTGGCGCGATGAATCCGTGTCCATGCGGATTCGCCACCGATCCAGATCGACCTTGTGTTTGCCCTCCACTGCATTTGCTTCGCTATCAGAAAAAACTTTCTGGCCCATTACTTGATCGCATCGATCTTTTTCTTGAGGTCCCAAAATTGCCTACGCACGACTTAACAAATCATCTCGAAGCCGAACCAAGCTCGATCATCCGTGAACGTGTCGAGCGAGCTCGCCGGATTCAAAGAGAACGACTCGCCACGACCAAGCTGCAAACCAATGCCGAGATGACCAGCGAACAAGTCCGCCGTACCATCACCCTCACGAGTGAGGCACAAGTCTTACTCAAGCACGCCATCGAACGCTACCAACTCTCAGGCCGCTCCTACTTTCGTCTTTTGAAAGTCGGCCAGACAATTGCCGACCTCGCAAACCAAAAAGAGGTTCAAGCTGAACACATTGCGGAGGCGCTGAGTTACAGGCAGGGGTAGATCCATCCCCTGCCCCTCGCACCCCCTACCCCCCGCCCGACTACGCAGAGCCTTCGTCGGGCGACCCCTTCCCACGTTTGTGGAAGGGGTGTCTCTCGTTGTTCGACATGACAAGAATATTGTCATGTCGAGCGCGAGCGAGACAGCAACCAAAAACCCCTTCCCAGATGTGGGAAGGGGTCGGTTGGCACAAATCTATAACAACCAATATTTGTGACAACCGGGGGTAGGGGGTGTGAGGGCAGGGAGGATCTGTCACCCCAACTATTGACATTTGTTTATAATTCTGCTACCTTGTTCGAGCAAGTGATCGCTGTGGCATGCCGACAAACGTCGGCCGTTCGCGACCACCCCGTCCCTGGCTCGCACGCCAACATCCTCGCAACGCACACCAAGGAGGTCGAATGACCGGTCCCCCGAAGTCCCCCGTTTACTGATCTTTCTCGACGTCGCCGGCAACTCCCCAACTGTACTGTTCTGCCGATTCGAAGCAAAGAATTCGGCGGACAGCCAAACCAGGTCCCGTCCTGACCCTGCTATCTGCTCCACGCAGAAGTAGGGTCAGGACGGGCTTTTCATTTTCTTTCACGACTTGACGTTTAAAAATACCATGCTTTGTGTTAATATTTAAATACACCATTTCATTGACCCAAGACGGTAAATCTGCTAACGTCTTGTGACCAAATTTCAAGGAGCACGCTTTTGCGGCCTTGATCGTCTGACCTGCGAAAGCCGGTGATTATGAACGTAATCCCAGCTATTTGCACCAAGACCTCGGTATGTCTATCAAAACAACTCTCACCCAATTCGCAACACGTGCCATCCTCGCCACCCTCCGTGGCCTTAATGCGGTACGTCGTGGCTTTTTAACCCTCATCCGCCCAACCGGACCTGTTTTTGCAAAGATTGGCAGCTTTTTGGGCAAGTGGTTCATTCGCCCGCTTTATCGTCTTTTCATGACGATTCGCCTGCGTTTGAACAAAATTGGCGTTACCACGCGCGGTTTTCTTTTTTCTATCTTCACCAACCGCTACGCCTTTCACGCAGCCCTGCTCTTGATCACGGCCGTATCTGTTTATAGCCAAGTTCAAGCCAAAGGCGCCATCGCATTAGACGCCGGCCAGCGCAGTCTTCTCTATACCCTTGTTACCGACGGTCGTGACACCATCGTTGAAGAACGTGTCGACACCGAGAGCTCGGCAAAAAACATCCAATATCTTGCTGACGCAGGCGTTATTGAAGCGGTACCCTCAATTGACTTTGACTATGGTGATGATGAGATCGCCGATGTATCGGTGCCTGGCTCGGTTGCTGTCTTGCCAGAGCATGAAGTTCTCGAAGGTCATGATGACGTAGTTCTCGCCCGCACCAAAACCGAAGACTACGTCGTCAAAGAAGGCGACGTTATTGGCTCTATCGCACGTGAGTATGGAGTTAATATCGGCACCATTCTTTGGGCGAACGGCCTAACGGTGCGCTCGGTGATTAAACCGGGTACGGTTTTGCGCATTCCTCCGGTCTCGGGCGTATTGCATAAGGTCGTTAAGAACGACACGCTCGCCAAGATTGCAAAACAATACGGCGTAGATGAAAACACTATTAGTGACTCAAACGGGATTACTGGGGGACAACTTAGCCTCGGTACCGAACTCATTATCCCTGGCGCATCCCCAACTCAAGTTTCATCACCAGTCGCCGTTCGTCAGCCAGGCACCGCCATCAAAGCCGACGTACCGATCTCACGCATCACCGGCAAAGCCGTCGATGTCTATCAAGAGATCACCGGCAAAGACGATGCTCGTCCAAAACCAGCAGACATTGTCGAAGAAGCACCGACCACCAAACTTCTCTGGCCAACGCGCTTGCGCCAAATCAACCAATATTGGGGATGGAAGCATACGGGTCTTGATATCGAAGGTGACTATACCGACCCTATCTACGCTTCAGAAGATGGCGTCGTGACAACCTCGGGCTGGAACTCAGGTGGCTACGGCATGCAAATCGTCGTCGACCATCCAGGCGGATTCAAAACGCGTTATGCTCACGCCTCCAAAATTTTTGTGAAGGTTGGCCAACAGGTAAAGCGCGGTGAAGTCATCGCTATGGTCGGTACTACCGGCCGCTCAACGGGTACGCACTTGCACTATGAGATCTATCTCAATGGCACACGCGTAAACCCACTCAAATACACCAAATAAACAAAAACACCCTTCGGGGTGTTTTTGCGATATACTCATGTCATGAACAATACCTCGAAGTTTCCTTTAATCTTACTTGGGCTCTATATTGTTGAGCTCATCATCTGCAGCATCAATCCGTATGATCGTGCTGTTTGGTTCGCTGAGATTATCCCGATTCTCACCATCGTTGGCGTGCTTATTTGGCTCTATATCAAAAAAATCCGCTTTTCTAATCTTGCTCATGGCATGATGGCGGTCTTAATCTTTTGGCATACGGTCGGCGCGTACTATACGTTTTCACGGGTCCCATTTGAAACGATCAGTAACTTGCTCGGAGGCGAAGGCCGAAATATGTATGACCGCATTGGCCATTTCAGCGTAGGCTTCTATGCTTTTGCCATCGCCGAATGGCTATCAAAAACGGTTCTACAGAAAAACCGCAAACTCTCGGTCTTTCTCGCCATCGCGTGTATCGGTCTCATCGCCTCGCTCTATGAAGTTCTTGAGTGGCAGTTTGCTGTCATTTACGGTGGTGACGCGGGTGCGGCCTTCTTAGGCAGCCAGGGCGATATCTGGGACGCTCAAAAAGACATGGCGCTCGATATCGTGGGCGGTATTGCTGCTGGCATCCTCTTTCTGGTCATCCCAAAGAAAAAAGAGAAAACCTCCCCGTAGGGAGGTTTTTTGTCAGTTGTGCTCATGAGAGCACTATTTTGCCACAAGGATAAGCGTACAAACCAAGGCCGTTGAACGGCGCGTGCAGTGATTGAACGCTTTACGAAACTTGGCGAGATAGTCGGGGTCTTCGAGAGCCGTGAGCTCATCTGGACGAACAAAGAGATACAGCGAAGTCGCTTGGCCTTTACGTCCCCAAAGCGCTGATGCGAGCGTCGCCGCATCACCGGCAGGATCGGTACCAAGACGAATGCGTAGTGGTCGAAGATAAGGGCATCGTCGTTCAGACTTGCTCGGCTGATTTCTAGGCGAGATAGCCTGACGCACACAAACCGAATCATCGGTTTTATGCATGACTTTGGCTCGATGCGTTGAAAGGTGCGGTAGGATCTTGAGGTGCAGCTCCATCTTCTTTCTCCCGATAAAAAACCCGCCTATGCTTATGCATGGCGGGGTTGGATGACAAACATCACGAGATACTAAAACGACCCGCCAGAGACGGTAAACCACCAAGCAGCGGCAACGAGCGTTGCAGCCTTTGGCTGGTAACCGAAACGAGACGTCTTCATACCTATTCAAAAGCTATCACGACCAAATGAGACAGGCAAGAGAATTGACCAAGCCCCCGGCTTGTGGCACTCTGTCGGCACCAAACGAGGGCCCTTAGCTCAGCTGGTAGAGCGCTTCCATGGCATGGAAGAGGTCAGCGGTTCGAACCCGCTAGGGTCCACCACCGAGAAAATCTCGTCAGACGACGAGATTTTTTGTTTCACAAATCCTTCACGACCCGCGTATACTGACGGCCATGTCTTGGCTCTACGAATCCCGTCTTATCCCCTCTGAGATCAATGGCGAGATCAGGTGTGAGCGTCGGTTTGGGCATTGGTCGGTGGTGGTTGGAGGGACCGGGCAGGATACCCCTTATCTCAAAAATATGTGGGCCTGGGCGCTTCGCCAAATAACCCCTGGCTCAGCAAAGATCCATCGGATTCTCATCTTAGGCTTAGGGGCTGGAGGGGGTCTTCTGCCGTTCTATCGCCAATTCCCTCATGCTCATATTGTTTGTGTTGAAATCGACCCTGCTATGGTCGAGCTCGCCTCAACGCTCAAGCTACTACGCCCGACGATGCGACCAGAAATCCATGTCGGTGATGCGCTCGATATTTTGCCAACGTTAACCGGTAGATTTGATATGATCGTATGCGATATGTTTCTTGGGCAAGAAGTCGCGCCCGTCACGGCCCAACCAAAACTCATCGAACAGATCACCCGTCTCTTAGAGCCCCAAGGTCACCTTCTCGTGAACGCCTATACGCAAAACGAGATACTTGATTCGTACAAAACAGCCTTCGCTGAAGAAAAATGTAAAAAATTTCACCAAAACTGGATGGGGTTCTTTCGTCCGCATGGGAGCGGTATTCTCGGTGATGTCTGGCCCGATGAGTATATCTCGTTCATGACCTGTCCAGAATATTTACAACGAGAGTACGGCGATCGGCCTGGCTTCTCATTGGTACAGAACAGATCATCTTGGAGCACCCGACAAAACATCGGACCACTTATTTTAGAACATAGTTACGGCCCAGAAGAACCAACGCTCACACCAGGGCCATGGCGCATTCATAAGTGGGATTCCTACACCCTCAAGCATCCGCCTGCGGGATGGTTTGTTGCTCCTGGTTCACCATGGAGGCGCCGAACGGGCTATGCCTCGATCCCTGCTACCGGAGACGTTCACCTCGACTGGAGCGATCTCGCCAAACGCGAGCGTAAGAAATGGCTCGCTCAAGAACAGCTTGAAATTATTGAACTCGATCCTGAAACCTACTGCCAGTTTTATGCACGTTGCGACAAGTCGACGGCGATAATAGCCGGCTTTACAGCAAGTATCAAACGCAAAGCCATTGCCCATAAAGAACGCTTACATCTCTATGGAGTCGTTAGGCGCGGCACAACTGATGTTATTGCGGGGCTTGCGATCTTAGATATTCCTGAAATCCGCACGTCGCTTCACATCTCAGGCTTTATGCTGGATGCTGCGCGACAGACTCCCTCCAATACCGGCTTAATCGCCCATTGGTTCATGACCTCACAAGCCCGCGGGATACGCGTTTGTGATTTTGATGGATTTTATGCCAAAGGAGATGCGACCTCCTGGAAAGGTTTTTCGCGTTTTAAATCTCAATTTGGGACACGATTCATCTCTTATCAAAAAGCCTTCTTCTGCATTGCAAGAAAAAAGCAATAACATAGAAGGTTTTAAGATGTTTCAATCTCTTGAAAGACTTCGAGTCGATCACGTGTTACGCCGTTTTGGCGATCGCTTTGTTTGATAGCACCTTGCGCTTGTTTAAACGATTTTACCAACTCAACCGAAGTCCTAGGATCTAATTCTGGGTGATGCGCCTTTTTGAGGACGGCGGACCACGCTTCAATCACCTCCTCCGTCGGAGGTTGGAGCGACTTCCATAACTCAATCAGAGGCAAATGATGTTCGGCTTTTACGGGTTCACTGACCTGAAGATCTGGCACACGAGATGGAGCACTCTCACTCACCGCCACATCAGGAGCAACCACTCCTGAAGCGGAAAACATTTTTTCAACCTGTCGTGAACGTAACTCGCTTTCAAGCATCTCCATGCGCTCATTTCGGACAAGACTCTCAGCGCCTTTAGAGAGGTGCTTGTGTTGCTTCCATTCATTTAGCTCAGTGACTAAGGCTTGCTTGTCTTGTCTGGCCAGGATTGAGCGATAGAGCGCGCGACGCGTAGCTTGCAATTCAGCGCGCAAATGTGGCGCTTTTGCCATCAGCTCATGGTCTTTATCTTGATCGAGTGACTTGATCGCTTCATCAAGAGCCGCATCATAAGCCTTCATCATGTCACTAAAATGCGCGCGCAAAGCCCTTGCCTCAGCAAGGAGCAATGCACGCGCATCACCATGCGGCGCATCCTCAGAGAGATAGCTCCCAACTCTCTCAAAAAGCTGAGAGAAGATGCGTCGAAGGTCGGCCATAAAGGGTTAAGGTGTTACTGGGTTCGTAGGGTTCTGAGTCTGAATTGGTTCTTGAATTGGCTCAGGGAGTGGCTGTGTTTTTGGCGCTTCTTGAGCAGCCTTGGCAACCGAGATGGCGTTTATGCGCTGTTTAACCGCGTCATTGTCTGGATACTGGGCCTGTACCGGCTTGAGGGTTTCAAGCGCTTTATCATAGAGACCTAACTCTTCTTGAAGTGCTGAGAGGTACCAACGCGCGTTTACGTTTTCTGGTGAGAACTCTACAACTTTTTCAAGAAGGTCGCGACTTTGATCTTTGCGTCCATCGCGATAGTAAAGGATCGAAAGCTCAAAGGCGACACCAACATCTTTGTTATTAAGGGTGAGGACTTTTTCTAATTCACTTACCGCATCTTTGACACGGTTTTGGCGCTCATAGACGACACCGAGCTGATAACGAGCAGGCAAATAGTCAGGCTTAGCGGTAATCGATTTCTTTAAGAAATCTTCTGCAAGAGCAAGATTTTCTTGCACCCCTTTTTGTGCTTCTGCATTTTTGGTGGCGTCTTCAGTACCCAGCGCCTTTCGATAAGCATCGGCACGAAGAAGGTACAACTTACCGATCTCGCTCAAGAAGACCGGATTTTGTGGTTCACGATCTGAAGCTTCTTTATAGTATTTGATAGCGAATTCATCTGCGCCACGTACAAAGCTTGCTACGGATTGGTACATCAAGCCAAGATTCGACCAGTTATCAACGTTTTGTGGGTTAATCTGTGTCGCGACGATACCAAGGTCTACCGATTCTTTGATCGCAAGGTTGATCTTATTTGCGTCTTCTTCGTTTTTTGGACCAGCTTGGATCAAGCGTGCAACATTCACAAGATTTGCCTGTGCGAGATTGCGAACATACACATCCGACATCGGATTCAATGCACGTGCGGATGAGATATCACGCATGACTTCTTCAAGATTGCCATTGGCTCTAAAGGTGCTCACAGCCTTTGTGAAGCGCATTTCTGCCAAAGCTCGTTGACCAATCAACCAAGTAACCGAGATCGCCGCTACGGCAAAGACGACAATCTTAATCGATAAGGCACCAAAGACGATAGACGAGTTCTTCTCCCAAGTAATGGTGTTTTTAGCAACGAGAGCCGTCAGAAGCGACAAGAGCAACCAGAAAGCAAACGCATGCGCGATATTGAGGTGGGCAAAAAACGAGGTAAAGATCAGCGCAACAAAACCGGTGAATGTGACGAGATAGGCATACCACGCATCGTCATCTCTTTCTTTAAGGAGTTGGGTAACCGCCTTAATGAGCAATGAGAGAATGAGGATTAGCCAAAGTGCAACACCGACAATACCTGTCGTTGCCAAGAGGGTGAAGAAGGTCGAATAACCACGATCAAAGCGAACATTCCAGAATGGCGAAAGGTTAACGAGCTGTACGCGATACTTCGTATAGTCGTAGATCCACGTGCCAGGACCGGTACCGAAGATGGCATGATCACGAAGAGCTTGCTTTGAGATCTCAAATGAGGCCATTGCCGAAGGAGCGACTTCACTTGCGATTGGCAATGCGATAGGCACTTTGAACGCGAGTAATACCGCTGAAGCCACGATCAAGATACCTGGGATAATAAGACGCACTGGGCTCGTGACTTTTTTAGTGCGAGCAAAGGCCACAGCAACCATCACAATGGCACCGACGAGAATAATCGCCCAGGTTAGCCAATAATCAACCAATACGATGTATGAAAGTGAAACGATACCCGTCACCCATACCATGCCACGAGCCGCTGTGCCCATCGGACCTTTTGAGCCGAGAAGACACACGTTGTTACGGCAACCATGAAAAGCGAGTCCTGCCGAAAGCAAGAGAGGGACGACGAGGTAGGACGCTAACGAATAGGCCGTACCAATCGTATTCATGCCCGTATTCTGAAAGACTCCGCCAAGCAGGTGAACGCCGAAAATCTGCAATAGACCAAAGATACCGGCAAGCAATGATCCGCCCAAGAAGACAAAGAGCAAGTCATATAACTTTTCTGTCGTGCGAACATGGTTCACGATGACAAAGTACATGGCCATGAAAGCGAGCACCGTACCAAATGCCCAAGCGACCTGGCCTGGCGCGCCAAAAAATGAAAGCGTCTTATCTTGTGAAAAAATCGATGAAAGCAAGTATCCAAGACCAAAAAGACTCACAACAACGTGCATCCAGTGACGCGTGAGCACGAGTTTGCGCTCTGCAAGCGCCTTACCCATCCAAGCAAGTACCGCGATTGAGACAATTGGGATCAAAAGACTTTGCTTGCTCAACTCAACAGCATCGGTAAAGCTGAGGCAGACAAAAAGCGGGACGGCAAACGCTAATAAATACAAACAACCGTTAATAACAGCGTTTAATAACTTTGCGAGACCGGGCATAGCCTTGGTAGGCTCAGGGGTTTGTACCGTTGGTGACGATTGGAGGTTGGAGAAAATATTGGACATACCTAAAGGGCGTTAGTGATGTCGCGAATTATAACACATGCAGCACTGAAACGAAAAACGAACCCGAAGGTTCGTTTTTTCTTAAGGATTTTCTTCGGATGGAGCTTCTATCACCACTTCGGGAGCAGGGACAGGATCAGGCTCTGGTTCTGGCTCTGCTACTTCTTCTGGCTCTGGCAAGAGAAGGCGCTGCCCTGTAAGCGGATCAAGCTCACCATACGTCCCGTCTGAACTGAACTCAATGATACCCGCCTGTGCCGGGCTCACCTGCCAAGCAAATGAGACATCAATTGGCTGAATGGTGTCCATCACGATTTCAAAACCCGTATCGCTCACTTTTTCTAACCACCAACCACCGCTCACATTACCCATCGCCGTTACTTGTGGGACAGGGAATGCCTGAATGCTGTCATAACTAATACTGACGCGTGAGCCACCAGTCATGATCTTGGCAAACCCTTGGCGAGCAGCGCCCGTGCCGGTGCCAGAACCGGTACCCGCTGATGTACCAGCGACAGATTCAATCGCCTCCTTCGGCATCCATAAACCTGGCTGAATAAAGACTTCGACCAAACCATTGTCATTACCAACATAATTTTCGAGAGCATAACCAATGATTTGACCAGCTGTCGTCGCCTTCTGTGCAACACCTGGAATCGTTGACGCAACGAGTGCATCGCCGCGTTGAATATCACCATTCAAGGTCGTTACTTTAGTAGGAACGCGGCCTGCAAGAGCGACAGGATACGTATCGCTCGTTTTAGCACCAAGCGTGAAGCCCGCCTTCGTAGAAATAACACCGATCGCCGTCGCTACCTCATCGTTCGTGCGAACGATTTGACGGTCAGCCTCAGTTGAAATCATGACCAAGTCACCCGGTTCAAGTTGATCTGGGGATTCATAACGCTCTGCGAGATCAAACGCGTCATTCACCTCATACCCATTCGCGCGAACGATGCCCTCTTGATCAACCGAGAACGTCGATGATCCGAAATTGTTTTCGATCACGAAACGGGAGTTCGTCGAGGATAACATGTCGGTGCGCAAGGTGAAGTCATACGCGAGCGCCATTGAACTCGTCGTGTCCCAGCCTTCGCCGTGGAAAGTCAGGCCGAATGAACCAACACCTGTCGTGGTAGCAGTAGCACCTTCAACGCCAACAATGACAAGATTATCCGTAACGGTGGCAATAGAACCATCCGTACCAAGAGCCGTTGCAGCGTTATAACCTGTATCAACAAACACTTCGATCGTACCCGTTACTGAGAGATCCTCGAGAGCGTAGCCGAGAATCATACCTGGCTTGGTCGCCTTCATGGCATAACCAGGGTATTCAGAGGTTGTTAGCGGATCACCGATCTTAATCTCGCCATTGGTCATCGACACCTTGGTAGGCACACGACCTACAAGAGCGACTTGGGTCTGCGATGCTGCCGCCCAACCAAGCAAGAGACCAGGGCGCGTCGAGACAACACCCGCAATGCGGCGGTCATAACGCGTACCACCCGACATCTCAACGGTTGCCGTAGCCGACTGATTAAAGACTAATACATCGCCAGCCTCGGCTGGACCTTCGACGGCATACATTTCAGCAAGATCAAAGTTGCTGGCATTGATCGTGCCATCAGCCATCAATGAGGTACCAAACAAACCAGACGCAGGACAAGAATCGATCGTCTGCGTGTCATCAAGACAAAGACCTGATGAGAAGCTACCGCCTGAGTATGAGATAACAGTTCGATATTCTACGGTGTCAGTAGCAGATTCTAGACCAAAGAATGCATGCTGGTTTACGTCCAACGAACCAGAGATATATGCGTTACCTCTACCAACAGTCAAACCACCCTGCAAGTCCATACCGCCTTGCAATACCGAAATACCTGAACCAACCTTGAGAGACTGCTTGGTATAAACATCTCCATCAAAACTTGCAGAGCCCACGGTTAACGAACCGAATTCAGCGCCAGGCGCACGAACACCGCCGAGCGAATACTGATATTCGCCCAGATTGCTCACCACGACGATAGTATCGCCAATCATTTCAACATCAGAGAATGTCGTACCAACAACACCTTCTAACGTCTTTCTTGTATTGGATTTAGTATCGATTACAGAAAGGTTTTGACCTACGACCGCAATGTAGCCATTTTGCGCAGCAATACGTCTTGCAGATGCATCACCCATGACATAACTCGTGCTCGTCGTCCATGAACCCGTATTATTAAACCTCACAACCGAATTCGTTTCTGGGATCGGAGCATAGTAGTACCCACCCATTGCCCTCACCTCTACCGGGCTCGCTGAAATACCATTTGACGCAGATCCTACCGAGATACAAGCAGATCCGACATTACAGGTAAGACGTCTTAATCTTGTGGCACCTGCATCGTAATACGAGATAACGAACTGACCATCCGAACGCGTATCATCTTCGATAGAGATGATCCCTTGTGCAGTACCGGACACCAAGAACTGACCAACATAAGCGATAGCATCAGACTGAGACGAACCTCTCTGAAGAGTGAATGTATAAATCGTTGTCTTGTCTCCCACCAAGATCATATTACCATTCGCATACAATACCGATGAAGTAGTGAGATCAAATGTCGACGTCGTATATACCGTATTCGACCCCAATGTGATGCTTCCATCGTATTTCAAACTTACCGATGATGAATCATCTGCATATGAAGGGCTATAATTCTTCACATTAGATGCCGAGATTCCATTTGAAAAACCGGTAATAATTGATCTGGTACGAAGCGGAAAGGTTCCGGTAGAAGCAACAGTAAAGTATGTATCACCAGAAACTGTCAGATCGACGCTTGTAGAACCCGAGAAGGCCAGCGCGGATGAGTACTCAGTCGTAACCTGCGTGCTTGATGACAATGTCTGCGAGATACCGCCAAACATCGTTACGCTACTCGCCGTAAGCGTTGACGTCACCGTAACATTACCAGCCACAAGATTTGAAGTCGTTGCATTCGTCGAAGTCACATTATTGAAGTAGCCATTAAAGCGCTGAGTGAGCGAACCAAGACTGATGCCAAGATCAGTCGCCGGCAAGAAGAATCCGTTTGACGCTGATACCGTGATAGCGCCATCCGTCTTCGTCAACGTGCCATTACCAATCTTGAACGAACCCGTACCAACCACGAACTCACCCAAGGTATAGACACTCGATGCCGAACCGATATTGCCACCAACATAGAGATCGTTGCCATTAAAGTTGCCAGAGAACAACGAGTGCATGTGGCTCATGGTTGAGGACGTGCCACCGATAATGACATTTGCCGAGGTGCTGTATCCGATAAACAGCGTCGACGTACCGACTGTCTGATTTGTTTCGAGATAGACAGGAGCGCCGGTAGACGTTGCACTGGCGCCAAGAACGATGTCATTTGATGAAGTCGTGAGGCGCACAAGTCCATTTGCCCCATCATAGACCCAGCTCAAGCTCGTTACAGGACAGTTCGTCCCATCCAAGAGACAAACGTTTTGGCCACCGACGGTGAGTGCAGCAGTGCCGATCGTATTTGCTGTAATTGTATCAATAAACGCTTCGTTCCATGCCGCCCCTAATGAACCAAGATCATAAGTAAGGTTCGCTGAAGGGACCAGGTCTCCTGTCACCGTGCCGGCGATATCAAGCGACTGCACAAAATTGTTCCAACGCAATGAACTGCTACCAAGTCCAAAGACACCGCTAAATCTCGGTAAAATATTCGAATCAAAACGCGCCGTATTAGCAAGGGCAACGTTATTCATGAAGGTCGTTGTACCGCCAGAGCCCGGCGAAATATCAATACCTGAATTATCAAGAGTGATGTACTTGAATGAACCGATGCCAGTCTGTTTTGTATACAACGTTGCAAAACTCTGTACGCCATCATCAGAAAAGGCGAGGCCGGATGAAGTCGTATTTGTAACATCTATCGTTTGATCATGACGATAGAACATACCTGTACCCGTACCTGACCATAACGGCACAGCCGAGTTACTAAATAGCGCAAGATCAAGTCCTTCATTGGTACCAGAAGCAAACGACGCGGTAATAAGCGGGATATCGGTCGTACCAACAATGGTTGCCGTTGCAGAACCGATAAGCTCAATAGCCCCATCTGATGTCACAATAACCTTACCATTGTCATAAGCTGACTGAAGATCACCAGAGCCGCCCGTTAACATGTCGACCGTTGCAATTCCCGTCCAGCCCGTATCAGTACCATCAACATTGACATAAAGCTGAGTACCAGAACCCGCGCTAGAGTTTGAACGGAACATCAGATCGCTGATTGCTGTAGGTGTAAAGCCTAACGTGTTTGGATCTTGATCGTCGATTAACCAAAGCGTCGATCTTTCTGTATCCGTAAATAAGCCGATCATCGCTCCATAATCTATACCATTAAGAAACGAATATGCAGGAGAATCATTTACCCCACCGTTCACTTGAGCTTCAAAACCAAAGAGGCCGTCGCTATCCATGCTCATATGCGCCACACCAAGCGTACCGTCATCAATTGAAAAATAGAGATAATCACTAGCAATGTTAATTGATGAAGTATTATTTCGAAGAATAAGTGACTGAGCATCGTTCTTATCTGTTAAAAATGAAATTCTTGATGTGTTTACACCGGTAAGATAGCTTTCACCTGATGGCGCGTTAAGGCCGTCACGATCTGTACTGAATGTGAACTCAATACCTTTGTTTTCACCATCATCGTATCCGAGAATATCAAAGCCGGTTGTGGTAACACCTGCAACACCACCACCAATCATTCGAGTGAATGTCGTTGAGAAGTTATCTGCGTAAACATCTGAATCCGTACCCGTTACCGATGCGAGTTCGATGTGACCATTGTTTAACGTAATATCTTTACCGAGGTCATAGGAAGCCTGCAACGAACCTCCACCGCTTACAGGACAATTTGTCCCATCAGATAAACAAACGCTCTGACCACCAATCGTAATGCCATTATTGAACTCCGCGTTACCACGCACGGTCAAACGTGTACCAATAGTCAGTTGTCCCAAATTTGCGGATGCAATCGTTGCAGCACGCGACTTCAAACCACCAAGATCAAGAATGCGCAGATCTTCATTACCCGTGATACCAAATGCATAACCACCCTCGACCACAAAGTAATCGAGACTGTTGCCTACGCCATTCAGGGTTGCACGAAGCTGTGGAGCATTGCGATCGCTGATATCCCAATATTGAAAACTAGGATCCGAGCCATCATCACCACCTGTTTGAATATAGAGTCCTGAATCCAATACATTGAAATCATAGATCGTGATATCACCTGTATCGATAGCTGTACGCTCTACGATGTTTGCTGGATCAGCAAAATCATACACACGCACCAATGGCCCAGGGCCACGAGAGAAGACATACGCACGACGATCAGAAACGTGAACTAATGAATCTTGGCGACCATCCGAACTAAGAAATTGCCCTGCAGGGTACTCAAGATGTGAAACAGATACCGGAGCCGATGGATCACGAACATCAAAGACTTCGAACGTGCTTGTAGCAGTCAAAGCTCCGTAGTCGACTTCACCCGTATAGATAAGGTAGCCGTTATTATAGGCGATGCTTGCATCACGCTGTGTACCACTAACAGCAACCGAACCAAGCTCAACAATGGCCGAAGGATCTTTTGCATCAAAGATCTGCACGCTCGTAACGGTAGCGAAATAAACCATGGTGCCATCAACGGCAATACGACCATCAGAAACTGCCGACATTGAACCCAGATCAAAATCACCAATCACCTGAGGTGCTGCTGGATTAGTAATGTCGTAAATTTTAAGCGAATCGTTGAGCGTATCATCGTCGTCAATCGTATAAAGACGGCTGCCCTTGATAACCGAATCCGTGCTCGAAACGGCAAACATTGCCTCAGGTGAATATGGATTGGTCAGGTCAAAGATGACGCCGTTAAAAATACCCGTACGGCCATCAACATCATTTGCCTTACTCATGGTTTTTGGCAACGCGTCAAAATCACCGACGCTGAGCATCGGCTGCTCTTCAAAGGCAGCGCCCAACATATCAACGGTGGCCAACCCTACCCAACCCGTATTACTACCATCGACATTTACGTAAAGCTGAGTGCCAGAGCCGGCCGAAGAACCAGATCGGAAGAGAAGATCACTGCCGTCACCGTCAAAAACACCGTTCGGATCTTGATCGTCAGCGATAACGATATTGTTCTGACCGTATGAATTACTCATTCTGATCAAAGCAGCGCTAAGCGAACCCGCGTCATCAAAGACCACCGGTGCTCCGCCAAACCCTTCATCACTATTTACGGAGACATCAAGCATGCCATAACCCAGACCTACATAGAGATCACCTGAATTCAGGTAGAGGCTATCGGTGTAGAACTGAATATCTGACGTAGCATTACCCATGGTTAGCTCATTGTTGCCAAACTCATTCGTAATGTGACTGATATACGCCGTCCCTGTTGAAGCAAAAGGATCTGTACGATTGTCAGTGAAGGCAAACAAGGTGCCAACGGTTCCAAAACCATCATTTGAATACAGTGATAGAATTTCAAGACCGGCAACGGTCTTTGAGGCGTTTGCTAAGCTGAGTAAACGCGTTGTAGAAACACCGTACTGATTGAGGTGAGCGATATCATTTACAGTCTCATCGGGGGTACCTGTCACGCCGACAATTTCAACCCTGCCATCGTTAAGGACGATTTGATTACCTACATCATACGCGTCTTGCAGCGAGCCCGAACCACCCGTCAACATATCGGTCGTAGCTAAACCACGCCAGCCGGTATTGGTCCCATCGACATTAACATAGAGCTGGGTACCCGAACCGCCCGTTGAACCCGAGCGAAATAGCATATCACTGCTCGTGTTTGTGCCGTAGGTGCCATTTGGATCAACATCGCCCACCACATGAATCACGCTAGTTCCAAGAGTATTCGTCAGAGATACAAGCGATGAGTCACTTCCAAAATCATCCAAGCGTATCGGCGCACCACCAAAGACATCACTGTTTCCTGCTAACGAGACTGAGCCGTTAATACCGTCAACACTTGAATTCTCAGCCGAAAGGACAAAATACTCACGCTCTAATCTAAGCGATGTTGTGACATTACCTGCAATC
>JAMIEW010000084.1:0-5146 GCA_035906575.1 bacterium
CTTTGGCGAGCAAGGCAAAAGAGAGCGCGCCGTGAACCGGGCGCAGGCTTCCGTCCAAAGACAGCTCGCCGGCGACGAGCAGTCCGGCGAGAGATTCAGATTTGATGGTGCCGTGTTCAGCGAGAATGACGAGTGAAATGGGTAAATCAAATGGTGTGCCGACTTTTTTAACGTCAGCCGGAGCGAGGTTTACGGTGACGCGTGTTTTAGGAAAATCGTTTATCGAATGTTTTATTGCCGACTTCACGCGTTCGCGCGCTTCTTGCACGGCCGTATCTGGCAATCCGACAAGAACGAGGGCGGGGAGTCCGTTTGAGATATCGGCTTCGACGGTGACCGGACGCGCGTCCAGCCCAATGATCGAAGCGGTGGTAATAGATGAGGCCATAAGATACCCCGTTCCATAAAACAAAAGGTGCAGTCAAGACTGGTAGTGTGTATACTGCCGACATGTCGTACACCGTGACCATGAACCAAGAAAGCCAGTTGATTTTGGGTTCAGGAGAAACGATCCCTTGGTATAAAACGTGGCGTCTTGTGTTTTTATTTGTCGCTATCATTATTATAGCGCTGATTAGCGCTGCGACGTGGTATCTGTCGCGACCGGTGTTTATGCCGGCTGAATCGCTTATCACCTTTGTTGCTTCGCCGCGTCAGGCAAGGGCGTTTATCAGTGAAGAATGGTTTGAGCGTTTGCCGTCGTCGTGGCAAGGCGCCATGAATAAGGACTCGCGTTCACCCTGTATTTTTGGTCTAGCACGTGGTGAAGAGCGCTTATTGCCGTATGTTATTTGCCACGGGGAGTCTCAAGGAGAGGGGTTGGATTGGACGAATGGGCCAAGCGCGACACGGTATGAGCTTGCGCGAGATAGTTGGCGCTATGGCTATGCCGACGTGCAGCTCGCCCTCTTATCTGAGATCGTACAGATCACCATGCCGATACAAGAAGACGAGACCGTGCGCTTTTCGATTGAGCCAAACCGTCTTATCTCTGATGTCATGCTCAATTCGATGCCAAATGCCCAGCAAGGCTCAGAGCGAACGGGTATTGTTTTGCCCGTCTCTGATGCTGATGTCATGCTCGCCTTCTCAAAAGAGACCTGGGATGCGATCCCAGCGGTGCCGGTGAACCTGTTTCCTGGATTGCCTGATTTACAGCGGTTGAAGGAGTTGCCGGCTATCGTTCAGTACGAAACCTGGCTATCTGCTTCGGGCACCCCTGATTTGCGCCGGGTGCGCTTTGCCCAAAACCTCAGCGAAGTCGATGCGGCCAAGGTTTTGATGTATTTTGGCGTTACTCAACGCAAGCAAATCGTTTTGCCAGACGGCACCACTTCATTTGAACGAGTTTTACCTCAGGCAACCAGTGGCACCACCATGTTTAGTACCTGGCAAAATGATCGTGGCGACTGGATTGCACTCGACCCACGTATGATGCGCCTCTCGCCGACCTCAACGTTTAGAGCTGATAAAAGCGAGGTGCCAGGTTGCAAAGACCAAGTGCCATGGTTACGTCTCTCAAGTGACGTTGTATATCAATTATTGCGAACATTAGATTGGACGAACGCTCCTTCTCCAGAATCGTTACCAAAACTTTCATTTGGATCAGAAAAAGGTAGGCTCACGGTGTGCGCAGAATGATATCCAGAGTTTATCCACATATGGATAAATCAAAAACAAAAGTTATACACAAAGCGCCGTTCTGAAAACGGCGCTTTGTGTAGCGAAATTTTTTTACTAAAGCCTACGATTAGGTGGGTTAATGGATTTATGGTATAGTAGAGGTGTCCTAGCGCGAGTCTCAATCACTCCCAAGGGCACAAGCACTTTTCGAGGTTGATCGTTTATCGCCTCTTGTCCGCATGAGAAAGGAAGAGCCTTTCCTTGCACCGTCTCGAACCTTCCGCGTAGCCCGTCCAATGGCAACGCACACAACTGAACCATAGCCGCCAAATGCGGCCGACCACCTCCAGGGCTTTTGCCCCGTACCTTCGATGACTCGTACAGATCGCTTTCTGACGGGTTGCACCTTTCGACGCGTGTCGCGTCTGTCGCTCTTTTTGCTACCGAAGATAACTCAAGCAACATCTTGTATGTCGCTTGACCCAATCTTCTCACTACGGTCTTTTAAGCTTTGCTCACGCGAAGCTGAGAAACCAAAAAACAAAACTCAATATCCCGTAACGTCAGTCGCGCATGCGATCTGGCCTAACGCCTTAGGCATTCCTTAAAGTTGAGCGACTCACGTTGCTCCTAGGACCCTGCCAAGACTGCGGTGAGAAGAGTAGCCCCTAGCTGTTCCCCCTATTTTGTGTCGTCGTCTGACTTCTGTCGGATTGCGATCGAGGGGTTCTAGCACTGGACCCCTAGCCACGTAATTAATTTTTACAGGGCTCCCAGGGGTCCATTTTCTTTTGTTATTTTTTTCATCTCGAAACCTTTTCAATTTTCGGTTTTTCGGCTATGCTGTGGCCATATGAATGCTGCCTTTTTGGAAGAGATGAAAACCAAGCTCGTCGAAGAACGAGCCCGTTTAGAACAAGATCTTAACGATATGGGTTATCGCAAGGACGAAGAGGGTAATGTCACGGTAGACACCGAGTCGGGTGGCAACTCTGACGACGATAATGCCAGTGAGGTTACGGCTTTTGCTGATGGTATGTCAGTTGCTGAACGTCTTGAATCCGAATTGAAGGATGTGAAAAAGGCTCTCGCTTCGGTAGAGGCTGGCACGTATGGCATCTGCAAGTACTGCAAAAAGCCTATCGACGAGAAGCGTCTTATAGCGCGCCCGTCCTCATCATCGTGCATTGAGTGCAAAAAGACCTTGACACAAGAATTGTAATCGCATGTCAGCCTCGACCCTCTATCGATTTTTATCGCTAGGCGTCGGGGCTTTTTGTATTCTTGCTACCGATCTCGTCACGAAGCTTTGGTTCTTTGGTCATGAAGCACCCATTCTCGGTTCTTTCATTCGCTTCGAACGTCACGAGAACTACGGTCTCAGTTTTAATATCCCGGTGCCGGTCTTTGTGCCTTTATTGGTAGCATTACTTGCTGTCGTTGCCGTGAGTATCTGTGTCTATCGTGAAAGTGAACGTTTAAACGTCCTAACGATTGTCGCGCTCGCGCTCTTTGTTGGTGGTACGCTTGGTAATGCGTATGATCGCATGGCTTTTGGTTATGTGAGAGATTGGATCGCTATCTACAGGTCAATCTTTAATCTGGCAGATGTCTTTATCTTGGTTGGACTCGGAGTACTGCTTACTAAATGGCCCCGTCATACAGGCCCTACCCCCGGCCAACTTCGCTAGGTGCTCGTTAGCCGACCCCTTCCCAAGTTTGGGAAGGGGTTTTGTGTTTGACAAATGTTTTTGAAAAGTGAACGGAGTAGAGATATGAAAACAAGAATCTATAGCTGACCACAGTATAAAGAGCGGAGGAGAGAGTTGAGACGACAGATGACACCCGCAGAGGTTGTGCTTTGGGAAAATCTTCGAGGTTCACAAATGGGTTGCAGAATTCGTAGACAGCACGGTATTGGTCATTATATCGTTGATTTCTACTGTGCTTCGGCAAGGCTTGTTATTGAGCTGGATGGTGCGTCGCACGAATCAGATACGGGGATAGGTTATGACGAAGCAAGAGATTCGTATCTAAGAAGCTTTGGACATCGTATTCTTCGATTTACTAATCAACAGATAATGAAGAACTTGACCGAAGTATTATTTGAAATAAAACTCACCATCCAAAAAACCCCTTCCCAAACTTGGGAAGGGGTCGCCTGACGTAGCAAAGCGTAGTCAGGCGGGGGTAGGGCCTCTTACTTTTTGCGAAGCGGCTTGCTATCGCGGTCACTTGGTTTGTATTCAGGATCGAGGCGCTTCATCGAGAGGTTGATACGGCCTTTATCATCGATTTCATACGCGACAACACGGACTTTGTCACCGATATTGACGACATCGGTTGGTTTTTCGACGCGGGTGAGTTTCATTTCTGAAACGTGGACGAGTCCATCAACCTTTGGCGCAATGTTCACGAAGGCACCGAAGTCCATCATGCGGACGACCGTCCCTTCAAAGATTTCGCCGACTTCGATTTCGCGGGTCATGGATTTAATGAAGTTTACGGCGCCAGCCATGTTCTCGGCATTGTTCGAGGTCACCGAGACGGTTCCGTCGTCGGCAATGTCGATTTCAACTTTATAGGTCGCAATAATTTCGTTGATCATTTTGCCACCTGGGCCAATGACTTCGCGAATTTTGTCTGGATGGATCTTGAAGGCTTCGATACGCGGCGCGAATGGTGAAAGCTCAGCACGTACTTCAGGGATCACTTCAAGCATGGCTTTAAGGATGTGAAGACGAGCGTCGCGTGCGCGAGCGATGGTTTCTTCGACGACCTCCCAAGGGATGCCTTGGGTTTTGGTGTCCATTTGAACAGCGGTGATGCCGTTTTTGGTACCGGCGATTTTGAAATCCATGCCGCCTGCGCCGTCTTCAAGATCTTGAAGATCGGTGATGACTTGAAAGCGGTTATTCTTTTCGTCCGAGGCAACACCCATTGCGATACCGGCGACGGGTTCTTTGATTGGTACACCTGCGTCCATCAAAGCGAGAGTTGAACCACAAGTTGCACCCATTGAGCTTGAACCGTTTGAGCCGAGCACTTCAGAAACCACGCGGATGGTGTAAGGGAAATCTTCTTTGCTTGGGAGCACATCGAGAAGAGCACGTTCAGCGAGGGCGCCATGGCCGATTTCACGACGACCAGGACCACGATTTGATTTGGCTTCACCTACGGAGTAGCCAGGGAAATTGTAATGGTGGAAGTAGCGTTTCGTCGTTTGAAACTCCATGGTGTCGAGCGTTTGTTCCATGCCAGGCGAACCAAGAGTGACGGCGGTGAGAACCTGGGTTGAGCCGCGTTCAAAGAGGCCAGAGCCATGCGTGCGAGGGATAAAGCCAACAACAGCTCCCAGCGCGCGTACTTCGTGGAGTCCGCGACCATCGGCGCGGCGCTTTTCGTCCAAGATCAGTTTGGTGATTTCAGAGTCGACGAAGCTATCAAGAACGCCTTCGGCTTTTTTCAAATCATCTTTACCGATGCCGATCGTGGCAAGATTTTCAGCGAGTTCTTTTTTGAG